>DATJXK010000242.1:0-14276 GCA_035500235.1 Pseudomonadales bacterium | reverse complement strand
ATCGCCCAGCCGTAACTTCGTATCCGCATCATTTCCACCGCGCCATAAATAATGACCAGCGCGGGAGTCACCGAGAACAGGATTGTGCTAAAAACGGCTAATATGCCCCAATGAAATCCTATGATCGGAAATCCAATGTGCCCAAAGGCCGAAGTCAGTGGCGTAATGCTCCACCCAAATTGAAAGAAGAGGAGAGCCATCAGCGCGCCAAATAATTTCATGCAACCGGCGACCAATAACGCCACTGCCGGAGCAATAATCATCGTGGGGTTGACGTCGGATGGAGTCCCCTTCGCGATGGGAGGCTCAGGCATTTTAGGCGGCGCGGGCTGGTGTGACGGGCCGGGATGCCACCAATTGGTGATGCGCCGCCCTTTGCCGTCCGTGAACACTTTGCAAAGGATCAATATCCAGTCAATCGTCGCCCAAATACCCAGGCCGCCCAGGGTGAACAACTGCGCGATGCCCGTTCCAATTTTCCCTACGTAAAACCGGTGTGCGCCGAACCAGCCAAAAAAGAACGCCAGCAGGAACGTCGGCAGCAGAATCTTGTCACTCGTCGCTTCTTGCGATGGCGTGGGAGAAATCGGCGGCGCGACACCCCCTATCGGCGGTGGCGTTCCCGCAATGGTCTCCACATCTGTCTTTACCTGGCTCGCCTGCTGATATCGGCGCTCGGGCTCTTTCTCCAGCGTGTGCAGCACCACTTCATCCAGCCGCACGTCCACCTGAACCTTTTTTGACGGCGGAGAAAATTTCCCCAGCGGCAATTCACCCGTGAGCATCTCGTAAAAAACTACGCCCAATGAATAAATATCCGCGCGATGGTCCACCGTTTGCGGTTTTTCAATCTGTTCCGGCGCCATGTAATGCGGCGTGCCTACCACATCTTTCGCGCCGGTCAGGGCCACTTTGCCCGTTGCTACATCGAGAATTTTGGCGATGCCAAAGTCGGTGATTTTCAGCCGGCCTTTTTTATCGATCAAAAGATTTTCCGGCTTGATATCACGGTGCACGATACCCTCGTTATGCGCGAATTGAAGCGCCTCGCAAATCTGCGGGACGATGGCCAGCGCCTGTTCCGCGGAAAGCTTCCCTGCTTGTTCGATTTCCCGCAGGTTAGTGCCATCCACAAATTCCATGACCAGGTAATTCAGCGTGCCCGCCGTGCCGAAATCATAGACTACGACGATATTGGGGTGGCTCAGGCGTGCCAGGGCCCGCGCTTCACGGTTAAAGCGCTCGGCGAAACCGGGATCATTGGCCACCGCCGGCGGCAGCACTTTTAGTGCGACGAACCGGTCAAGGGCCGGCTGCCGGGCCTTGTAAACCGCACCCATCCCGCCTTTGCCAATCAGGCTGAGTATTTCAAACTGGGGAAATAATTTGGCGATTTCCTCGATCGGCGGCGGCACAAATCTTCCAATACCTCCCGAACCCGGCTCCGTTCCTGTTGGGAAGCCGGCTTTGATCAGGCATTCCGGACAAAGCTCTAGCGGCACATCCGGCGGCAACGGCTTCCGGCAGTTTGGACAAATTCGTTCGGTTCCCATAATCGTCCGTTTCGACGCTTATTGTTTGGAATTAAGAATCTTGGCCTTCTCCTGGTCATACTCAGCATCGCTCAACGCCCCAATATCTTTGGCCTTCTTCAGGTCAATCAATTGTTGCCCAACGGTCGCATTCACAACTTTTGTGGTGGAACCGGTCCCTAGCGCGAAGCTGCATCCGGTAAGCCACACCATGAGGGTGACTCCGGCCAGTGAAGAAATGATAATTTTTTTCATGCCATTATTTTTCATTGAGGAGCTTTGCCTTTTCCGCTTCGTATTCTGCCTCTGTAATGGCGCCTGAGTCCCGCGCTTTCTTCAAATCAATCAGCTGCTGGCCAACGGTCGGCTCAATGATTTCCTCACCAGCAGTCGGATGCTGGCTGTTGTTGGTTGTGCTATTGTTGCTGGTCGAATTGTTACTGGTGGTCGAATCCGTCTTCGAGCCGCCGCCAATCCTGAAATCGCTCGCACAACCCGCCAGCAAACCACAAAAAATCAACGCCGGGATAAAGAGTTTCTTCATAAGGTTTAAAATTTACTTCTAACAGTTACTACGGAAACAACTGTAAAAGGTTGCAGGAAAATAACGCCAACGCACTTGTTCAGAGGTTATTCACAATTCAAAACGCCCAAAACCTCAACGATGCGCGTTTTTTCATTTTCTTAATATTCCTAGTATTTAGCGGCCTTTTTCAGCTTTTTCAGCGGTTTTTTCAGGTATTTTGCAAGAATCTAAAACGCTAAAATTGCAAATCGCCAAGTCTTAAAGAGCCGGTTTTCGCCAACAAAAACGTTATCCACACCTGAAAAATGCCCCCAAAACGACGAAAAAACTTGTCTCTGCATAACCATCGCAAGTCCATGGAGAAAGCAGATATGCGTTATCTGCCGCCCAGCACATTGAATAAATGGTGCAGTTCCGCATCCACTTCGCCCGGTATCGCCACCGTATGGGCGATTTCTTCCCGCAATAACTGTCGATAGCGTTGGCGCATGCGATGCACAGCTGATTTCACCGTGCCTTCGTTTACACCCAGCCGTACCGCCAATTCGGCATAAGGTTGTGCGGCGCGTTCACCCACCAGGCACGGGTTCAACTCCGCAAAAAGTTCCGCGCGTCCTTCCTCTTTGTATTCACTCGCCAGCCGCCGCAGGACTTCTTCCAGCAGCGTCATCGCCCATCGCCGCTCGTAGTTTTGTTCCGGCGTTATATGGTCAGCCGGCTCATGCCCGTAACGCGTCTCCGCAGTGTCAAATTGCAACGGCAGAAGTTTCGCTCCGCCGCCGCGTTTCTGTGCCTGTGCCCGCGTCCATTCGTTCGCCAGGAAATGGTTCATCACCCCCAGCATGAAAGAGCGAAATCGTCCGCGGTTTGGGTCCGCGCTCGCCAGTGATTGCCGTTCGAGCAACTGCGCGAAAAATGCCTGCGTTAAATCCTGCGCGTCATGCGCCGAATAACCACGCCGTCGCACGTAAGCGTAAAGCGGATACCAATATGTGGAACAAAGTTTGGAAAGCGCGTCTTGTGCGCGTGTCGTGTCCGAACGCCCCGCGGTCAACACCATGGACCAATGGGTCGTCGCAAAGACGGGTTGCCGTAGGACGACATTTCCCGGCGCAGTAGTCTCATTGGTTTTCCCTTCTGTTGTGGTCACACCGCAAGGCTAACTCCGCCTGAGAGAAGTGCAAGCTTGTGGTGGAGAGCTTTGAAATAGGAGCCAATTATCGTATATTGTCTGGCAAAAGCACACGGCACGCTTATGGATGCACTATGGCCTTTTTATTTGTTCATGACACTGGCGGGGGTGATTCCGCTGCTCGTAGTTTGGTGGCTGAGCCGCCATATTCAATTGTTTTGGATGAGGCAGCTTCCTCGGGCTTTAACTTTTGCTTTAGCATTTACTCCCGGCTTCGCTGGCGGAGGCGGCCCATGTGGCGTAGTGATTCCGGTGCCTGCCATTTTATTACTCTTCGGGACTGGAGCCGATAGGTTGCCGTTGGATCGCATTTTCATCGTGGTTATTGCACCAATGGTGTTTTGCTTTCTGGTTTTCTGAGGTATGGCATGTTTGGTATCATTCATCAAACAGAAGCCTAAAAATGCCATCTAACTCAGCACCGGAACCAACGGCGTGTTAACTGCCAACCCGCAACGCATCGTCATCGTCGGCGGCGGGGCCGCCGGTTTTTTTGCCGCCATTACCTGCGCCGAACGCCGGCACGACACGCAGGCGAGCGCGGAAATTCTCATTCTCGAAAAAACGTCTCACTTTCTTTCCAAGGTAAAAACATCCGGCGGTGGTCGTTGCAATGTCACCCACGCCTGCTTTGACGCGCGCGAATTGACTACGCGCTATCCGCGCGGCGAGCGAACACTGATTGCGCCCTTTAACCAGTTCCAGGCCAGCGATGCTGTTGCCTGGTTTGCTCAGCGCGGCGTGAAATTAAAAACCGAAAGTGACGGTCGTATGTTTCCCGTGACCGACTCTTCGCAAACAATCATCGATTGCCTGCTGCATGCGGCACGAAATGCTGGCATAAAACTAAAGGCCAATTGTGCCGTGGACCGTGCCGTCAAAAAAAACAGCGGATTCGAGCTGGCACTCTCCAATGGTGAAACCCTGGCCTGCGATAAATTATTACTCGCTACCGGTGGCTGTCGCACGCCGGCGCTCGGCCAATTGGCTGTTTCCCTTGGCCATTCCCTGGAAGCCCCCGTGCCATCCTTGTTCACTTTCCACATCGAAACACCATGGCTGCGTGAACTCGCCGGGATTTCTTTGGAAAATGTCGCCGCCGCAATTCCTGAAATAAAGCTTCGCGAACAGGGCGCGCTGCTCATCACGCATTGGGGTGTGAGTGGCCCCGCTATTTTACGTTTGTCCGCCTGGGGCGCACGCGAATTGCACGCGAAAAACTATCACTTTCCACTCCTCATCAATTGGCTGCAAGAGATGAACGAGGAAAAACTCTCCGCTGAATTTAAAGCGCGCCGTCGCTCACAACCCGCCAAAGCCATCGTCAATTTCCCCATCTCGCCTCTTCCCGGGCGGCTGTGGGAACAACTGGTCCTCGCCGCTGGCATTTCACGGGATACTCGCTGGGGAACGGTCTCGCATTCGGGACAACATCAATTGATCCGTCAGTTGCTTCGCTCCGAATTTGCGGTTACGGGCAAAAGCTTGAACAAAGATGAATTTGTCACCTGTGGTGGCATCCGTTTGGGCGAAGTGAATTTCAAAACCATGGAAAGCAAAATTTCGCCGGGCCTCTTCTTTGCCGGGGAAGTGCTGGACATCGACGGTATCACCGGTGGCTTCAACTTCCAAGCGGCCTGGACTACGGGATGGCTCGCCGGCAAAGCCATGGCGGCCTGAACTTATCTTCTAGTACGAACGTATAATGGTAGACGGTTTTTTACCGCTTATTCTATGTAGTAAACATGCGCCCCAAATCATTCGCCTGCTGGATGTTCCTGATTTTTTTAGCTTGGCCACTTTGGGCGGATAACAATCCTTTCACGCCCCCTAATTTCCCCAGGCCAAAATTCGCGGACAAAATCTACAACGTGAAAAATTTCGACGCAAAAGGCGATGGTGTGGCCAACGACACTCCGGCCATCAATAAAGCGATCGAGGAATGCAACGCCTCTGGCGGCGGCACAGTTTATTTTCCCAATGGCCGCTACGGTGCGGGTTCCATTCATCTGCTGAGTAATGTGCGTCTCTCGCTTGATTCTGATGCCACGATTTTCGGTCTGCGCGGAGCCTTTGAGCCTGCCGAGTCAAATCCATGGGGCAAATACCAGGACGGAGGCCATAGTCATTTTCACGATTCACTTTTGTACGGCGAAAATATCGAGAACGTTGCCATCGTTGGCGGAAAAATCGACGGCGGCCCTGCCATCGGCCATGGCGATCCCAAGCCCGGTAACGGTGATAAACTCATCACCGTCAAGGTCGGTAAAAATCTCGACTTCGAAAACATCACTCACGAAAAAGGTGGCCATTTTTGTTACCTTCTCAACGATTGCCGGGATGTCACACTCAACGGCATCGTCATCAAAGAATCCCGCGACGGTGTAGATCTGATGGGTTGCAGCGACGTACAAATCCATAACTGCAACTTTACTGGCTGCGTTGACGACACCATCGGGGTCAAAAGCGATTATGCCCTCGGCCGCCGTATTAATAGCGAAAACGTTTATGTCTGGGATTCCTATTTTGAGTCCGGTTGCAACGGCCTGCAATTCGGTTCCGAAACCGCCGGCGATTTTCATAATTGCAACTTCTGGAACATCCACATAGGACGCGCCATGAAAGCCGGCATCGGCATCACCAGCGGTGACAGCGCGGTCGTTGATGACGTTAATTACAGTAATATCGTCGTCACTGGCGCGGCTTGCCCGATTTATTTTCTCATCTGGGACCGCCTGCGCACGGGCGAGCCTGGCGCAAAAGTGGGCACCATTAAAAACGTTCACATGATGGACGTGACCATCAGTCAGTGCATACCCGGCCGCCAGGGACCAGTGCAGGCTGCCACAATCAGCGGCTGGAAAGACTCGGATCTGGAAAACATCACCCTTGAAAATGTGAAAATCAATTACCCTGGCGGTTTTACAAACGCTGCTGCGGCGGACATCGTACCCCCGTATCCCCGCGACTATTCACCTCGCAGTTTCGGCCTGCGGCCTGCCGCCGGACTATACGTACGCCATATTAAAAATCTAACGCTGAAAAATGTCCAAATCACCTTCGATCAACCGGATACCCGCCCTTCATTGCAAATTGATGACGCCGATGGGGTAATGCTAGACCACTTCGACACTCAAAAATCCTCCCGCGGCGAAATCATGCGCACGCAAAAAGTCGAAAATCTTGTCGTAAAAAATTCTGCCGGCCTGCCGGATAAAAACCCATAGTCGGGAATACTTCTTAGGGTTTAGATGGGCACCGCAAGCCTCAAATTTGTATCTGAATCATTTGGCTTTCTCCACAATGAGGTATTCAACCGGCGCGGTACCCGGCACTAGTTCCATTCCCAGTTGGCTGGCTGTTGCCTGTTTCAGGTTTTCCTCCCCGCCATTTTGGTAGTCCCAGGTCAGGTCAATGTCATAGTTTCCCTGCAGCCCGGTTTGATCAATGACTGGGATTTGTAGTACGTGTTCGAAAAAAAAGACGGAATTGCCAATAGGTCCATTACTGAGTTTATATTCTCCATTCATGGACCTCGAGGAAGACGCGCTCTGGTTGCCTTTTGCCTTTTTTAATCCCGGTGCATTGGCCTGTTTCACGCGGAGGAATAAAACATTAGTTTCGAATGTTTCCTGTCGCGCGACGACGCCAAATTGTTTTTTGATTTCCTCTTTCAGCGCCGCATTGCCTGGCGAATTTACATTGGAAATGAAATCGTATTTTCTCGCGGGCAATGCCGTGGAAAAAATGGCGCGTGTTTCCAGGACGCTATAAGTTGCCAGCACAATCTCGCCGGCGGTGGCATCTCTGCCCAGTGCTCGATTATTGCTGGTGAGCCATCCGCCGTCATTTGGAAATCTGGTCGGAATGATTCTTACGACATGTGGCGCTTTGTCCAGCGCCCTTGAACTCAGCGGCCCACCTTTGTCCCATTTGTTATCATCGTAATTTCGTACGGCTTTCACCGTCACCGTCGTTGTTCCGACCGCCAGCAATATCACTACGCCGGCCGCGATGGCCGTTTTCGCCTTGGTCCATGCCATAATTTTCAATGCTCCTTTGATAAGGGTTAAGGTCGAAGTCGAGGCCGTCGCGCCCTTTGCCACTGCGGCGGCGGTTGCCATTTTTGCCAGCGCCGCCGGCGCGGGTACTACCGAATTGGCAGCCATCGTGCGCGCAATGGCCGTCGTCGTCGAATTCACACCGTGTTTGGCAAAATACGACCGCAATTTTTCCAGCGCCCGGCTCACGCGCTTTTTCGCGCCGTCTTCCGTCGTTCCCAGGGCCACGCCCATCTCCCCGAAATTCTTGCTCTCAAAAAAACGCAGCACGATGGCGTTATGGTCTTTCTCGCTCAACCGGCCCAGCGCCGTGTCCAGCAACGGGGCGATTTGCGTCCACTCTTGCGATTCTGATTCCGTCAAAGCAGACTGCATATAGGCCTCCTGTTCCCGGCGCTCACGCCGTCGTTGAATCGTTAACGCATTGGCGCTGGCATATCGCGCCGTGCGGCAAAGCCAGCCGGAGAGAATCGTTTGCGCACCCAGCGAACCCGCTTTGCGTGCGAGGATGATGAAGACCGCCTGCGTCACTTCTTCCGCCAGTTGCGGGTCGCCTACCTGCCGCAATGCTACCGAATAGACCAGGTTGACGTGCCGCGACACCAGCATCGCAAACGCTTCCTCAGAATGATGCCGGGCATACTCCCGCACCAGTTCCATGTTGTCTGTGGTCATTTACCCATACATTTACGCAACGCTATAAAAGGGGACAGATTTTTCAGAAAAGTTTAACGGACACCACCTCCCTCACTCCGAGAGGATGCGATGAGAATTCTTCCTCTCCGGCGGAGAGAATCGGGATGAGGTGGCGAATCCGAAATTTAGTTACCGCGACAGTTTATTCCAGCGGTTCGACATACACTTTGCGCAAATCAAACGGCCCGCCTTCGCTCTGGATGCCAATGTAGCCGGACGTTGCATTTACTCCCGTGGCTTTGTTCATGCTCTTGCCGTTGACGACAATTTCAACGGTATTGCTCCGGCAAATGACGCTGTACGTCGTCCAATCGCCGACAGGGCTCTCGTTGGAGGGCAGCAGCATTTTTATTCCGCCATGCGGCAGGTTGGTGGGCTCGTTGCAGGTGATGCCGCCGTGCAGCCAGAAATCGCCCATGTGATCGTGCATGCCCTGGCATTCCATGCAAAATGGCCAAATGACTTTCGGGCTAAGATCCGGTTCGCGATCGTGCAAAAAAACCAGCACACCCGTGTTAACCGGACGCGTCATCGTTTTGGGAAACCGCCATTCCACCGTCACCTTGAAATCATGATACGTTTTGTCCGTGTACATGTATCCGCTCGGTTTGCCGGTGCAATGAATCATCCCATCGGAAATGCTCCACGTCTGCATCGGGTCAGCATTGGTGCGGGCAAAAAACTTCCAGCCTGTAAAATCCTTGCCGTTGAATAGTTCCACGCCTTTACCGGAGTCCTGCGCGGAGGTTTGCCTTACGGCGAGGGCGAAACCAAGTAATAGGGTGGAGAAGAGGACTGTTTGTTTGGTGGATTTCATTTCCATTGAAAATGAAGATATACCGGTGGCGCGTCAAGCTGTGCGCCCTAGGCTTTTTGTTCTACTCCGCTATTCCTTCATAAATCCGTCAATGTCTGGCTGGAAGATTTGGGCTTGGCTGGCCTATTTTTTGTTGCCGCCTTTTCGTCCTGATTCCGCTGTAATGGAATGATCCGGCTTTCCTTGGGGTAAAGCCAGAAATCCGCTGGCGGGGATGGACCGGCGCTCGTTGAAGACGGGACTGGTTGGCCTGCTCCAATCCGGCGCGGCCACTACTAAAATTTCCGCTTCCCGGCCGCCTCGCGCTATCAGTCGATGGGGCAGGTGTGATTCAAAATGCGCCGCGTCACCCTCTTCCAGCTCATACGTTTTGCCGGCGAGCGAGAGCGTAAGTTTCCCGTGCAAAACATAGATCCATTCCTCACCCTCGTGACGATAATGTTCGCTGCCCCGCCGGGATGGCGGCACTTTTACCCGCATCGGTCGCACATTAAAAAAACGATCGGCATTGGATAACGGGGCATATTTCAATCCGTTGGCCGATTTCTCCACCACCTCAGCGGCCCGAATAACCGTGCATAAACCGCCGGTCACAGGCGATTCAAATAGGGAAGCCAAAGAAACGCGGAAAATTTTCGATAGCGTGAGCGCGGCCGAAATGGATGCCTGGCGGTCTCCCGATTCGAGTCGGGACAAAAATGCCTTCGAAAGGCCGCTTTGAGCAGCCAGTTCCTGCAAAGTCAAACCGCGTTGCAGGCGCAGCTCCCGCAGCCGCGCCCCAAACGAAGAAAGCTGTTCTTGAATTTCCTCCCGTTCCTGCTTCAAAGATGGCCTCATCGTCATAACGCAAAGAAAAGTGATTACACCGTACGACGCGCGGCATAAGCCGCCACTACGTCCGGTGGAATGATGTGATAAGCACTGTACGGTTCAGGCGGTAATGCTCCCGGCGCGGGCTCCAGATGAATATGCTGCCCATCCACCTCCGTAATTTCCAGGCAGTCATCAATATCATAGAGGTCATCCGTATGGATTGATTGCGTCCCTTGCAACAATTCCGCCTTGGCGCGCTTCTTGACGTCCGCCTCATTCGCTGCCACCACAAAAGCGTTGGCATGAAGCTCAGTGAATTGCCCGGGCAAATAAGCGCCTAAATTAATAAAGTATAGTTTATTGCCCGGCGCTGGCGGATGCGGCTGGAGAGTGACCCGGTGTCCATCCGCCACTTGCAGTTCCACCCATGAATCAATATGGAGCCGCAGCGGGTCGCCGAACCATTTGTCCATGAGTCGCTCATAGGATGTCTCAATGGACTCTCCTGCGATGAACACCACGTCATGCAGTTCCGTATTGCAACGTGGCGCCCGCCCGCCGAGATAAACCGCAAACAGTTTCTTTCCAGATGGATTCGTCGAAGTCATGTTGGAATCATAGAATCTGTTAGTTGGCCCTGCCAAATGGATTCATCAACGGCATGCCACGTTATATTAATACAAATATAACGTGCGCCGGTTTTAAACCGCAAGCTTTCATGGCCGGGCCCCGGGTAAAACGGTTTCGCCCGCGCAAGCCGGAACTTGTATTTCCCTTAATTTTCTGCTCTCTTACACCTTCACGATTTATGCAAGAACGTAAGACTCTCGATGATCGCGGCAAAATGACCGACCTGGAGCGCATCCGGCATTCCGCCGCGCATGTCATGGCTACCGCCATCCTGCGCCTGTGGCCCGACGCCCAGTTCGCCGCCGGCCCGCCCGTCGAAAACGGATTTTATTACGACGTTGACCTCAAACATCGCATCTCGCCCGAAGATTTCTCCAAAATCGAGGAAGAGATGAAGAAGGAAATTAAGGCCAACAATACGTTCGAGAAAATCGTCGTTACCCGCGAACAGGCCATCAAAGATGCAGAAACCGGCCGTCTCGGCGGCCTGGCGGAACGCCCCGGCAATCCCAGCAAATTCAAAATCGGCAACCTCGAAACCATTCCCGAGGGCGAACCCATTTCCTATTTCAAGAACGGCGATTTCCTCGACCTCTGCGCCGGGCCGCATGTCATGCGCACTGGCAATATCGGCGCGTTCAAACTCACTTCCGTGGCGAGTGCCTATTACAAAGGTGATGAGCGCAACCCCCAGCTTCAGCGTATCTATGGCACCGCCTTCAAAAACAAGACCGAGATGGAGGCCTACTTCACCATGGTCGAAGAAGCGAAGAAACGCGACCACCGGAAGATTGGCGCGGAGATGGGACTTTTTAGCATTGATACGGAATTCACCGGCCCCGGCCTGCCGCTCTGGCTGCCCAAAGGCACGGCCATTGTCGAAGAACTGGAAAAACTGGCGAAGGAAACCGAATTCGCCGCCGGATATGTGCGTGTGAAAACTCCGCACATCGCGCGCGAGAAAATGTATTTAACCAGCGGACACCTCCCGATTCTTTACAAGGATTCGATGTTTCCGCCCATGACGCTGCTGGAAGAGCAGGAACGCGGGCGCTCCGAGGAGTTGATCCGGCGAAAATTCGCCATCGTGGACGAACTGCTCAAGCTCAAGCGCGAGGATGAACAGGCCCACGCAGAAAAGATTAAAACACTGGAGCGTGAATCATTTGAAATTTCCATGGAGCAGGACGGACTCGGCGAGAAATATTATCTCAAGGCCATGAACTGCCCGCATCACCACCGCATTTTTGCGGCCGAACCTCGCAGCTATCGCGACCTCCCTTTGCGCCTCGCCGAATACGGCACGTGCTATCGTTACGAGCAGAGCGGCGAACTCTTCGGTCTTATGCGCGTCCGCTCGCTCAACATGAACGATGCGCACATTTATTGCACCCCCGAGCAATTCGCCCAGGAATTTAATGCCGTGAACGAGATGTATTTGAAATATTTCAAAATCTTCGGCCTCGGCAAATACCAGATGCGTTTCAGCACGCACGATCCTTCGCGTCTGACCGGCGACAACGCCAAGTTCGTGAACGAACCGGAACTGTGGGCTCATACCGAAAACATGGTTCGCGACGTCTTGAAAAACTCCGGCATCAATTATGTTGAAGTACCCAACGAAGCCGCGTTTTACGGCCCCAAAATTGACGTACAGGTCTGGAGCGTGATTGGCCGTGAATTCACCATCGCCACCAACCAGGTGGACTTCGCCGTGCCCAAAAAATTCGGCCTCACTTACCGCGACCGCGATAATGCGGACAAAACGCCCCTGTGCATCCATCGTGCGCCGCTCGGCACACACGAGCGCTTCATCGGCTTTCTCATCGAGCATTACGCCGGCAACTTCCCGCTCTGGCTCGCGCCCGAACAGGTCCGTGTCATGACCATCGGCGACGATGAAAAACTCATCGGTTACGCCAAACAAATCGTCAACGAACTGCGCGCCAATTTCGTCCGCGCCGAATCCGATTTTTCCTCAAACAAAATCAATGGCAAAATCCAGGATGCGGAGCAGTTGAAAGTCCACACTATGCTCGTCATCGGCGGTCGCGATATGGACGCTGGAAATGTCAGCGTGCGTGTCCACGGCCAAGGCAACCTCGGCGCCAAACCAAAGGCCGAAGTCATAGCCGACATTTTGGCTGCGATTAAAGAGCGCCGGCCGTGAGCGAAATTCCAGGCCATCAATGGACGAAACCAAACCAGCCAAAACATTTTTCGTTCCCGCTGGTTACGTCCTTCTTTTTACCTTCGCGTTCTGGCTGCTCTTTTATCATTTAGACAACCATTTGCTTTGGGGCGATGAAGCGGAGACAGCGGTCCTGGCGAAAAACGTCGTCCAGTTCGGCGTGCCACAAACATATGACGGCACCAACTACATTCTTCTGCACGGTACCGTTGATGAAACTCCCGCTCATGTTTGGATCTGGTCTCCGTGGATGCAGAATTACCTCGCGGCCAGCTCATTCATGTTGTTTGGGCCGAGTACCTGGGCGGCCCGTGCGCCATTCGCATTGATTGGCTGGTGCAGTTTGCTGCTGCTGGCGCTAATGGCCTTTAAAATATACCGGAGCCATTGGATTGCTATGGGAGCCGTTGCCCTGCTGGCGACTTCCGAAGTTTTTCTGCTTCATGCGCGGCAATGCCGTTACTATCCAATCTCCATTTTTGCGGAAATACTGTTCGTCTATGGAGCTTATGAATTGATCGCTTCGCGGCCACGGGGGATTTGGCTGTTTGCCTTGGCCTTGATCATCCAATTCTACAGCAACTACATCGTCGTCGCCGCCAACTTGCCAATGATACTGTGCCTGGCTTGGTTCATTCGAAATCAAGGCAGGCAGGCCATCTTTCGGTTGGCCGCCGCCCTGGGTATTTTCGTGCTCGCCGCAGCACCGTGGCTCATCTATGCGCATCCCTGGGGCCAAAGCAAAGCCATGGGCGACGAAAGCTATTTGGCCAAGACCTTGGATTATCTGTTTGAGATTCATTTCTTCTTCATTCCTCTTTGTTTCCTTCTACTGCCACTTATCGGGTTTTTTTCGAAACGCGGCCAACCGGAAGTCCCTGAAACCATTCGACGTTGGGAATGGTTTATATTGCTTTTACTGGTCTTGTATTTTTTTACTGTCCTTGCCGCCCCGGGAATTTATATGCGTTATCTGGTGCCACTGCTGCCGCTGATGTGCTTGCTGGCTGCGGCATGGACCTTTCGTTATGTAAGGTGGCGTGCCGTGGCAATCGGCCTTATCGTCGTGCAAATGACCAGCAATTTTTTGCCCATCGCCTCAGCCTTCCCTTTCCGAAAGGGGCATACATTGCGTTCTCCTCTGGTTCAATATATCTCCGGCATGGCCACGCCCTATACGGACCGGCTGGTAGATGAACTGGCTTTTTTTAAAACGCATTCGCACCCGGGCCAAACCGTTTTGAGCTTCGATCCTGAGTTTCCCTTAACGTTTTATGCCGGGCTCGTGGTCATTAACGGGCACATTATGGCCCCCAATCCCGGAACATTGCCGGATTGGTTTTTGCCTTTCCCTGCTTCCGGTGTGGTCGCGCAATCAGCCGTCCCCCTGCCGGACGCTTATAAGCCTTACTACACGCCTATTCAGATACAAATCCATTCTTCGTATCTCTCTGATGCAGTGCCCGAGCCGGATTTATATAAATACCGGACGTCTCCGGATCGGATGCCGTACGTGTTTTATCAATTAAACACCAGGACCAATGAATCTCATTCCCCGTGAGGGACAAAAATTGAACCGGAGAGAGTTCTCAGGCCATGCCACTTGAAGCCAACCATGCTCTCCGTCCGCGGGTCATTGGCCTGGCCTGTATGTATGCCGGGCTGGCAGTGTTCATTTTCTTTCTCGCCTTTTGCAACCTGGATGGGCGGTTGTTCTGGGGGGACGAAGCTGAGACTGCGGTATTGGCGAGAAATGTTCTCAAGTTCGGCGTGCTGCGTGTGGATGATGGTATGAACCATATCTCGCTCCACGGGGAC
>DATJXK010000241.1:0-4286 GCA_035500235.1 Pseudomonadales bacterium | reverse complement strand
GCATTATCCCATCCCCCTTCACCTGCAAAAAACCTACGCTCATCTGGGCCATAAACCTGGCGATTTCCCTGTGGCGGAAATGGCAGCGCATGAATGCCTGAGCCTGCCGATTTATCCTGAATTAACTGAAACCCAAATTCGCCGCGTGGTCGAAGTCATTAAACAATTCGTATTCTAAAAAGAATATTTTTAGAGGAAGAGCAGCGGAAAGATTACTGGAATCTTTTTTCAAAGATTCTTACAAATGCCCTACCGACCGTCACGAAAGAGCGATCTGATTTTTAAGAACAGGGATGTGCCGGTGGTAGCGTGGTCGAACGCTGCAGCCACCCAGGACCGCTTGGAACCGCCTTTGGGCTGTTCCTCAGAATGAAAATGGCGGTGAATAACCGACGCGGTGGTACCGACCAGCGTGGCAGCCGATGCAATCGAACCCGCCATGCGGACTCTCTTTTTCACACGGTCGATTTCGTCCTTCAGATGATCCAGTTCCCTCGGAAGCTCTGCCCGGTTTACCCTGCTTTCGGCGAGAAGTAATTGTTTCCGGGCTTCCAAAGATTTCAAGTTAGATGTTCTTCGAGACATTCGCGGTCCTTTTGCAATTGGTCGCGCGTACTGGAAAGCATCTCCCAGTTTCGTTGCAATCGCGTCAGTTTAATTAAAAAAAGCACTGTACCGGTTATGTAAATGACCGTCAGGATGATTAGCGTCGTGAGCAAATGCGGCCCGGCCGCGCACACCACCACCGCAGTGATGGTAATGCCGGCCAGGATGCCCAGGACCGCGATGGCAGAAACCAGCAGGATAACCTGGAGCGCCCGTTCGCGCTCCTCCTGAATTTCAACCATTAACAATTCAGCACGGTTATGGCCTATGGCCAGCAACCGCCATGCTACCCGCTTGGTCGCATCCGTCAGGCTTGGATTGGTTTCCGGCGGCATTTCCATGGCTGCTTGGATTAGCTACGCCGCGACATAAGCAATCCCAGCAATGCGCCGACACCCAGCGCGATGCCGATGGATTGATAGGGATATTCGCGGACAAGTTCATCCGCCGCTTTGGCTTGCGCGGCAGTATAGTCCTGCACCTGGCCCCAGGCTTCTTTGCCGCGTTCCAATGCGGCCGAAAGCCGTTTACGGGCTTCGATGACTTTGGTTTCCGCCACGTCGGCTGTGGCAGCCAGCAATGCCTGGGCGTCTTCCGCCAGGTTTGCTGCACTTTCTTGAACGTTAGGATGATGTTGATGTTTCATAATCGTTTAGTTTGGTTTGTTTATTTCTACAGCTCTTTCTAATTCCTAAAGCTGGCTGTGTGCCGTTACGCAAAAGCACTTATTTAATGCATTAACGTGCGAAAGAAGGAGCTTGCAGAATGCAACTTGCAATTCCTTAAAAAAACTCCGGTTGCAGTTTGCACAAAAAATAACGATGCCATTTCTCCACATTCAACTAAACAGAATTAAATCCTCCGAATTTTCACGCGGCATATCGCCTGCTAAAGAGCCGCCATCACACCGTAACCAGTAAGTTTTTTATGAACGAACGCGAAGCCGAACGCCAACACGCAACCCGCATAACTATACCCGTTGAATTTGGAATCAGCTCGCCGTTCAGTTTTCAAATCAAAGTTCAACCGAATGCTCCCATGAACCCATCTATTGTTTCTGAAAAACCACTCATCCCCGGACTCTTCCAAATTGCCGCCTGCGCCAATGACGCCAGGTCTGTATCAGCATTAAAAAACGCCCTGGCTTCCCATCGTATGCCTTTGAATGACATGATGCTTGATCCCGAAAAGATTGAGGCCATTCTAAAAAATATCGCCCAGAAGAAAAAAGCTTTCTTGCAACGCTCTTCGACCTGCCACTTTGAAAAGAGTCTGGCGTAAATCGGAAAGTTTAAGCATAGCAATTCGTGCGAAACGCACTGCCTGACCTCGGTCACAGTGCGTTTTTTCATAAAAAACCGGGAGAAAGAAAAGGAATTTAAGGGTTTATCCCCTCTGGCATGAGATGAGCTAAAGGGTGGCCAAGGAGAAATTATGGAAATTAAAAAGGGAATGTTATCGCTGGTAATGGTCACGGGAATAGCATGTTCCGTCCACGCACAGGATTATACAAGCACAACCACTACTGACCAACCACGGCAGGAAAAATCGGACTCGGACGACCGGGCAGATATATATCACGCTTGCGAATTTTCATTTGATGGTTCAGCCGTCGGAGTATTGCACTCCTATGACTTTAACAACGGCGGGCTAAACCGGCACAATTACAAATTTGGCGGTGATGCCGGGGCCAGCTTTTTCTTTACCAAATATATTGGTATCGGCGGTGATGCTTATACCGTTACCGGGGACAATCCCACCTTCGTGGATACCCTAACGGGAAATTTAATATTTCGCGTTCCGATAGGAGATACCGGCCTGGCGCCTTACATCTTTGGCGGAGCGGGCTATAAATTTGAGGACATTGATGGCATTGTCGGCGGTGGCGGTGTGGGCCTTGAATTTAGGCCGGTCAAACACTTCGGCTTCTTTATCGACGCCCGCTATCTGGCCTCCGTGAAAACTCCCGATTATGGATTTGCCCGCGCTGGCGTGCGTATCAGTTTTTAACACAAACAACAAAAATAAAGGAACTAGTTATGAAAAATAAAAACAGAATACTCAGCGTAGCCCTTTGTTTGGGGTTGCTGACTACCGGAGCCGTCGGCTCATTCACCGGCTGCGCCGGCAATGCCAATGAACGCAGCACCGGCCAATACATCGACGACAAAACCATGCAGCACCAGGTGCGTGATGCGTTGAGCGACAATGCCGAATATAAATTCGACAATGTCAATGTCGACGTCTATCGCGGCCAGGTCCAACTGAGCGGCTTCGTGCAAAACTCAGACCAAAAGTCCAAAGCCAAGGACATCGCGAAAAGCGTTCAGGGTGTAAAAGATGTTGAAAACAACATCTCGATCCAATCATCAAACCAATAGCGGGATAGTTCCACAATCGCAGGAACTAACTGGCAGGCAGGAAGGATAAAATTCTTCCTGCCTGTTTGACTTTTAAGTACCCGGTCGCGGCAATCGGCATTTTGCATATTTCCTTTTGACGAAATGGGCAATTATCCCGCCGCTGACGTCACCGCTTCGGAAACCTCGTTTGATTTGCTCGTAAAAAAAGCAATCCGCTTTCAAAATAGGATTGGCAGGGTTCAAGCTGGATAGAAACTGGAAGGCGAGATAAGGATTGGAAAAGTTCGTGAGCAACGAAATGGGAAACCAGGAAACAAACGCACGTACTGGCCCAAAACCATGAAAATCCTGCCTTCCGTATGATTTATGCGCGCGATTTGGAAAGGCTCCATCAGCTTCGGCCTGGTCTCTATTCCTATTTCGCTTTTTCCCGCCACTCACCGCGAAGAATTAAAATTCAAACTGCTGCGCAAGTCAGACCTTAGTCCCATCAATTATAAGCGGGTTGCGGAAGTGGACGGCAAAGAAGTGCCCTGGGACCAAATAGTCAAGGGCTATGAATATGAAAAAGGGAAATTCGTCGTCATCAAGGACGAAGATTTCGAGCGGGTGGATGTAGAAGCCACCCAGACTGTGGACATCATTAACTTTGTCCAACTCGACGAAATCAACCCATTATTCTTTTATAAGCCTTATTTCATGCAGGCGGAAAAAGGCGGCGAGAAGGCCTATGCCCTCCTGCGCGATGCGCTGGCCAGCCAGGGCAAGATCGGAATTGCCAAAGTGGTCATTAAAGTTCGTCAGCACCTGGCCGCCATTAAATCGCAACAAAACGGGCTGATGCTGGAGTTGATGCATTTCCCGGAGGAGTTAATGGATGTTTCCGAATTCAAAACTCCTGCCACGAAAAGCGCCAGCGGACCGGAGATGAACATGGCCACGCAGCTCATTAAATCCATGACTGCCAAATGGGACCCCGGCATGTACCACGACGATTATCACCAGACCCTGCAAAAGTTGATTGACGCTAAAGTCCGGACCGGCGGCAAAACATTGCCGGGGCAAAAGAAAGCCCTAAAGCCGGCAAACGTCATTGACCTGGTTTCCGTATTGAAGAAGAGTATTGAGGAGACCAAAGGTAAAAGCCGGTCGCTAAAGAAAGCCGCATAGTAATAATATGGCGTTACTTAAGGAATACGCCCGCAAAAGAAATTTTGAAAAAACTGCCGAGCCTCCCGCCGAGCGTGTTCAGAAATCCGGAAACCGTTTTGTTATCCAAAAGCACGCCGCCAGCCGGTTGCACTATGATTTTCGGCT
>DATJXK010000240.1:0-5073 GCA_035500235.1 Pseudomonadales bacterium | reverse complement strand
TGTGTCAGGACCCACTTGGAGCATTGGCTGGAAAAATACCAGCAGTACTTATTTGGGATTGATACAAGACGATACCAACTCTCCCGGTTACCGCACCTCTCTCACGAAAGTCGGGACAGGAACCTTAACGCTCGTGGGTGGAATTATCACCGTTTCGCAAGGGTTTGAAAACTTTACGTACTCAACCAACCTTTTGGAATACAGCGGCTCGACCACCATCAGCAATGGTGTGCTCGCCATTGTCACCCCGGATGCCTTAACGCTTTCTTCTAATGTCACCCTGGCTTCATCCTCGGCCGTGCTGGACGCGTCGCAAATGGGGTACGTTGATTCCGACACCGGCTTCCCCGTTACAAACAGCGTGTTCGAAGTCGTTTCCGGCCAAACATTGAATGGTATGGGAACTATCCGCGGGTTTTTAGTCACGGATTCAGGCTCAACCTTTAATGTCGGCTTGCCCGGCAGCACGGGCCAAATGATCGTGACCAATGCCGTTACGCTTAACGGGACTACTCTGTTGAAGCTTAATTCCACCGGATCGCCCACCAGTGACGAGCTGATTTCGGATGCCGCCATTACCAACGGCGGGAATTTGGTGGTCACCAATATCGGCGGGGCATTCCAGGGGAGCCAAACATTTACTCTGTTTAATGCTACAGCCTACGTGGGGACATTCAGTTCGATCACTTTGCCGACACTCCCGAGCGGTGATTCCTGGGATACGAGCAAGCTATATGTGAATGGCACGATCAGCCTCGTAGCGCCGCAGCCCTTGAGCTTCGGCAGCATCAAGACTTCGGGCCATGATATCGTACTGAATGCCGTCGGTGGCACGCCGGGCGGCTCGGTCTCAATCCTTACCACCACCAATCTATTGGTGCCGATTATACATTGGTCAACATTGACCAGCGGCCACTTTGACAGCAATGGGGACTTTAATTATACCGTAACTGGAGCATTGATTTCCGGCCTGCCGCAGCAATTTTACCTGCTGCAGGTGCCGTAATAATCCTGCTCAAGGTTTAATAAATTACCGCAAAACAGCCCGGCCATCGCCGGGCTGCTTTTTTTGTTTGAGCCAGGTAAAATGCCCCGTAAGAAATCTGTTCAAACACGGCGGCTTCAAATAAGGTCTTAGAAACATGGCATCCGAAGCCGAACTGCTGGCGCGCTGTCGCCGCGGGGAAACTGAAGCGTGGGATGAACTCTTTGATCTGCACTACGCGGCGGCGGGGCGGTTTATTTTCCAGTTGTCCCCGGATTTTTCCCGTGAGGACAGCGAGGAGATTTGCCAGGAGGTTTTTCTTTCCGTGATTAAAAACCTGGCGTCGTTCCAGGGCGAGAGCCAGTTTCAAACCTGGCTTTTTCGCATTGCCGTGAACAAAGCACGGGATTACCGGGAGAAACGGATCGCAGCCAAGCGGGGTGGGGCGCAAACGGCGATTTCGTTGCAGGCGGAGAACCCGGAAACGGGTTTGACGCTGGACCCGCCGGACACTTTGCCGACGCCGGATGAGAATTTGATCAATGCAGAACAAATGGCGCTGGTGCGGGAGTCGCTGGACCAGCTTGAGGAGCCATGCCGTGAGATCGTGGAGCTGAGGTATTTAGGTGATTTGAGTTATGAGGAGTTAAGCACGACATTAAAGCTGAATGCCAAGACGGTCAGTTCGCGCCTGAGCCGGTGCCTGGACCGTTTGGAAGAGATTGTGCGTAAAACATTTTTGCGGGAAAACCCGGGGGTTTCCCGTCCAATAAGCTGATTTGATGGAACCAGAGCGAAAAATTGAGAAATGGCTGAAAGCCTACGCCAGGAAACGGCGGACGCAGGCAGGAGAGCCGTTTAACTTGCATCCGGCGACCCGCCAGCTATTGCAGAGTGAAATCGCCCGGGTCAAGCCCAAGCCGGATGATGATGACGAATCGGTGTCATTGTGGGAAGTGATCCGTCAGCAATGGGCGATTCTTCTGAGCTTTGCGGTGTTTATTTTTCTCTTTGGCATCATCCTTTTGCCCGTGGCCTACCACGCAAAGAAGCGGGCTGAATTAGCAACGACGAGTGGCGCCAGTGCGGCAAAGGCACCGGCAACGGGCAGTGACAAATTAACGGAATCGTTTTACGCACTCACTGATACAAATCCAGCGCGTACAGATTTGGCTGACTTGCAAAGCAATGAGACTTTGCTGGCAGCGAATGAACGGGAATTTGCGACAAATGGCATACCGTCTTCGGGTTCGATGACAGTCACGCCCAGCGCGGCGCCGGGAGTGTCGGGATCTATTAGGGCAAGCCCGCTGGAAGTGTTACCGGCACCCATCACGCCACCGCCACCTGCTCTGGCTGAAGAAAACACGGTTGCACGGCAGCCTGAATCATCGATAGCGGTATCAAACAGTTTGAGTGGTGCGTATGCCAGCCAGCCAACGCCGCCTCCGATGATGGTCTCAGCGGCGCCAAGCGGAAATTTCCCGTCTGGACAAGCCGAACAACGACTTCAGGAAGCTATGCCAGCAGCCATGCCATCGGCCGAATTTCAAACTGCTTATAAGAATTCCGTTATGCCATTGCCGGCTAGCCCGGTACTGGCGAGCTTCCGGGTTCAACAAAACGGCAATTCGATCCGTTTAGTGGACCAGGACGGTTCCGTTTATGATGGCTCTTTGCAATTGGGGAACGGGCAGGCAAATACGACCAAAGATCAAACCGGAATGAATTTAGACGGGCACGCAATGCAAAATGCGGCGGCACAGATTTATTTCTTCCATGTGTATGGAACGAATCTAACCACGAAACAAACCGTCGCGTTCACGGGAAGTTTGACAGGAGATTTTACTTCGACTAATAGCACCAAACTGGCCTTTGAGCCGGCTACCCATTCCGGGAATGCCGGCGGAGGTGGTGGGAATTTTGACCGCGCCAAAGCGGGAGAGACAAACCAACTGGCCCAACTGCCATGGGCAGAATTGCGGATTACGGGGACAGCGGTTGTGAATCGGACGAACCGAATCGAAATCAATGCAGCGCCGGTCACGCCAAATGGGCCTTAAATGTCCCAAAATCTAGTGACATCCGAAGGCTTGACCTTGGCGGCGGGGTTTGCCATTTTCAAAACTGTTCAGCGCATCATTTAGGCTAATTTTTTGCTATCGGATGCACTATCGCAAGATGTTGTAGGATAACGGATTGCGAGTTTTTTTAAGCCCGGAAGTATTTACCCCTCCAAAGGGGGATAGGTATAAGACCAAACATTTGATTCACTTTTATAAATATGTTTAATCATCGATTCTCTCAGAAGGAATTTTCTGCCTGTATATGTGCCACAGCACTTTTAACGGGCGTGGTTTTATGTGCCATGAGCGCAAATGCCAAAGACGACCTGGGAAGTCCAGCCATCGAAAAACGGGTGAATGAATTGCTGGTGCAGATGACTTTGGACGAAAAAATCGGCCAGATGGTGCAGGTGGATTCGGATGCGCTGACCAACAACATGAGCGATATCCAGACTTATTTCCTCGGTTCGGTTTTGAGCGGTGGAGATTCTGATCCAATGGGACATGATAACACACCGCAAAGCTGGTTGAAATTTGCTACTAACTTCGAAGCATACGCGTTTCAGACGCGTTTAAAAATCCCGCTGATTTACGGGATTGATGCGGTCCATGGCCATAACAATATCGATGGGGCGGTGGTTTTCCCGCACAACATTGGCATGGGAGCGACTCACGACCCGGACATCGTCGAGCAGGAAGGGCGAGTCACGGCGGAGGAAATCGCCGGTACCGGCATTCGCTGGGCGTTTGCCCCGTGTTTGGCCGTGGCCCAGGATGAGCGCTGGGGCCGTACGTACGAGAGTTATGGAGAAGATCCGAAACTGGTTTCGGAAATGGGTGCGGCAGCGATCCGTGGTATCCAGGGCGAAGAGCTTTCGGGTGATGCCACGTCAGTACTGGCTTCCGCTAAACATTTCGCCGGCGACGGCGGCACGACCAATGGCACTGACCAGGGCAACACCATTTGCAACGAAAAAACTTTCCGAAAACTTTATCTTTATCCCTATCGCGCCGCCATCAAAGCCGGCGTGGGTTCGATCATGGTTTCCTATAGCAGTTGGAACGGGAAGAAAATGAGCGAAAACAAGTACCTCCTGACGGATGTTTTGAAAGACGAGTATGGTTTTAAAGGATTTCTTGTGTCTGATTGGGCGGCCATTGACCAAATTTCGCCGGATTACAAATACGATATTCAACAATCGGTCAATGCCGGGATGGACATGTTTATGATTCCTTACGGGAACGGCAAACCCAACAATTATATCAGGTTCATTAGCGACATGAAGGAACTGCTGGCGGAAGGAAATGTGTCGCAGTCGCGCATTGATGACGCGGTGCGGCGCATACTGCGGGTCAAATTCCAAATGGGATTGTTCGATAGTAATGCTCCGGTGAACCCGGCGTTGACAGCGGCCATCGGCTCACCCGGGCACCGGGACGTGGCGCAACGGGCGGTGCGGGAATCCCTGGTGCTGTTGAAGAACGAAAACCATGCCTTGCCACTATCCAAAAATATTGGACGGCTGGCCGTAGTGGGCGCGGGCGCTGACGATATAGGAATGCAGTGCGGAGGCTGGACAGTTACCTGGCAAGGCAGCCGGGGCATGGCAACCCATGGTGGTACGACCATTTTGTCCGCAATCCGCAAATCGGTTTCTCCGGCCACAGTGGTGACATACTCGCCGGACGGCAGCAACCTGGGCAAGCCGGACGCGGTGATTGTGGTCGTGGGCGAGTCGCCTTATGCGGAAATGAAAGGAGACCGTACAAACCTGGATTTGTCAGCGGACGACGCAGCTTTGATTGCGCAGGCCAAAGCCATCGGCGCGCCGGTAGTGACACTGTTGCTCTCCGGACGGCCGCTGATTTTGAATTCCGCATTGGATGACAGCAGTGCGTTTGTGGCTGCATGGCTGCCCGGCACAGAAGGGCAGGGAGTGGCAGACGTCTTATTCGGAGACTATCTTTTTAGCGGAAAGCTTTCACGCACATGGCCGGGCAGCAATGACCATCTTCGTTCCG
>DATJXK010000239.1:0-19954 GCA_035500235.1 Pseudomonadales bacterium | reverse complement strand
CAACCAATCCCCATTCCGCGAAAAACCGGCCATTGTAAAAATCGACTTTGATCCGGACGGAAAAATTATTGTCGCTAAAGACCAGCCGGACTTTGTCTTGCAAAAATGAGCGTCGCTGGCCTAAATACGTGCATTACCAACGGAAAACTGGAAGCGATGGGCATAACATGAAACACATCCCAATCATCCTCATTTTAACCATACTGCAAGTTACAGCGGCCTCGCCGCTCGCTGCTGAAAGCAACTCTGGCGTCTTCAACGTCCTCGACTTTGGCGCGCGCGGCGATGGCACCAATGACGACACGGCGGCGGTGCAAAAAACTGTGGACGCATGCCTGGCGGCCGGCGGCGGCCAGGTGGTGCTGCCCGGCGGCAAAATCTTTTTGACGGGAGCGATCACGCTGGGCAGTGACATCGATTTCCACCTCGCGCGTGGCGCGGTGCTGAAAGGCAGCCCGCGCTGGCAGGATTACGGCACGGCTGGGGCGCTCATTTTTGCCAGGAACGCGACGAATCTTTCTATCTCCGGCGACGGCATCATTGATGGCAATGACGCGGCGGTCTGGCAAAAGCTCGCGGACGAAACCGCGGGAGGCGATGTCAATAAGCCGGGCTGGTGGCCGCAGTCGTTCTGCGGTGTCTGGTGGCCGTTTGGCCGCAGCGCACAGGATAAGTCGCTCACGCCGGGACGCCCGATGCAAATCATTTTGATCGGCTGCCGGCAGGTCCGGCTGCGTGAGTTCACCATCCGCAACGCCCCGAGCTGGACAGTTCACCCGGTTGGTTGCGATGACCTGGCCATTGATTCCCTCAGCATTCACAACGACTGGAACGTGGCCAACAACGATGGCATTGATCTGGACCATTGCAAAAACGTGCGGGTGTCGAACTGCCTGATTGACACCGCGGACGATGGCATTGTCATCAAGAATACGCCCAATTTCGTCTCCTTCGGGCGCAGCGAAAATATTACCGTTACCGGCTGCGTCATCGCGTCGCGCAGCGCTGCGTTGAAGATTGACGAGATTTATACGACCCCTGGCGTGCGCAACGTGGTCTTCGATGGCTGCACCATCTTCCGCAGTAATCGCGGACTGTCTATCCAGTCGCGTGATATCGGCGATATTGAAAACGTCCTGTTTGCGAACATGACCATCCAGACCCAGGTGCAGCCGGGAAAATGGTGGGGCGCGGGCGAGCCCATCTACATCAGCAACCTGCCACGCCACAACGACTCAGCGCCTCTCGCCCATGTCCGGCACATTCGTTTCAACAACCTGCTCTGCACCAGCGAAAATGGCGTCTATCTGCGCGGCTGCGCGCAACAGCCCCTGGAAGATATCGTTTTTGACAATGTTCGCATAGAGGTTGGCAAGACGGGCACGGTGCGCGGGGGATTTTATGATGATCGTCCGATGGGCGGCGCTTCTACCGATGGCCAGTTCGCCGGCATTTACACCAACCAAATTGCCGGAATTCACGCGGACTTCACCCGTGGACTGGTATTGCGTGATACGAGCGTGGTCTGGGGCGAGAAAGAAGATTTCTACGGCGCCGCACTGGAAGCGACGCACTCGGAAGATTTAAAGTTGGAAAATTTTTCTGGTATATCCGCTTGGCCAGGAAAAATCCCCGACAAGATTTTGCAATAATCCGCCGGGCCATTGCCTCAGTGTGAGCGTTTGGACTGAACTGAAACCGGCCTTGATGCGTTCGAGCGTGAACAACTAGGAGTCAAGTTTCTGTTCCGGCTTGGGCTTGTTGTGGTAAAATGGCCGTTGGTTCTTTGACATACGTGGTTGTGGGATATGGTAGGGCCGCGCTGCTGCGCGGCCGTCCTCCCGGTCCAAACATTGGGACAGTAAATTAACCCAGGCCGCTGAATTAACGTAAATCAACCCTCTAGGCCAAAAAACAAACCGAAACCAAACCAAAACAAACCGAAAAATGAATGGTGGTGCAGCCCAAAAATTTAAACCCATTTAAACCAGTTTAACTCTATTCAAGCCTATTCAAGACCCCCCGGTGGGGGCGGGGGGTTGGGAAATCCTCCTCGTCGTCGTCCTCAGTCTCGAATTTCGGCGCACAGGACCATACGCGTGGTAATTTTCATCACGGCCATTTCATCCATCTTCCGGAAAGCTCACCACGTTTCACGTGGCTTCGGATGCCTACGGAAGCCCCCGGGGGGGCGTTATGAATATTAAACCATTAAGAATGGCTAGCTGTCTGACCCACCGTTCCTCCTCTCCTGGGGGAGAGGGTCGGGGTGAGGGCGAGCTATACATCGCGGACTCCAGTCCACGCTAATACCAAAACAAAGCGAAAACATACTCCCGCAAGGTCATGCAAGGTAAAAAATTATCTTTCCTAAAACTTGAACCCTTCAACCTGAAACCTGCAACCGTTGGATTCCACGCTGGCATACCAGCCTTTTTATCGGTAGATTGCGCGGCTTAAATGACCAAACCGTTTTACATCACGACCGCGATTGATTACGTCAACGGCAGGCCGCACCTCGGCCATGCCTACGAGAAGGTCATTGCGGACGTCATTGCCCGCTCGCGGCGCAGCCTCGGGCAGGATGTTTTTTTCCTGACCGGCCTGGATGAGCACGGCCAGAAAGTCCAGCAGGCCGCGCTGGCGGAAAAGAAGACGCCTCAGGCCTATTGCGATGAACTCGCGGCGGATTGGCAGGCCTTCGCCAAAAAACTGGAACTGACGAACAACGATTTTGTTCGGACCACGCAATCACGCCATAAGGAAACAGTTCAAGCGACCCTCGACCGGGTCAAAGCTTCCGGCCATTTTTATACCAAGACCTACTCCGGTTTCTATTCGTTGCGTGAAGAAACGTTTTTGACCGAAAAAGACCGCCTGCCCGACGGTACGTTTGACCCCTCCTGGGGCGAAGTGATTGAGCTGAAAGAGGACAATTACTTTTTCAAACTCGGCGAGCACCAGCAATGGCTCATGGACTATATCACGCAGAACCCCGGCTTTATCCAGCCGGATTATCGCCGTAACGAAGTGCTCGGCTTTTTGCGCAGCAGCGAACTCGAAGACCTCTGCATCAGCCGCCCCGTGGCGCGCCTGGCCTGGGGCATCCCGATTCCCTTCGACCCCAATTACGTCACGTACGTCTGGTTCGACGCGCTGGTGAATTACATTTCCATTCCCGCCGCGCATGGCGATGCCGCAGTCTTGGCGGCTATCGGCGGGAAGGCTCAATCGGCAGAGCAAACGGCATTATGGCCGGCGGACGTTCATGTTATCGGCAAAGACATCCTGAAATTTCACGCTGTCTATTGGCCCATTATGCTGAAGGCGCTCGGCTTGCCGCTGCCCAAACAAATCCTTGTCCACGGCTGGTGGCAAAAAGACGGGCAGCGTATGAGCAAAAGCACCGGCAACGTGGTGGATCCCGTGGCGGTGATTGATGAATGGGGCGTGGATGCGTTCCGGTTCTATGTGCTGCGCGAATTGGACATCGGTCCCGATGGCAATTGGACCGACGCCGGCTTTCGCGCGCGCTATTCCGCTGAACTGGCCAACGGCCTCGGTAATTTAGTAAACCGCTCGCTCTCGATGCTGAAGCGCTATCGCAATGGCATTGTGCCCGCGAAATCTGACGAGCTTTCCGCTGAAGCCACGAAGGCCGCCAGTGAAACCCGCTCAGCGTTGGAAGGCAGCCATCTCCAGGGCGCCTTGCAAAGTATCCAGGCGCTGGTCACACGAGCAAATCAATACGTGGACCAAACCGCGCCGTTTAAATTAGCCAAAGACCCGGCTCAAGCCAAACGACTGGATGAGGTATTGTATAACCTCGCAGAGACATGCCGCGTGTTGGCCGTGCTTTATCAGCCGTTCCTGCCCGGTACGGCGGCGAAAATTTACCAGCAACTTGGGCTCACGGGCGCGGGGGACAAGTTTTCCGAATCAGCCTGGGGCAAGCTCGAACCAGGCCATCAGATCGGCGAGCCGGCGCCGTTGTTCCCGCGAAAGGACGAAAAATGATTAAGCAATGGCAACGAGCGGCGCGACTTTTTGTTCGCGCAGTTTCTTTTGCCGTTGCAGTAATTCGATGCATTCCGCGTCGGAAATTTCCGGCAGCCCGGCCTGTTGCGTTACTGCCGCGATTTCCCGGTCCAAAAGCTGGTTTCGCAGTTTCAAAACTACGTCGGCCAATTGCTTTTCCGGGTTCGGCATCTTGCGGTCTTCCGTGGCAGCCTCAGTTACCAGGCTCCGCATTTCCGCTGAATCGCAGTTATCCAAAAAGGCACCCAGGTTTGTCCATGAACCGTCCCTTTGGGCGTTCAGCCGCGCCTCGACAACCCGCCGCACCAGCAGATGCGAAATCCAATTCAAATCCAAATGCTGCGCCGTCCAGGTCATCAATTCGTCGTGGATCAAAAGCAATTTCAGTAGCCGGAATTCGGATTGCGATGCGCGTTCCATGGGGGCCGCGTCAAAATTCGTTTCATCCTCCTCCGGTGTTTCCCGCGCGGTGGGCGCCGCATGTCCGGCTTTTCCGAATTCCGCGCGTACCGATTCCGGCGCAACGCCCAATCGCAACGCGGTCTTTTGCGCGTAGGTATCAATCAGGACGGCGCTGCCTGTTTTATGGACTGCGTCTGCCATTGAGCGCAGGATGGTCAGTCGGCCTTTATCGCTCTTCTGGTCGTTTTGTTTGCAAAGGCGTTCGAGGTAATAATCGAAGAAACCCTTCGCGCCGTTAATCATTTCGCGAAATTTCTCGCCGCCGAATGCTTTGATGAAACTGTCCGGATCATGCGGCGCAGGAACCACGGCCACGCGCACGGCCATGCCGGACGCCAGCAAATGGTCCAGCGAACGAACCGCCGCATTTTGCCCCGCTTCATCGGAATCGAAGCATAGGACGACTTCCGAAACGTAGCGCTTCAAAATGCGGGCATGCTGGTCGGTGAAAGCCGTGCCTTGCGGGGCGACAATGTTTTGCACGCCCGCCATGAAGCAGGCAATCAAATCAAGCTGCCCTTCGCAGATGATGGCAAAGCCCGCATCCAAAATGGCGCGCTTGGATTTATCAAGACCGAAGAATACTTTGCTCTTGGTAAAGATAGGCGTCTCCGGCGAATTGACGTACTTGGCGATTTTCTCATCGCCCGACAGGACTCGGCCGCTAAAGGCAACGACGCGGCCCTGCTCATCGCAAATCGGAAACATGAGCCGTCCGCGAAACCGGTCGTAGTAATTTCCGGTTTCTTCTTTGCGGATAATAAGCCCGGTCTTTTCGACCAGTGAGATGTCGTAGTTTTTACTCTTTGCCCAGTTGACGGTATCATCCCAACTCTCCGGCGCAGCCCCGATGCGGAACAGTTTGATGGCTTCGTCGCCCACGCCGCGTTTTTTCAGGTAGTCGCGGGCAAGCTGTCCGGCAGCTTCGCTTTGCAAACAGTTCTGCCAGCGTTGTGCGATCTTGTCATGGATCTCCAGAAGCTGGTCTTTAAGATGGCGCGACTGTTGTTCGCCGGGACTGGCGTCCGCTTCGATAGGTATTTTCGCGCGTTCAGCGAGCCGCCGTACGGCGTCCATGAATCCGATGTTTTCGTACTCGCGGACGAAGGTGAAAACATCGCCACCCTTGTGACACCCGAAACAATGGAAAATCTGGCGATGCTGGTTGACGTTGAAGCTGGGCGACTTTTCCTTATGAAACGGGCAGAGGGCGGTGAAGTTGGCCCCGGCGCGTTTGAGCGGCAAATAGGAGCCAATGACATCCACAATGTCACTGGCAGCGCGGATTCGTTCGAGAGTCGCCTGAGAAAAAACGGCCATTTGCGCCGCTCAATTTCCCATGCGAATGGGTTTAATCAAGGAATATATCAGGCGCAGAGTCGAGATGGTTCAGTTTCCGATATGAATGATCGGCTGGGCCTTCTGCGGGGCGGCCTTGGCAGTTTGCGTGGCTCCGGCCTTGGTTGCATCGGTTTGAACCAGCATCATGCCTGCGTAACCTGCGATATAAGGACCGGTGAACGATTTTTTGAAAACGGCTTCCTGGACGCCTTGAAAATCAGGGACGTAATTGCCGCTATACATGCCGCCGCCGTACCATTTCTCGTTATAGGCCTTGGTGGCGGCGATATCTGCCGCCGTATAGACAGGCGCATTCATGAGAGACAGGAAAAAAAGCACGATGCAGGCGTATCGGACCATGCCCGAGGGCATTCCTAAATAGTATTCCGCACTGCCAAAAATATTGCTGCCTTCCAGGCGCGGCATGAGGGCCTTCTTAATGAACGAAAAAATGATGAATACGACCATGGCCACGGCGAAGTATCCGAGGGAACCGCTCCATGCCTGGCCCAGGCCGCAAGTGCTGCTGAAAAATTGGGCGACGAGCGGATAGGCAAACGCCCCGGCGACGACCACACAGATCCATTCGATCGTTGGGATCACTTCCTTGGTCATGCCGTTTTTACGGCCGCGAAAGAGGCCAAAGCAAAGAATTACCAGGAGGGTGCCGTCAAACCAGTTGACGGGCAGGTTATCCATGGAAAACGATTGGGTAGAGGCGGCGAGCATCATAAACAGGTTTGGGGTTGCCGGCGGCGAGCCGGAATTGAGTTTGAATGATTGAGAGGAAAACGTGTGCGTCCGCGACAAATGCGCGAAGAAACGCGCGGCCTGCCGGTGGATGGACGCAAATTCAAGTTGTTCTTTTGGGCGGGAAGAATTTTAATAGAGCCGTCATGGCCAGAAACATCGTTTACTTTGACCTGGAAACCCAGCGGTCCGCCGATGAGGTTGGCGGCTGGAACAACATTTCGAAAATGGGCATGAGCATTGGCGTGACCTTCAGCGCCGCCAGCGGCGAATACAAAATCTACCACGAGCCGGCCATTGACCAGTTGATCCGCGAATTGCAGCGCGCCGATTTGGTGGTTGGCTTTAACAACCTGCGGTTCGATTACGAAGTGCTGCACGGTTACACTTCGTTTGACCTCAGCCAATTGCCGACGCTGGACTTGATGGTGGATTTGCAAAACAAGTTGAACCACCGCCTCTCGCTCGATTCGATTGCCACCGCAACGTTTGGCGTGGAAAAGACGGCGGAAGGTTTGCAGGCCATTCGCTGGTTCAAGGATGGCCGCCTGATGGAAATCGCCGAGTATTGCTGCTACGATGTGAAGCTGACCCGCCTCGTCCATGAACATGGCGCGCGTCATAAGCAAATCCATTACGCCAACCGGTTCGGCAAAAAAATGGTCGTGGCGGTGGATTGGTGACTCGGTTTCACCTGTCGAACGTCCCGGAAGTTCCCGCATGGCTGGTTGGCAAAGCATAGTTCGTTTAATCACTTTGCGTCCGCAATTTCGGGGGTGAAGGAAAAGTCTGTATCGCCAACGGAAATTTCAAACGTCTGCTGAGTCTTCCCTGTTAGTTGCACAATGCTCAGGCCTGAAGTCTTTCCATCGTGGTTTTTCGATTCGAGCGTGAGCGTTAGCTGGATGTTATGGCGGTCGAGCATTTTGGGAACGATGCGGCAGCTGCGGTCCGGTCCAAATTTGACGCAGGTTTCGTAATGATTGGTCATTTCGAGAACGCCCAAATCTTTGACTTTGGAAGGCGCGGCTTGCGCCGTCGCGGCGCTTTTATTGGAAGCAACCGGGGCGGCGGATTTCGTGCAGCCGGAAAAGCCAGCCAGGGTAAAGGCCAGCATGGCGGCGATGCCTTTCAAAATCATAACTTCCCCTAAGGAAGCAGTTTCCGCGCCGTTATTGGGCTTTTTAGGCCCCAAAATGAGGAGATTATCCTAAGGAAGGATAGCTAAAATGAATGAAACCGAGGCTGTTCGGTGCTGGTGTAAATGCTTAAATAGCAGTTATTTAATAAGCGCGTTCGAAGACATATGTGTTGTCGCCGGCTTTAATGGTCAATCTTAATCCATCCGTATCAGCCGTGCCTGATATCGTTTGGCCATTGGCATCGAAGGTCATTGAGTAAGGACCGACGCCCGACCATTGGCCTTTCCACGTTTCCGTGGATACGGGCTGCGCTTTAAAATTAGGGACGTTTTTCAAAAATACCTGGCCGTCCGTGCCGGCCACGAAGGTCGTTTGCGAGAATGCCTTGGCCCAGACAGCCCGGAGCTCTTTCATTTGCGCCGAATTGATTTTCGGCTGAGCCTCGCGCTCCGCGGCCAATGCCGGGACAAGATCAAAACTCCAGCGCCCGACGATTTTTTCCGAGTCATACTTTGGTGATTTGCCGGTGATTAAATAATTGGTCAGATCGTCCATGTTATCCTGCACAGTGCCCCAAATTATGGAAGTCAGGTTTGTATTCTTGAGAATGCCTTTAACGGCGTCGTCATTTAATATTTCATGCATGGGCGCTCCCTGCTGCCAAGCCGCAGTCAGGTTGCCATCTTGTGTCAGGGGCTGGATGTCATCCCGTTCAGCCAAAGAAAGAAAGGCCGGATAACTTCCCAGCCGGGAACCTACACTCGGATTTTGGGCGAGAAATCCGGAAAAATTGGCGGTTTTATAATATGTGTCGGGTACTGAACCAACCGCCCGGGCCGCTTTGTCCAGCCCGGTACTTTGCAGACCTTCGCCGAGGTTATTCAGAAGCCGGGTGGTTTTGGCTTCATTGTCTGACGACGCAACTTGTGCTGTCCAATAGCTTAGGTTAAAGATGACAAACGAAATTAAAACCAGCCAGGCTGCTCCATTGAGGACGCCTACGCACGCACCCAGGCGTTTATTAAGGCGTTCCCATAACGCCAGCCGCAAGTCACCGGCTTTGTATTTGTAAAAGACATAGACCCGCCGGTGAACTTCAAAGCCAATAGACATGATGATTATCCAGACAAAGAAAAATCCAACGATGGGCGAAATCATCCAAACGGTAATGGGGTTTTCCACACCCAGGTGCGGCAGTAGCCATTTGAAGATTTTGCCAAACAAATTGGCGAGCGAGGTCGCGATAATTAGCCCCACAAACGAAAACGACGTGGGAATTACTCCCATATTCAGGGCCAGGCCGACACCTGCCGCCAATACCAGAAGAGCCAGGATCCAAATCATAATGCCATTAATAAAAACCATTTTTCGGAAAATGCACGCGGAAAATGCCCATATTTAAGGGGATAGCGTTGCTTCCAAGTTTTTCGGTGACAAAAGGATTCCTCGTTGGCAGTCTCTATCCTCCGTGCTTTGAATGAAAAAAATCTGCGCTATTACCGGGGGCAACGGCTATGTGGGAGGCTGCATAAAAAAATTCTTCGCGGCGCGCGATTGGGAAATCTTTGACCTCACGCGCCGCCCGAAACCCGGCGCACGCGCCTTTCAATTTCAATTGGGCGACGACCTCTCGCCGGACCTGCTGTCTGGCGTTGATGCACTGGTTCATTGCGCGTATGACTTCAGTCCATTGCAATGGGAAGACCTCGTGGCCGTAAACGTGGAGGGTTCGCGAAAAATTCTCCAGGCCGCGCGCGCGGCGAATGTCCCAAAAATTATTTATATCTCCAGCATCAGCGCCTTCGACGGCTGCCGTTCGCTTTATGGAAAAGCGAAATTGGAAACTGAAAAAATAGCCCTGGCCAATGGCGCGCTGGTGGTTAGGCCCGGTTTGGTCTACGGCGGCGCGGCCGGCGGTATGTTCGGGAAGCTGGCTGAAAAGCTGAAAAAATCAGTCATAGTGCCCATGGTCGGCAGCGGTTCCCAGGTGCAGTATCTGGTCCACAACGAAGATATGAGCGCGTTTATCGAGAAATTTGCGTCGGGCAGTGTTGAAATTCCGCCGCGAATTTTAACCGCTGCTAACGAAAAGCCGTGGCCGTTCAAGCAACTCGTGATCGAAATTGCCGGGGCGCAGGGTAAAAAGCCAATGTTTATTCCTGTTCCGTGGCGTTTCGTTTGGCTGGCTCTCAAGACCGCCGAAGCCTGCGGGATTAAGCTGAATTTCCGCAGCGATAATCTGATCAGCTTCATTTACCAGGATCCTGCGCCGGACTTTTCAGACAATGCCCGGGTCGGCTTAACATGCCGGCCGTTTGATATCCAATCTTTGAAGAGTGGAAATTAAACTGCCGGAGGCTTGCGCGTTTTGGTTTTTAATCCTAACGCACTCATAAAAAAGCTGGAAAAGATTCCCTGGATTCCCAGTACCACGAGCGCCGCCGCCGGAATCAGCCTTCGCAGGTTGTCTTCCATGGATGGCAGCAGCCCGAAGTGGACCTGGCCCCACGACCACATTGCCCGCCCCAGCAAAATGATCCCGGCCAGGAAAACCGCGAGGCTTACCAGGATGCCTTTTTCCAGCGTAAAAAATTTTAGCACGTTCGTGAGCTTGGGGTCCTCGGGCAATAGCCCTTCGGCAATGGCGAATACTTTTGTAAAGAACGCAAATGCCACCAGTTGAAAACCGACGATTGCAGTCATGCAGCTTACTGCGAGTGTGCCGACGTTGAGCGTGATCGAGCCGACCTGGATGTCCTGTACGCATAGTGCGACAGACAGGCATGCGCCCAGCGCGAACAACAGAATTCCAGGGATCAAAAATAACCAGCGTGGCGAGAAGAGCAGCATGAAACGCAAATGTCGCCAGCCATCCCGCCACGGTTTCAAATGCGGTGGACGCGAGCGCCCGTCTTTGCTCAGCGTCACTGGCACTTCCGTCATTTTTAATCCTTTAAGGGTCGCCTTGATGACCATTTCCGTGGCGAATTCCATGCCCGTCGTTTGCAGGTCCATGGTTTCAAATGATTCCCTGGTATATCCCCTGAGGCCGCAATGAAAATCATGTGCGGGACATTTGAAAAAAAATCTGCCGATGAATGTTAATACCGGATTGCCGATCCAGCGGTTTTTCCAGGGCATCGCACCCGGCCGGATCGTCCCCCCGCCGGATGGCAGGCGGCAGCCCATGACCAGGTCATATCCTTCCTGGAATTTTTTGACGAACCGGTCTGCTTCGGAAAAATCGTAACTGTCATCCGCATCGCCCATGAGAATCCACTTGCCGGCGGCCGCGCGAGTGCCGCCAATCAGTGCGCTGCCGTAGCCTTTTTCCGAAATAGCCGCCACGCGGGCGCCGAGCCTTTCGGCAATGGCCTGGGAACCGTCAGTGCTGCCGTTGTCGGCTATGAGAATTTCCGCGGGTACGCCGGCCTTTTGGATGCCGGCCTTGGCCTTTTCAATGCAGCGCGCCAGCGTTTCCGCTTCGTTGAGGCACGGCATGAGAATTGTCAGGTCAACCGGTTCAGGCATAATAATTTTGTTCCGGGGTGTGCAGGAAATGTGCCGTTACCTTTCGATTTCAATTCCGGCGATTATAGATTTAAGTATATCAAGAGGCAACGGTTTTGGGCGCTGTCGAAGGTTAATCAAACAATTTTACCAACAACGGCGCGATGGCCAGCGCCGGCAAATAATTTGCCAGTTCCACCTTGCGGATTTCAAAAATAACAATCGTTACCACGCAGGCAAGAAGCCCTGCCGTCGCATTTACGGAATTTAGCGCAAGCGCGGAAAGACGCGGCGTCACGTAAAACTGGACTGTCATGGTAACGGCGCTGAAAAAAACAAAGACCGGGATGGCCGATAGTGCGGAAGGCCAGCGAAAGAGACGGATAAAACCGGTCATCGCGAGCGCGTCCATGACCGCTTTGACGGCCAGCAAATAAACATAGCCCGATAACCCGTCTGCGACTGCGCCGATCAGCCCAAGTGGTGCGGCACAAAACAGGATGGCACAGGCATTAAAACCATCGCTGGCATTTGGGGTGGAATTTTTTTGGGCTGCCACAATGACATTTCCAGCAAGACGCCCGAGATAATTCGACATTTTTTGGAATCGAAGAAGTTTGCCCACCCAAAAACCCACAACGACCGCGAGGATGGCGATGAACAATTGTTTGAGACAGGATCCAAACGTTCCCCCGATGCTTAGATAAATCAATCGCGCTCCAAGAAGAAAGTTGGCGGCTCCAATGGCATTGCGGAAAAACAACTGGGCGCGCAATGAAAGTGGTGTTTCACGGGCCAGGCCGATCAACGCACCGAGTAAAATGCCGATCGCGTTGAGGATTGCGCCGGTCGTGGTTGGCATTCGGCGATTGTGTCCGTCAGCGGGCGCAAAGGAAAAGAAAATCTTCCGGGTGAGTGACGCTTAAGACAAAGATTCCTTCAGCGCTTTCAGGCAGCGTTCGTTTTCCTGCGGCGTGCCGACGGAGATACGAATCCATTCAGGCAATTGGTAGCCGCCCATGGGCCGGACAATCACGCCCTTCTGTTGCATAGTATCGAAAACTTTCGCGCCGTTGCCCACCCGGACTAAAATGAAATTTGCATACGAAGGTACGAATTCCAGTTTCATTTCGCGGAGTGCGCGGCTGAAAAATTCCAGCCCGGCAAAATTATTCGCCCGGGTTTTGCGGACGTGTTCATCATCGTCCATGGCAGCCAGCGCGGCGATTTGCGAAAGCAAATTGATATTGAACGGCTGGCGGATTTTTTCGAGGATCGAAACAAGCTCGGGGGTTCCAATGCCGAAGCCGATTCGTAGGCCAGCCAGGCCGTAAATTTTTGAGAACGTCCGCATTAAAATAAGATTTTTTCGTGTGCCAAGACGGATGAGCGGCACCAAATCCACTGCATCATCCAGAAACTCGATGTAAGCCTCGTCCATGACCAGCAGCACATCATCGGGCACATCATTGACGAACTGAATGACTTCCTCGCGCGGTGCCAGCGTGCCGGTGGGATTGTTTGGGTTGGCGATAAAAACGATCCTGGTTTGTGGCGTGATGGCGCGGAGCATCGCCGGCAAATCGTGACCATAATTTTTCGCCGGTACGGTAATGACAGAGGCGCCGAACATTTTGGCCACGATCGGATAAATTGCGAAGCAGTATTGCGATACGACGATATTGGCATCGCTGCCAACGCCATCCAGCAGTGCATGTGAGACAAATTCGATGATCTCATTCGAGCCATTGCCGAGGATTAAATTGGCGGGTTCGACCCCCAATTTGGCCGCGAGTTTTTGTTTCAAATAAAACGCATTGCCATCGGGATACAGATTGAGGCCGGGTAATGCTTTTTGCATGGCAGCCAGGGCGAGAGGAGATGGCCCGAAGGGATTCTCGTTGGATGCCACCTTGATGATGGAGGCGGCAGGAAGATTCAGTTCGCGGGCGACTTCTTCAATCGGACGGCCCGGCTGATATGTCGGCAAATTCTTGAGATATGGATTAATGCGCATGAGCGTTAGCGAGATATAAAAGCAGAAAGGATGACGAACGGCGAGCCAACATTGATATTGATGTATATCACGGGAAACCCCCTACAAGCCTTACATCGTTGATAATCAGCAACCTAAACCCCTACACAAACCCTTACATTTTTTGGAAAAGCCTTACATCATTGAGAATCAACGATTTAAACCCTTACACTATCGTTAAAGCTTTTGTTGAAGCGTCACAATGTTGAAGCGGACGACAAGATACTCTCCACGACTGTTTGCGTATCAGGCGGGAACGTCACAAGCAACTTGCGCTTTATAAGCAGTGCCCGCTGCCCAGTCGCATCACGCTTTCCCGGCGAAGCGAATATCAAATTTGAGCCTCTCGTGTTCCACACCTCAACGGCATCCTTAAGAATTAAGAGATATATAGAAAGCGAAGACCGATCTTCAGATAAGGGCAAGTCTTGATGGCTTAAAATCACATCGCCGGGAGGCAGCCAAGAAAGATCGCAAATGCATTCATTCAACGCATCCCAATTCATGCCAAAGTAGTCGGGAAAGCGCAAGGCTATCGAAAGTGCTTCCAGTAGTGCCGCCTTGCTTTTGATGCCGGCAGCCAATTCGGCTCGATGAATAATTTGTTTTTCAACGTAATTACCGAAGATGAATGCACTCATAAAGGGCCAGTCTTGACTTTTTACGTCAGATTGAAATTTCCTCCTATCTAACCAGTTGATGTGTGATTGACAATTCCTTTCGTGACAATTCATTACTTTCGTGTCATGGATTTATTGTGCAGACGCTGAAACCATTTTTCATGTTTTTTTTGCTGCTGGTCATTTTCATCATCGGCATTTGGATGGGCGTTAAATATGAACAGAAAAAAGGTTCCAACCTTCGTGAAGAACAGACGGACACCGTTGTTGAGCAAATCCAAACACTTTCAGACCTGGTCACCGTCAAGTATGTTGTCGAAAAGGTCGTTGTCCTTGATGATGCGAGATGGTACGGGGAAAACCGTGTACTGCTGCTGGCTCACGGCGTAGTCAAGGGCGGCATTGATCTCAAACGGCTGCAACCGGGGGACGTGAAGGTTTCCGGGAAAACGATTTATATTCATCTTCCGCCGCCGCAACTGACCGACGCGTATCTCGACGATACCAAAAGCAAAGTCATCGATCACACGACAGGTTTGTTGCGGAACTTTGACAAGGATTTGGAACAAAACGCACGGCAGGAAGCAGTGCTGGACATTCGGCGCGCTGCGATCAACAACGGCATTTTAAACGATGCCAGTGAGCGCGCGCAATTGGAGCTGGCTTTGTTCCTGCACCAGGCGGGTTACGACAATGTGAAGTTTGACGCCGCAAAGCCGATCAATGTCCCGGCTGAAGGGGTGTCCCATTTTTAGGACGCGCATTCGCGCTGTCATGGGACATCTTTTGAAAGATACAAAAGCGGCCGGCAGATGAGACTTGCCGGTTAATCTACTTTTTTAATTTTGACTGGCTGCGGCGTTTCCTCGCCGGCTTCGGCGTCTTCAATTTGCAGCCGGGTGCGGCGCGGTTCTGAATCAATTTTGAGCCCCTGGGCGCGCAAGCGCATTAAATAGAGGGCTGCCACCGGCGGAGCCGGGCGGCGATTATTCAAAGGCTGCGATTCCCCGTTTGGTATGCGGGGCATCTTTGCCGGGTTTAATTTCCGAGCCATGAATTATTGTTCGCAATTCACGTGCCAGAAAAGACAGGTTTTTACGGCAAAGACATTAAGTTTAAGTTAAAAGGCCGTTAAATCTACCGCCGGGCCAAACGATCAAGGAGTTTCCCATGAATGCCGCCGAAACCGCCGTTGCTGAAGACCACAACGACGTCACCACCGAGGGCATTTTTTGAGATGTGCGTAACAATGGCATCAGCATCAGGCAAATACGCCGCATCTTTGCCGGATGATTTGATGTCCTGCATCAGTTTTTCGGGATTCAGGCGGTCGGCGGCAGCGAGTTGTTCCAGCCGTGCCACCTGCGAAATGACGACACTATTGGCCAAATCAAACGCAGCGGGCAGTTCGGTTTGAAAAACATTCCGACGCGTGGTATTGCTGCGCGGCTCAAAAATCGCCCAGATTTTTTCGCGCGGGAATTTCACCCGCAACGCCTGAAGCGTCAGGCGGATCGCCGTTGGGTGATGGCCGAAATCGTCAATCACGGTCACGCCGCCGGCGATGCCGCGCACTTCCATGCGCCGTTTCACACCGCGGAACGTGTCGAAGGCGGATTGGATTTGTTTGTTGGAAAGGCCAAAATGCTTCGCGCATGCGGCGACCGCCAGGGCGTTGCGCACGTTGAATTCGCCCATCAGGTTGATGCGGAACTTGAAGCTGGGGATTTCAAACTCACTCGCTGTCGGCGCGAGGTTCAAATTAAACGCCTGGACGGAATTATGTTCACCCAGGCCAAAACGTTTCACCGGGCAAAAATCCACGTCCAAGAGGGGGGCGAGGTTGGGGTCGTCGCCATTGGCGAGGAGCACGCCGTTGCGCGGGATGATCCGGATGAAATGGGAAAAAGTTTTTTGGATGGCGGCGAGATTTTCAAAAATGTCCGCGTGATCGAATTCGAGATTATTGATGATGGCGGCTTCGGGCTGATAATGGATGAACTTGCTGCGCTTATCGAAAAAGGCGGTGTCGTATTCATCGCCCTCGATGATGATCCATTCGCTGTCCGTGAAGCGAGCGCCCTGGGAAAAATTTCCGGGGATGCCGCCGATGAAAAAGCTGGGGTTTAGGCCGTTGTGCTCGAACACCCAGGCGAGCAGGGACGTAGTCGTGGTCTTGCCGTGCGTGCCGCTGACAACAATGGAGCGTTTGCCGCGGATAAAAAATTCGTGGAGCAAGTGGGGCAGGGAACAATACAGCAGCTTGTGGTCGAGGACCTGTTCGGCTTCGGGATTGCCGCGCGTGATGGCGTTGCCGATGACGACTAAATCCGGCTTGTGCGCGAGGTTGGTGGCGGCGTAACCGTTCATCACGGCAATTTTTTTTCCGGCCAGGAAAGAGGCCATGGGCTCATAAACATTTTGGTCTGAGCCGGTGACGTTGAAGCCTTTATCTTGCATGGCGGCCGCGACGGCGGCCATGCCGGTGCCGCCGATGCCGATAAAGTGAACGGATTTAATTTGGGTGAACATGAAAATTTCAAGCGCGCGATAGCGCGTTTTCACTAACAAACAAATTACGTGAACGGAACGGTGCCGGACTTTCGATCAACAAAACAGCACGCAAGGCTGCGAGCGGTGATGCAAACCAGGGGCGGCGCAAAGCACGGGTCTCATCGAAGATCCACGAGGGCGGTTGCAAATCGAATTTCCACGCCAGCCATTCGGCAGTCGCGGCGAGGTAGGCGTCTTCAATTTGGCCGTGATGCGGATTTTTTCCCGCGAGCCGCAAGGGTTCGGTTTGCAATGCCTCAACATTCGGTTTCGCGTAAAAATCGTCCAGGAAATTTCGCAGGCAGAGATCGAAAGACTCGCCCTGGGCGGCCAGTTCGGAAACTTGGACAAGGGTTTTGGGAATCATATTTTGCCTTCCGCAAATAATCCTTCAACCAGGTATTGTGATTTTATAGGAATCCGGTTGGGTGGATAATATGCCGCAACCAGTTCCATGACTTCATTTACATTTTTCAAATGAAGATGTCGAATAAGGAAAATAATGTCGCGTATGTCGTCTGCATCCGTTTCGACAGCGCCGATGCGGGAAGCCATACACTTCATCGCCAAAAGATACTCCGGCGCGGGCATGGTCAGGCGCAAGTTTGGAAATTGCGGCAGATTCCCGGCGGTCGTTTCATGGCGGGCTGAAACAAAGCCCTTTGCGGCGTCATTAAGCCAATTTTCTGGAAATCCCTTTTCCTCGCCAACAGTCCGAGCAATTTCCCGAATGGTTTGGACTGGTTGAAAAATGGCGTCAACATCTTTTGTTGAAGGACGTGCAGCAAAAGCCAGAACCATTACAGTGCCACCAAAAAGACATAGCTCGCCTGTTGTGCCGCGCCGGGCGAGTTCATCCGACATCCTCTGAAACGCGTCGAGGATGGCTTCGCGATTTAAACTGGATTGCTCTGGCACGGGCAAAGAATATCAAATATTTCGACCTTCGCGTTAAAAATTACCCTTTCAACTTCTTCTCCAGAATTTCGCCGACGAGGTTGGGGTTAGCCTTGCCTTTGCTCAATTTCATGACCTGGCCTTTGAGGAAGTTCAGGGCGGCGACTTTGCCGGCCTTATAGTCGGCCACGGAATTGGGATTGGCGGCGATCGCATCGTCGCAGAATTTTTCTATCGCCCCGGTATCGCTGACCTGCACAAGGCCTTTTTCCTGGACGATGGCGGAGGGTGATTTGCCGGTACTAAACATTTCGGTAAAAACGTCCTGTGCGATTTTGCTGCTGATTTTTCCACCGGCCACCAGTTCAACGAGTTCATTGAGGGACTCGGGCTTGAATTTCAGGTCGCTGAACTGCATCGCCTTGACCGTGTCCGCTTCCACCCACGCGTCCTGTCCTTTAGCGGCGGTGCCGGCGGCCATCATGGCGCGTAAATTATTGATGACCCAGTTCGCCACGGCCTTGGGGTTCTTAGATTGTTTGGCGATGGGCTCGAAATAGTTCCCGAGCGCGACATCATTCTTGAAGGCCTCGGCATCGCCGGCGGGCAATTGATAATCGCGCATGAACCGCTGCTTGCGCGCCAACGGCAATTCCACGACGCGCGCAGAGATGTCTTTCAGCCAAGGTTCCATTGGCTGGAAGGGCATCAAGTCCGGCTCGGGGAAGTAGCGATAATCATGCGCGTGCTCTTTCGTGCGCATTTCTTCGGTGACACCGGCTACGTCGTCCCAGCGGCGGGTGGATTGAATGAGCTTGCCGCCGGCTTTCACGACTTCGATTTGCCGGGGGATTTCGTATTCCAGCGCGCGGCGCACGCCGGAAAAGCTGTTCATGTTTTTGATTTCGATTTTGGCGCCGAGTTCTTTCGTTCCCACCGGCCGCACGGACACGTTGACGTCGCAGCGCACCATGCCTTTTTCCATGTCGCAATCGCTGATGCCGCCGTAAATCAAAACGTCCTTGAGGGCATTCAGGTATTCGTAGGCCTGATCTGAGCTGGTCAATTCCGGCTCGGAAACGATTTCCAGCAATGGCACGCCGGCACGGTTGAAGTCCACACCGCTGGTGCGCTCGAAATGGAAATTTTTTCCGACATCCTCTTCGAGGTGCGCGCGGGTAATGCGAATGCGCGAAATCGCGCCGTTAAATTCAAAATCCAGGTAGCCGTTGCGCGTGCTCGGGCTGTCGTACTGCGTGACCTGGTAATTTTTCGCAACGTCGGGATAAAAGTAATTCTTACGATCGAATTTCGCGTGTCCGGGAATTTCGCAATTCAACAGCAGGCCAGTAAGGACAGTGAGGCGCAACGCTTCGTCATTGGCCACCGGCAGGACGCCGGGCATGCCCAGGCAAACAGGACAGACATTGGTGTTCGGGTCCGCGCCAAATTTATTGGGGCAGGTACACCACATTTTCGATTTGGTATTGAGCTGGACATGGGTTTCCAGACCAATGACGGCTTCGTATTCCATTCAGCATATTTTAACCATGGATGGACGCGGATGCACACGGATTTTTTCACTCTGCTTGAATTGGTGGGGTTCTTGTCTGAACGATTCCCCTTCATCCCCTAACCCTCGAAGACGGCCGCGACGCAGCGCGGCCCTACCATATTTAAGCGACGTTGTACGATGTTTGCGGTTAGACGCGTCCGATGGGCATCTGCCTTATTTGATATTATTATTTCCCGGGGCGGAAGGCGGCGGCGAATTTTTTCAAAAATTCAGTGCGTTCCTTCTGGAATTTTGGATCGAAGATAGATTTGCCGGTAATCAACCGGGTCAATTGAGGGAAAGCCACCGGGAACATGGTCAGCGAACGCATGGTGAGCATGACGTGGCGGGGGTCCAGTTCTGCGGAAATTTGGCCGCGTTCCTGCCGCTGCTGGATTCGTTTCAATCCGCGCGCCACGGATTCGAGCCGTTCGGTTTCGTTAATAACATTTTGCCAGTTGCCTTGCAGGGCTTCCCACTGGAAGAGGCGCACCCAATCGGCGTCTTTGCACGCCATCTCGAACCAAAACGGCAGGGTCTCGTCCGGTTCGCCGGACAGCGTTTCGGCCCATGACTGACGCTCGCTGAGCTTCCGGCTCAAGACGGCCTTGAACAGGCCTTCCTTGTCCCCGAAATAATGGTAGAGCATCCGCTTGTTGATATTGGCGCGACGGGCAATGGCATCCACACGCGCGCCGGCAAAGCCTTTGGTGGAAAATTCCTTGAGGGCCGCGGACAAAATACGTTCGCGTGAACGCTCGGGATTCCGCGGCGGTGAGGCGCCTTTTTTGGGAGCTCCGGCCATTCCAGATAAGTAACTGGTAAGTTACTTTAGGGCAAGCCTAAATTGGCGGGAGCGGTCTTTTTGGCTTTGGGCATCGTTTCGGCTCGGTTACAGGCCCTTTGGGCATGCGCCCTCGCCAAAACTTCGCCTAAAGCCAAAAATCCTCGCTCCGCATCGCGGCATGATTTCCGTCAATGCTTTAGGCGTGGCTGGGTGCCGGGGCGGGTGTGGCAGCGGACGCGTTGTTTTCGCGGGCTTCCATTTCGC
>DATJXK010000238.1:0-21330 GCA_035500235.1 Pseudomonadales bacterium | reverse complement strand
TGGCCGTGGGTGGGATGATATTATGGCTTCGTAATGGATTAGGCGAAGCCTGGCACCGGTCCCCGCTGCCGCTGCTCGCAGCCATCGCCATGGTATTTGTAGTGCGAAACCACAGCGCACATCATCCATGGGTTGCTACTTGTGTCATTGGGCTGGGCTTGCTGTTCTCGCTGGAGCTCTTAATCGCGCCGAAGCCAGTTTCCAAGCCGGTTCTTTCTTCCATGGGAATTGCGCTGGCGGCAGCCGTTGCCCTCGTTTATTGCGCTAGCTGGACCACTCTCGATGAATTCAACACGCGCACTTATAATTCGCTCTATGCCCTGGTTGCGCAAAATACACCGCGCCACAGCTATATCGTGGTGACCGACAGCCTGACACAGGACGGAATGATGGATCCGGCAACATTGTCTATCCAAGTAGATCGGAAAGTCCTGTCAGCGGGCGACTGGGCGAACCAAAAAAACGCGATCTCAGCCAGTGGCGCAAAAGTGTTTTTCCTCACGCATGGGAACTTGCCTCCAGAAGCCAAACAGGTCGCCGAAAGCCAGTCTCTACCGAAATGGACTGACCGGTTCCTGACACCATTATTCGATTTCTACCGGGAAAAAATTTCGCGACGCGCGCCGGGCGATCGCAAGGTTTATTTCACGGAATACCGGCTATACGAGCTATAGTCCCCGAACGCAGAGTATAAAATGTCCTGGATTAAAAGGCCGCCTGCGCCCGAGAGCCAAAATTGACGCCCTAAATCTTTATGGGTTCGTCCGATGATTTGTTTTCTCGACCCTGAACCGACCGTATGATAAACGCCATCCAATGATTTTAAGCGACGCCAAGCCAAAAGCACGTGAATTGGTGTCGATTGTGATTCCCATGCTGAATGAGCGGGAAGGTTTGCGGGCGCTATTCGATAGGATTGAAGAGGCACTCAAAGATACGACGGCGGACTGGGAAATGGTCGTCGTGGACGACGGGAGCACCGATGGCACCCGTGAAGCGGCAGCTGCGGAGCTCAAACGTTTTGGCTTGTGGCAATTGGTGGTACTAAGCCGGAACTTTGGCCAGCAACCGGCTTACCGGGCGGGCATTGACCATGCGCGCGGGGACGCCGTGATTTTTCTGGACGCAGATTTACAAGATCCGCCCGAAATAATCCCGCAATTTCTTGAGCAGTGGCGGAAGGGATTCAAAGTGGTGACTGGATGCCGGACCAGCCGCGAAGAACGCGGCCTGCGCCGGCCTTTGCTCGATGCATTTCATCGGATATTTCACAGCATGACCGGCCGCGTCATGCCGATGAACAGCGGCATGTTTTCACTGATTGACCGGGTGGTGATTGACCAACTGGCCGCCGCCCGTGAAACCAATTTGTACCTGCCGGCACTCAAGAGCTGGTATGGATTCCCGCAAACGACGGTGGAGTACGCGCGCAAAAATCGCGCCGTGGGAGAGGCAAAACAATCCATGCGCAAATTGTTCGGCCAGGCGCTGGACGCTTTATTCAGCTTCTCGGATTTGCCACTGCAATGGATCGCGGCAATTGGGGCGGTCATTTGCCTGGCCAGCTTTGCCTATGCGGGGGTGCTGGTGATTGAAAAATTTCTCCAGATGTTTGGTTATTTCGCGGAGCTGCGGGTTCTCGGATTTACTACACTGGCTGTGGCTATTTTTGGACTGAGCGGGGTTCAATTACTTTCGCTGGGGATTATCGGGCAATACCTGGCGCGTGTTTATCGCGAAAGCAAGGGCCGGCCGATTTACGTCATTGAAAGGATAGAGAAATCGGACCAACCTGAAAGAGCACCAGAATCCGGCCGGTAGAATGTTGACGATTACGACACCCAGAATCGCTGGGCAATCGGGATACGCCGTCCCATCCCGAAGGCGCGCGGGGAAATCTTCAGGCCCGGGGCGGCCTGCCGGCGTTTATATTCCGTGAAGTTGATTTTATTCAAAACATCCTGGACCATGGCGCGGTCGAACCCTTTTTCAATGATCTGCTCGCGGCCCAGGTTTTTTACGACGTACAAATCCAAAATGGCGTCCAACGTTTCGTAAGGGGGCAGTGAGTCCTGGTCTTTTTGATTTGGCCGCAATTCCGCGCTGGGCGGCTTGTCAATCGAGCTGCGGGGGATTATTTCGCGCTCCCTGTTTACCCAGCGGGCGATTTTATAAATGTCCGTCTTAAAAACATCCGCCAGGGGCGCCAGCGCGCCGTTCATGTCCCCGTAGAGCGTGCAATAGCCGACGGCCATTTCTGACTTGTTGCCCGTGGTCAAGACTAGCCCGTTAAATTTATTCGATAACGCCATCAGCGTGGTGCCACGCAAACGCGATTGCAAATTTTCCTCAGTCTGGTCCGGCTTTAAATTCGAGAAAATATTTTTCAACTGGTTTTCCACTGCCAAAAACACGGGTTCGATGGGTAACAATTCAAAGCGAATTCCCAGGTTTTTTGCCAATGCCTCAGCATCGGTCAGGCTACCTTCGCTGGAATAACGTGCCGGCATCGCCACGCCCAGGACATTTTCTTTTCCCAACGCATCCACGGCGAGGACCGCGGTAAGCGCAGAGTCAATGCCCCCTGACAAACCCAAAATCACAGCCTTGAATCCGCATTTTCGCACATAGTCACGAATCCCCAGTGACAACGCAGAAAAAATTTGCGCTTCGCGTTGTGGAAAATTGAAGCCGCCCGCCATGGCCTGCTCCGCACTGGCTGACATGTCAGCAACAAAAACATCCTCCGCAAACCCGCGTCCCATGGCGATGACGTTTCCGTTTGAATCTAGCGCCACGCTGTGGCCGTCGAAAATCAATTCGTCATTCGCGCCGGCAAGGTTGACCTGTGCCAGCGGAATTTTTTCGTCCCGGGCCATGCGCCGGAGCATTTCCAGCCGCACTTTTTCTTTGCCGTCGTGCCAGGGCGACGCTGAAATATTTATGACTACCTGCGCCCCTTGCGAAATGGCTTCTTTAACCGGGTCCCGGCGATATAATCGGTCAGGCCAAAAATCCTCATCGTTCCAGATGTCTTCGCAAATGGTGACGGCATATTTGCAGCCGTTGAATTCGTAAGGCACAATGGTTTTAGCTGGTTCAAAGTAACGGTCTTCATCAAAAACATCGTACGTGGGCAGCAGGCATTTGTTCGTACACCAGGCGATTTTTCCATTCTGCAATATGGCCGCCGCATTGCGCAAAGCGCGACCGGGGCGTTCCGGATTTTTGTTCACGAAACCGACACACAACGGCGCGGCACCGGTTTTTTTGGCAGTGTCCTCCACGGCGGCGAGGTTGGCTTCAATAAAATCATTGCGCAAAAGCAAATCGCGCGGAGGGTAGCCGCAAAGAAATAGCTCCGGGGCGAGGACAAATTCCGCGCCCAGGCTGACGGCTTTTTCATAACCAGCCACAAGCTTTTTTACATTGGCCGCGAAATCGCCAACTGTCGAATTGAGCTGAAGAAATCCGATCTTCATGAATTAACTATTTTCCACGCTCCGGATAGCCCGGGCCATGTTAGCCAGGTGTTGTTCCAGGGTGAAGCGCCGTTCGAAAATCTCGCGCAACGTACGGCTGAAATCGCCGACACACATGAGGCGGAGTTTCTCAGCGATTTGCGCGGGCGATTCGGGACTGACAAAGCCCGGATAATCTTCCGGGAGCATGAGGGGTATGGCGCGCCAGCGGGTCGTAATGACCGGCAGACCGAAAGCAAACGCTTCGAGCAGGCTGGCCGGCTGGCCTTCAGCGCGATAGTAGGTCGGGAAACAAAGGATGTCGGCGTTGAGCAACTCTTGATTCTTCCGTTCATTGGAGACAAAGCCAAGGATGATAACAGTATTGTCCCGCCTGACAAATTCACGAATCTCCTTCTCCTCCGCGTCCGAAGCAAAAGCACCGATAAGGGTAATCCGAAAACGCAAAGGCGAGCCATCGGCCTCCTGAATTTTATTTGCCAGGCGAACGCCCTCGATCGAATCGAACACACCTTTTTCGCGGGTGCAGTGAGCCAAAAACAAGACATTGATTGTATTGTCCGCTTCATTTTGGGCCTGGAAATTGCCGGACAGAATTTTTTTCCGCCGCGCCAAACGCTCCCGGCGGCGCGGCATAATTTCGCTTTCAAATCCCGGGCAGGGATCAGAAATACCGCCGGAAACGACAATCAAATGTTGCGGCAGGAATTTTTCCGCGTCTCTCCGGCTGAAATCCGATAGGACGATGCTCGCATCGGCGGCCTTCATCCGGTTATAGGTAAAGCAGCGCACCTGGCCTCCGGTATTTGTTTCGAGCCACCGGGCAAGCCCGGACGCGTGCCAATGGAAAATCAACCTTTTAAAAAAAGGACGGCATAACAGCATCACCAGCCAGTCGCGATAAAGGGCGATGGGCTTGCCCGGGGCCGGGACATAATAAAAATTTTCAACCCCATAACGGAACCGGCACCAGAGCGCCTGGGCGCAGAAGAATAAGACGAGAAGAATTTTGCCCAATTGAAGTTCGCCGACGTCTTCGAGGTTTTTAGAAAAGCGCGCGTTTACATGATAACACTCGATGCCATAACGGTTGACGGGTTCCCGGCGGAATTTCGATTTGCGCCGGTTCCCGCCGTAATGTTCCAGCATCTGCTTCACCGCCGCGCTCTGCCCGTGATAGGGAGGCGGCACATGTGCAAAAACGAGCAATTTCATTTAATTTTCCGGTTTTTAATATATGATTGTCCGGACTGAGACCGGAAATCATAAGGCATCAACAGCAAATCATAAACCAAAAATGACAGACCGCGTCAATGTCCTGGGCGTTGGCATCAGTGCCCTGAATCTGCAAAGCGCCCTGGCGGAGATTTCCGGAGCGATTGCCGCCCGCCGCAAGGGTTACATCTGCGTCACCGGCGTCCATGGGGTCATGGAAGCGCAAAGCGACGAGGCCTTCCGCGTCATTTTAAACAATGCATTCCTTTGTACACCCGACGGCATGCCGATGGTTTGGGTGGGAAAAACGAAAGGCCATTCGCAAATGCGGCGGGTTTACGGGCCTGATCTCATGCTGGATATTTGCCAATGGAGCGAATCCAATCCCTGCCGGCACTTTTTTTTCGGCGGTGCACCCGGTGTAGCGGAATTGCTGGCCGAAAAATTGAAAGCGCGCTTTCCTAAAATGGAAATCACCGGGACTTTCACCCCCCCTTTTCGCCGTTTGAACCCGGATGAAGAAAAAGATTTGCAGGAAAAAGTCCGGGTTGCGCGGCCGGATATATTCTGGGTGGGCCTGAGCACGCCCAAACAGGAAAAATTCATGGCGGAATATCTTCCCAAACTCGACGCCACGCTCATGATTGGCGTGGGTGCGGCGTTTGATTTTCTAAGCGGCCGCGTCAAGCAGGCGCCGCGCTGGATGCAGCGCAGCGGATTGGAATGGTTCTATCGTTTATGCAGCGAGCCGCGGCGCTTGGCCGGGCGTTATTTCAAAAATAATCCGCTCTTCGTCGCAAAGATTGCCGCCCAACTCAGCGGGCTTAAAAAATACCCACTGTAATTTATCAGTTTTCCGCCCTATCACTCTACGGTGTGGCCAATGATTTTCAATGGCGCCGGCTGGAAGTAAATCGGAAATGGTCCATGGCCGAATCATTTCAATTTTGCCTTAAACGTCCAGTGAATTAGCGACTTACAATCGCGCCCGGCGGCAGGCGTTTTGCATGATTTCAAATTCCGATTTCGAGGCTTTGCGGTATAGGATTTGCTAAATCAAACTTAATCCGACCGGGTTTAATGATGGCACTTAACGACTTACGATGAAAACCAAACAATGCCAATGGCCTGCTGACATAGGCTGGAACCGGCCATTTCTGCACGGCAACGGTAAATCGTGCAATCAGACCGTGGCCATTGGATTATTTCATCAGATCTGACATGCAAGCCGTCCAAAGCCTTCTGCAAAGTCAACTCAAACGCCTGGGCAATGTGTCGCCTGACACACAAGCGTGGCATGATTTAGTAACAGAGATTGTTGCAGCCTATCAGAAATCTGAAAATCAACGCGCCGGCCTCGAACGTTCACTGACTCTCAAAACTGAGGAGCTTCGCGAAGCGAAGGAAACGTTCAGGCACCGGGAAGAACATTTCGGCTATGTCATGCAGGCGACGCGCGATGCGATTTACGATTGGGATGTCATTACCAACCAAGTGTGGCGCAACGAAACGTATCAAACGGTTTACGGTGCTGCCGGCACGGAGCGGCAATGGTGGTTTGATCACGTTCACCCGGAAGACTTGCCACGCCTGAAAGAAAGTTTTGAGGCCGCCTTCCGAAATAAGCTTCACTTTTGGTCGGATGAATATCGCCTTCGCAAGCCGGACGGCAGTTATGCAACGGTCATGGACCGTGGTTATATTATTTTCGATGCCGAGGGCCAGCCCTTGCGCAAAATCGGCGCCATCACCGATATTACCACACGCAAAGAGACCGAGAGAGAGCTGAGTGCGTCCCAGGCGCTTTATCATTCATTTGTCGAGCATCTGCCGGCCAGTGTTTTTCGCAAAGATTACGAAGGCCGTTATGTCTTCGTTAATGCGATGTTTTGCCGGATGAAAAACCTGAAGGCTGATGAAATCCTTGGAAAGACTCCCGCGGAACTTGCTGCCTTTGAATCGAATTGGAAAAAAGCGGGCGTGATCCTGCCGGCACGGCAGGGGACATTGCTGGAAGGCGAAGACCACCATCAATTAATTCTGCGTACTGGCCAATCTGTGGAGCTTGAGGAGACCTATACTTTGCCGGATGGATCCATGGAACATTTTTACGTCGTGAAATCGCCGGTCTTTGGTCCAGACGGCCACGTGATCGGTTCCCAGGGCATCCAGTTCGACATCACCGCGCGCAAACGCGCAGAAAAGGAATTGTTCAAATCGCAGCAAATGCTGCGCACCATCCTGGACACCATTCCGCAGCGCGTTTTTTGGAAAGATGAAAATTCAGTCTACGTCGGTTGCAACAAGCCGCTGGCCAATGATTGCGGTTATGAAAGCCCCGAACAATTAATTGGCAAAACTGATTTTCAAACGCAATCCGCCGCCACGGCTGAACTTTACCGGGCCGACGATTTGAAGGTGATGGAAACCGGCCAGGCCAAGATGAACTACGAAGAGCCGCAGATTAAAGCGGATGGCAGTGTAGGGTGGCTTCGCACCAGCAAAGTGCCGTTGTATGGCCCCGATAAAAAAGCCATTGGGGTTCTCGGCACCTATGAGGACATCAGCGAACGCAAAAAACTCGAGGAACAATTGCGCCAGGCGCAAAAAATGGACGCCTTCGGGCAATTGGCAGCGGGGGTTGCCCATGATTTTAATAATCTCCTTACGGTCATTTTAGGGAACCTGTCGCTGTTGCGACTGGGTCTCAATTCAAAAGTGGATGAAGCGGCGGCGATTGACCAGACGATTGCCGCATCTGAGCGCGCCGCCAGCTTGACCCGCCAACTCCTAATGTTTGGCCGCCGCCAGGTAATGCAGCCCAAGCCGCTGGATTTAAATAAAGTAGTTGAGAACATGACAAAAATGTTGAAACGACTTATCGGCGAACACATCGCACTTGAAGCGCGTTGCGCCCCCGGCAGTTCTCCGGTCCTGGCTGATGCCAACATGATGGAACAGGTTTTAATCAATCTGGCCGTGAACTCGCGCGATGCCATGCCCAAAGGGGGAAAATTGGCCATTGAAATCGCAAGCGTCACGGTTAACGACCCGCCCCTGGAAATCAAACACGGCGGCGAATTTATCCGGTGCACTGTTACTGACAGCGGTGTGGGCATCGCGCCGGAAAATTTGCCGCACATTTTCGAGCCATTTTTTACCACCAAGGATGTCGGAAAAGGAACAGGCCTTGGGCTGGCGACCGTCTTCGGCATTGTTCAACAGCACAACGGCTGGGTCAAAGTCGAAAGCGTTGTCGGCCAGGGAACATCGTTCCACATTTATCTGCCACGTTTGACGGGCGAGGCGCCGGCCCAGGCCGAAACGCATCCGGCCATTGCCGTTCGCGGCGGACAGGAAACTATCCTGCTGGTCCAAGACGAAATTCCCGTGCGCCAGCTCATGCACGCACTGCTAACGCGCCATGATTATAAAATTCACGAGGCGTCTTCCGGGAACGAGGCGTTGAAGCTCTGGCCCGCCATCCAGGACAAAATTGACTTGCTGATTACGGATATGGTTATGCCCGATGGCGTGACCGGAAGTGAACTGGCCGATAAATTGACCGCGGAGAAACCCAACCTCAAAGTGATTTATTGCAGTGGTTATACCAATGCCGCACTCTCGGAAAACTCCGCTTTGCGCAATAATCCCAATTTCCTGGAAAAGCCTTTCGGGCCGCAAAAATTACTGCAACGCGTCCGCGATTGCCTTGATGGGCGTTAGCATCCTTCTTTTTTGCCTATTGAGGAGATGCCTGGTCCACAGTGGGCGCCGGGATTGAGCCAGGCGGGCGCGCCCAGTAGAAGCTAACAACACGTATGTCCAGAGGGGTGTTCCGCCAAATGACTGCGACATAGTCCCGGGTGGAATTTCCATAGTGGGCGGTGACATGGGCCTCAAAGGTATGGCTGTGCACGTCACAAAACTGATTGATGTTCTGGGCAGCCTCCGCGCTTACGCCTCCCGCCCGTTGCACATCAGCAACACTGTTGTAGGGAGTGGCATCCGCGCCGTTATCGCCATTCGGTCCTTCACGGGTTTTGATAATGGCTTCCGCGGTGGTCTCGTCCACGCCCGGGATCAATTGCAGCGCATTAGCATCGGCCGTATTGACATTGATTCTGCCGTCGGAAAATGGCGTGAACACATCCTTGAGGCCAAACGTATAACTGGGAGCCTGGAAGGGGGATCTGTTGAATCCCTTCGGGGCGGCGGAACTCTGTTCTGTGCCGCCGTCATACATAGCCTTGGTGACTCCCTTGATCAGGAGCAACTCAGAGATGTCATCCATAGGCGCTTCTTTGCAGTAATAAGGCGGATCCAGGCTTTGATAATAGGAGTTTTTGGCGCCAGACAGGCGCGGAGTATCTCCGGGCTGGACCCAATCGAGGATGGAATCCGAAACGATTGGGATATCATTGGCATCCACACCCATCGTGGTCAGCGCCTGGGTAAGCAATTGCGGAGCGGCCGTGTTGATATTGGCGTAGCGTTCCTCATCAATGATCTTGATGGAAACCCAGCCGTCGCCAATTTGAAAATGATTCAGGTCTATGGCGGTCAGGACGCCATTGGTTTCTCCCGGACCGCCTGTCCCGCCGGCCCAAATCTGGTTAAGCGCATCGTACGGCTCACCCGGAATGTTTGCTTCCTGCCCGAGAACATAACGGGCCAGTTCCACCCCTGAGCGCCCCAGCCATACCAGTTGCGGTTCATCGTTGGATTGCCCGGCCAGCTTCATATCCACCTGCATGGAATACCAAAGCAGCGCGGCATTGGCCGAGAGCATAAAAATCGCCAGCAACGCCACGATCAGCGCGAAGCTGTGCGTGCGTGATGAGGGGCAGATTTGCAGTTTCATTGGTTAAGGCGACAGGGTGGACGACGTTGGTAACTGTGGCGGCCCGAGAGAAGGCGGCTGGCCCTGAATCGACATGGATTGCGGGCTGATTGAACCTGCGCCGCCCGAACCACCGGAGCCATAGGGACTGTACGGCGAACTGGGGGAACTTCCCTGGCTGTTGTTAAAGTAATTCCGGCCACCCGTAAAGCCGTTACCGCTATTGGGTGTTTGAACAGAGGTCGGCATGGTACTGGCGGGAAATGAAATTACGCGCGTAATGGCCTTCGCGCCCCCGGAATTTTTATCGCCGAACGCCACGGTCACGCGGACCAGGGGCGGCAGCATGTTGGTCGCATCCCATTCCGTGTCCCATTCCGCGGTATTGGTGTTCCAGCATTCAACGAGCAAATCGCTCACATTTTTCGCCAGCACGAGCGGCATGTTGATTTCGGCGGCGGGTGGATCCATCAGAAAGGGATATTGCCGCAACACCAGGTCTTTTTCCCCGTTTTGCTCCGATTGCAGGGAAAATATCAGCCGCCGCAAATGATAATCCATGGGCACGCCTTCGGGCGTCAGGCCGACGAATTCGCTCGTACGCGGGAATGAATCCGGCAAGCGGGCGGTAAAACTTAAGAGCGGCTGGTCGCCATTCTGGATGTCAAAAAGGTAATAGTTAATCGAAGCCTGGTGCGATTGGATGCAGGTCAACGAATCTTCAATCGCGCGCATCGCGATGCGTTCCCGCTGCAGTTGCGCGGCGGCTTTCTTTCCCACAATCGTCGCGCGGATAACGAGCACCCACGTCGAGTAGAGTGCCGCGACCAAAATGGTGAAGATGCCCAGTGCCAGGAGGATTTCCACCAGCGTGAAACCAGAACGGCGGGGCGATGCAGGTTTCAGTTTCATTTTCCTCCAAACGCTCCATCCATGCTGCCCGCCGGGGACGCCGGCCGGTAGAGCAAAACCGTCATCTTAGAGATCACCGGCTTGCCGGGGGTATTGCCATGCAGAAACAGGCTCACTGCAAACAACTTATTCGACAGCGCTTCGTTGATGTCGTACGTGTACTCGTATCCCTGGTAGGCTTTGCCGAGAAACTCACTCAAATCTCCATTGACGCCGGTCACTTCAATGAGAACGTTGGTTTGGGCGACTTCGCTGGCAATACAGCCTGCGTCCACCATCGGCTTATCCATCAAACGCGCGCCGTGCATGACATTGGCCACAAGTCCCAGAATGGCAAAGACGCCGATACAAAAAACGCCAATCGCAATCATCACCTCCAACAACGTGAAGGCTGTTTCGTCGAAACAAAGGGAAGATTCGTTCCGAGCGGCTGAGGCTTGATTTATAGATATCTTCATTGCAATTGCGACATCGTCGGCTGCGCGGTAGAGAGTTCCAGCGAAACCATTTCGCGCTGGCCGCCGCACGTCAGTATCAGGGTCATTTCATCGCTCGTTCCATTGTCATAAAAATTCACCGGCGCGGTCGCGGCCGCAGTCCAGTCTTTCGCATTAATCCAAAGCTGCTCGACATTCACGCTGGGATCAAATTGCGTGGCGCTCAAAGGTTTGGCGCCGAGGCGCGACGTCAGGGCGGTATTTTGATCTCCACCGACCAGTTCTATTTTTCCCGAGCGCGGTTCGAAAACCATTGTAGCGATGGTATTCTTCAAGACCGCACCGGCCCGCGCCCGTTCGCACATTTCCCGGATATCATCCAGCGCCTTGACCATGGGGGCCTGGCGGCGCATCTGCAGGATGGAAGGGACACTCATCGCCGCCACGAGCCCGATGATGCCGACCACCACCATCAGTTCCATGAGCGTGAAACCTGCCCGCCTTTCGCTTCTTACCTGCTGACGCTCCTGTTTCATTTAGTGGATGGATGAAATCAGCTTAAACAACGGCAGGAAGATGCTCAGCAGCAGGAACCCGACGATAACGGCCATACAGATGATGAGCAACGGCTCGATCAATTGCGTCATCAGGCGGAGCTGGATGCTCATTTCGCTTTCGTAAGTGTCGGCGATATTGTTGAGTGCGCCCGGCACATCACCGGTTTCCTCGCCGATGCGGACCAGGTCCACCATCAATTGCGGGAAAATTTTGCAGTGTGCAATCGGTTGCGCCAGGGCTTTGCCGTCTGTCACCGCTTCCCGCGTCTTGGCGGTGGCTTCTTTAATAACTACGTTCGGCAAAACCTCTTCAGTGATTTTCAAGGCGGTCAGTACCGGCACGCCGTTTTGCATCAATGTTCCCAACGTGCGCGCGAACTGGCCGAACAAATTTAATTTCACCACCTTGCCAACCACCGGCGCGTTCATCTTCCATTCGTCAATTTTCCGCCGCCCGGTGGGCGTAGCCTGGAAGCGTTTAAACAAGACGAATAAGACCAGGAGGACAGGAGGGATGAGCCACCAATATTTCTCCAGCCATTGGCTGGTATTGATAAGCATCTTCGTGGGCAACGGGAGTTCCACGTTGAAGCCGTTAAAAATCAGGATGAACTTCGGCATCATGAACGTCATGAAAAAGATGATCAGCCCGATGCCCACGCAAACGACCATGGCCGGATAAATGAGCGCCGAGGTGAATTTGCCCTGGACGTCCGCAAACTGCTGGAAATGCGCTGCCATGCGCCGCAGCACTTCCACCAGCGACCCGCTTTGCTCACCGGAGCGGACCATGCTGACATACAAATCCGAAAATACACGCGGCTGCTTGGCCATGGCGTCCGACAGGCTTCGGCCTTCCATTACTTCTGTTTTTAAATCCTGGGAAACCGACGAGGGGATGCCTTTGGACTCCAAATGGGTCATGCTGTTCAGCGCCGTCACCAGGGTCATCCCCGAATTAAGCAGGTTGGCCATTTGATTCGTGTAAGTGGCCAGTTCCTGTAACTTTGGTTTGCGTCTCTGCGTCAACTGCGCGCGCAATGTGGGCGGCAGCAATCCCGCGAGATTGATGTTCTGGCTAGCGCGGCTGCCACCTTCTACTTTGGCGGCGCCACCTTTGCTGACGTCCACAGCCACGGGAAAGAGGCCGAGGCGCTCGATTTGCGACACGGCTGCCGAGCGGTCGGTTACATCCAGAACGCCTTCGACCAGTTCGCCAGACCTGCGGCGCGCCCGATAAGAAAATTGCGGCATAATTGTCCTTTATTTAAAACCGTTAAACGTCGAAAGTTGCATGTTAATACACTCCAAATGGCCCCCCAGGGGGGGCGTTCTGTAGGGGTCTATAGGTGCCATTAGGGTTCAGTAGGGGGCTAAATCCCAACAAGGATATACCCGCCAGGGCCAAAACTACGGCGCGGCAAGAAAAATAATTCTTAATTTTAGCCTTGGGAAGGTTGGGGAAGGTTTCAAAAGGTTTGGGAAGGCTGAAAGCAGAATTCAGAAGACGGGAGTCAGAAGACAGAATGACAATTAGAGCGGGCTTACACCCGCTGCTGTAATTTGACTCTCCCTCACCCCAGCCCTCTCCCCAAGGAGAGGGAGAATGGCAGGGCCGATGGCTGGCGATTTTTGAGGTCATCCCAGCTTGTCTATCCTTGGCGGATGCTAATGATTGCGAAATCACTCATTCGGGCATTTTAGCAGAAGAGAGGCGAAATAGGAAGGTAGTCACTACCGCAATCGTACATTTTATTCGCGGCGTTCTGCCGGACACGCGTGTCATGCCGGCTGCTACGCGGAACAAATCTTCAGGGAGTGACGGAGGCAAGGTCGTTGGCGAGCGGGCAGTCTTTTAACTGTTTCAAGCCTTCGATGACGGATTCGGCGTTGATTTTGGCGCCAGCGCGGGTGGTGTGCTGGAAATCGGCAAAGCATTTGGCGGCCGCCTGCTGGCCAAGAGCATCGTAGCGGTCCGCGGCCAGGGTGTTGAGGTCAATGAAGAGCGCACCGCTGGCTTTGGCGGCATCGGCGGCCAATTGGGCGTAGCCATCAAAGCCGCGCTTAATTTTGCCATCAACCCAGGTACTGCGCGGGACGGGCGAGCAGAGAATGACTGTCACACCTTTGGCCTGCGCTTCTTTCACGTATTGCCGCAAATACCAGCCATAGGTGTGAATGATTTCGGCTTTGTTGCCGACACCGACGACAATCGTTTCATCGCCGCCGCCATTGATGGTGGCGCGGTCGGGATAATTTTCCGAATTTTTGGCGTCGTTATGGCCGAACATGATGAGGACGAAATCGCCAGGCCGCGTCAGCGCGAGGGTTTTATTCCAAAAAGCTTCCGCGATATAGCTGCGGCTGCTGCGTCCACCGGCACCTTCGTTGTAAACATGGATTTTGGCCGGATCGAACAAAGGAATGATTTCGTAACCCATCCCATACGGGCCGTGGTCGCCGGGAGGCGTGCCGGTTTTCATAATGGAATCGCCGACGAGAAAGAGGGCGGGGTGAAGTGTGGGCGGGGCAGGCGGGGTATTGGTTTCCTGGGCGGACGCCACCATAAGTGAAATCAACAAAACAAAGAAAAGCAGAACAGGGGCGTGAAAAACACGAGAATAAAGGTTCATATCTTACGTGAGCAGGCTAAAGCAGCTTTATCTGCGCACGCTCTTGCGCGAGTGTCTCGGTAAGGCTGGCGACGCGGCCGCTGCGGCGTTCAATGATGTGCTTGTCTACGGCAGGATCAAACGGGACGGGATAATCGCCATCATAACACGCCATGCAGAAAGAGCTTCTCGGCAGGCCGGTAGCTTTCACAAGGCCGTCCTGGGAGAGATAATGCAGCGAATCGGCGTTGAGATATTTTTGGATTTCCTCGAGGGAATGGTTGGCCGCCATCAATTTGCTGCGGTCAGGAAAATCAATGCCGTACACACACGGGTTCATGTGCGGCGGACAGCTTACGAGCACATGCACTTCTTTGGCGCCGGCTTCCTTGAGGTTATTCACGCGCGTCTTGCAGGTAGTACCGCGCACGATGGAATCATCCACAACGATAACGCGCTTGCCTTTCACTAATTCAGAGATGAGGTTCAGCTTCACGCGCACGTTGAAATCGCGGATGAGCTGCGACGGCTGCAGAAAACTGCGGCCCACATAGTGATTGCGCACGAAGGCCATCTCGAACGGGATGCCGGACTCGAGGGAATAACCGAGCGCGGCGCAATTGCCGCTGTCGGGCACGGGCACGACGAGGTCGGCCTGGATGGGAAATTCGCGGGCGAGCTGGCGGCCCATTTCGACGCGGACTTTGTAGACGTTCCGATTGGCAATGGTGCTATCCGGGCGAGCGAAATAGACGTATTCGAAAATACAGAACGCGCGGCGTTGCTGCTCGGGAAAGGCCTGGATGCTTTGCAAACCTTGTTCGTTAATGATGACAATTTCGCCCGGTTCGACGTCGCGAATGAACTTTGCGTGAATCAAATCAAGAGCGCAGGTTTCGCTGGACAGGACGTAGGCATCGCCGAGTTTGCCGATAGACAGGGGCCGAAACCCAAAAGGGTCACGCGCGCCGATCAATTCCTTTTCCGTCATGATGACGAGGGAATAGGCGCCTTCGAGTTTGCGGAGCGTATGGACGAAGGGATTTTTATTACCGTTGGCGTCCGGTTGGGCGAGCAGATGCAAAATGATTTCGCTGTCCACCGTGGTTTGGAAAATTGAGCCGCGGGCTTCCAGTTCATCGCGCAGGCGGGCGGCATTGGTCAAATTTCCGTTGTGGGCGATGGCGATCTGGCCGCGCGCACAGTCCACGGTAAGCGGCTGGGCATTTTTTAATTGGGACGAGCCGGTGGTGGAATAGCGCGTGTGGCCGACGGCCATGTTACCGGTGAGATGGTGAAGGATTTCGCCGTTGAAAATTTGCGGGACGAGCCCCATGCCGCGGTGCGCGCGAAAATTTTTCCCGTCGCTGGTGACGATGCCGGCGCTTTCCTGGCCGCGATGTTGCAGGGCGTAGAGGCCGTAGTAAGTCAGTTCGGCTGCATTGGGATGGCCGAAAATGCCGAAGACACCGCAGTAATGTTTGGGATAGATTTGCATCGCGCCTACCGCTTTATTTTCGCAGAAATAATTGAGACGCGCAACGGCGGATTCGTGAAAAGTGTGTAATGTGGCGTGCCCGTGTTACGTATGGCGTGTTGCGTCAAGTATGGGAAGGAAGACCTGCATCAGCAGGAGGAGGCGTTGGATTTTTTGGTTGTCCGGCGAAACTTTTCCACATGCGGGGCGGCAACAGGCCTAAAACGATGAATCCAAGCTGGCTTAAAACGAAAAGTGACAGCCACCTGAAGGCTGCGTCGGTGAATCCGTAGCTATGCAGGCCGATGCCAAGCATGTTCACACCGAACCATGACCAACTGGTGACGACGTTGCCGAAGATGGCGCAATTGACCAGGCCGCGCTCGCGAATCATCCCGCCCCAGCGCAAATGTAGAATGAGGGCATTCCATAACACAATAATGAGCGCGCCGTTTTCTTTGGGGTCCCAGCCCCAAAACCTGCCCCATGATTGGTCAGCCCAAATGCCGCCAAGCACGGTGCCAACGAAACTGAAGAGCGTGGCGAAACAAACGATACCGTAAATCATACGCGCGAGCGATTTGGCCGTCGCTTCGTCGAGCGTCCTCGTGAAAACACCGCGAAGGACATAAATCAGCGCCAAAAATCCTGCTACGAATGTGCTCGCGTAACCGCAGGTCACGGCGACGACGTGCGTGGCCAGCCAGAAATTGGTGTCGAGGACGGCGCGCATCATTTCCATGGTATCGCCGTCCAATGCAAGATTGTGCGCAATAATCAGCGTGATGAATCCCATGCCGGCTGACACCACTGCGCCGATGCCGTTTTTATAAAATTTTTCCAGGATCATTCCCAGCAGGCAGGCGCCCCAACCAATGAAGATGGCCGAGGAATAAAGATTGGTCACGGGTGGCCGGCCTTGCAGCACCATCCGGTAAATCAATCCGGTTGTGTGAATTAAAAAGGCCAAACCAATCAGCCAAACAGCGGAACGGCGGAGCGATTCGGACAGGTTGAACCACGAAAAAATCGCGAGCAGCCCGGCCAAAACATAAATGACCATGGCATTATAGAACGGCTGCATTTGGTTGAAGAAAACTTCGGCGTTGGCCCTGGCCATTGTGCGGCTGAAACTGGGGACGAGCGACGAGCGGTAATCGGCCAGGGCCGCATTAAACCCGTTGGTATCGCTGTTCTGGAACGCAACAGCCATGTCCGCATAATCCTGCACGGCCGGCGGGATCTTATTTCCTTTGGCCGCTTCCAGCAGGACGGTCCCGACATTTCGCCAGTCGCCGGAGTTGTTTTCCGGCGGCACCAGCAACGGCGGCTCAAGCTGGGACATGTAATCGAAGCGCTGCAACTCGGCCAGGAACGCGTTGAAAACCTGCTGGTCATATTTTTGGCCGGCCTGCTGCGCCCGGACGGCGGCGACACCGGTGGGAATGATCGCTTCGTAATCGGCCAGTTCCTGTTTCCAATTTTGTGTGTCTTCCGGCTGGATGGCATTTTTCAACTGGGCGTAAAGCTCGAGACGGTTATGGACTTTCACAACGTCGCTTTCGTAAGCGCTGCGGCTGCCCGATGGGACATTGGTTTGAATGCGATCATTTTCCCCATTGAATGCCTGCAATGACGGGATGATTTGGTTCCACGAATAATGTTCCCCGTCCTGGTGCTGCGCTGTGTCGCGATCGGGCAGTTTCAGAAAAGCAATCAGGTCGGGATTATCGACGCGAAAGACCGGCCAATCATCGGACACCTGCGATTTCATCATCACATTTGCCAGCCATTCGATGGCGGGAATCGTTTGATGGTGCTCCAGCGGCCCTTTCCATGGCTCGATATCCAGGTCCTGCATCTCATTGATTTGCAGGAGTGAATTGCGGGCCAGCGAATCCATGGGCTTGACGCGGCCATTGAAAACGACGGGCAGTTTCCCAAACCTGGAATAAGAAAACCCATGGTCTTTGGGCGGCTGCATTTGCGCCAAAAACCAGACGGCCATCACCATCGTTAACACGATGGGCAATAATCTGGGCAGCACTTTTTTCATGGGATTTTTTTGTTCAGTTTGAGAAACATCGTCGGGAATTTGGAATCAGCAAAATATTCTCTCCAAATTGTCCGCAGTTCAACTTCGCGCTCTCGCGCGGCTTCGCAATCAGCGGCTTATTTCCAATCGGCGCTACCCGGGGTGGCGCGCTCGCAGACTCGCGCTTACCCCGGGCTAATATCTTGTGCCCTTTCAGGGCACTCAATTGGCGGCTGCGCCGGATTATTTTTAGCGGGTTCATGGATTCAATCACCAAATTTGGTTCTAAAAGTTCCTCATTTTTTCTTTTTGATAAAGCCCACAAGATGGAACATAAATTGAACCACCAACCCGGCAGCCACCAGCCCGCAACCGATGTACGGCGTCAGCCAGCCGGGGTTGTGAACGACCATGAGGACTGATGACGGAGTTTGCCCGGCTTCCATGGCGGCTTCGCTGGCGTTCATCTGGTATTGAAAAAAAGTGAATCCCGCGTAGCGCAGGGGATGATTCATGGAGATTTCCACCTGGCGGTTCTCACGCGTATTCGGGTTCTGTAATTGAATGAGGCTGCGAAAATCTTTGGGGGTGTCCGTGCCCTCATAAAACGTATGCGTGGCTTTGAGCAGGGTCAGTGAAAACGGAAAATTGGCGCGCTCCGCCCGCAAAAGAAAGGTGTATTTTTTACCATCAACGAAAACGGACTGGGGCTCCGTCAAATCTTTAATGATGTCACTGGCCATTTGTTTGCCGGCGATCGCCGCGTAATTGTTTTGGATGGCTTCAATCATGGCGGCATCGTCCGCCCAATCGGAAACCACCCAATCGCCCAGTGAACCATTGGCACTGTCCAGTTCTATTAATGCGGTGGGGACGTTTTTCTCGTCCGTGGTTTTAGCTTCCGCTGCGGGATGAAAGTCAAAATGGAGCGCCACACCGTTGGAAGTGACCGGGGGGCCATTTTGCATCATGGGCGCGCGAAACTCGGGCTCGGAATTGATCCAATATTGCTTCGCTTGAATCGTGAAAGGCAGGTTGGTGTGCTGGATAACCCCGCCGCGGGCGAGCCAGGCAGCGGGAATGGAAACGACCTGCTCGGTGTTGGAGCCCGTGGGCGTTTCGAAAATCAATTCGTAATATTGCGGGCTTTCGGAATACGACCGGCTCTGGCCGACGAAAAAATGCATTTGTGTTTCATGCGCGAACATGTCGGTAACGAGCTGGCCGACCAACAGGAGGATGACCCCGGCGTGGGCAAGTTGAATGCCGATTTTTTTGACCGAGAACTGGAAGCGATAAATGTGCGCCGCGAGCAGGTTGATTAACAGCAGCGTGCCGATGAGATAACCGCCGGGCAAAATAATGGGAATTCTCGTTCCGAACAGGTTCAGCCCCAGCACGAGCCATTGGCGGAAGTAGCGCGCCTGGGCGTTGTAGAGGCCCTCATCTACCTGCGCGAGTGTGCCAATGAAGACAAGGATGATGGCAAACCCCAGCAGGACTACGGTAAGGCGCAGCGACGTGAAAAATTTTATAAACCGGCCAAAGAGCATTATTCTTTATTTTGCCGGGATAATCTGTTTTGGGAAAGGGCGTTTTTGGGGCATTTCGAACGGGCCGCATCGCAGTCAACCCTCGTCCCCGTCCGTAATCGTTATTTCGATTACGACGAGGAGGAGGGAGAAAATGATTTAAGATCAACCGACGCCCATGTTGAGCAAAAACTCAATGTTGCTTTTGTTTTTCTTGAGCTTGTTGAGCATGAGCTCCATGGCTTCCACCGGCGGGACGCCGGTGAGCGCGCGGCGCAAAATGACGACACGATTGTACTCGTCTGGATGGTAGAGCAATTCTTCTTTGCGCGTGCCGGAGCGCTCGATGTTGATGGAGGGGAAAATGCGGCGGTCCACCAGGGCGCGGTCCAAATGCACTTCCATGTTGCCGGTGCCTTTGAACTCTTCAAAGATGACTTCATCCATGCGGGAACCGGTGTCCACGAGGGCGGTGGCCATAATGGTGAGCGAGCCGCCTTCCTCGACATTGCGGGCCGCGCCAAAGAAACGTTTCGGCTTGTGCAGCGCATTGGCGTCCACACCGCCGGAAAGAATCTTGCCCGAATGCGGCTGGATGGTGTTATAGGCGCGTGCCAGGCGGGTAATGGAATCCAGCAAAATTACGACGTCCCGCTTGTGTTCAACCATGCGGCGGGCTTTTTCAATGACCATTTCCGCCACCTGGACGTGACGCTCGGGCGGCTCGTCGAATGTGGACGAGATCACTTCCGCGCCGCGGCAGGTGCGTTCCATGTCCGTGACTTCTTCCGGGCGTTCGTCAATCAGCAGGATGAACAAATAGGATTCCGGATTATTTTTCAGGATCGCGTTGGCGATTTTTTGCATCAGCACGGTTTTGCCGGTGCGGGGCGGCGCCACGATCAATCCACGCGTGCCTTTGCCGATCGGGCATACCAAATCCAAAACACGGGTGTTCAATTCATCCGCAGCGGTTTCCAAAATAAATCGTTTATTCGGAAACAACGGCGTGAGGTTATCAAAATGTGTCTTTTCCTTTGCCTTGTCCGGCTCCTCGCCATCCACGGCTTCGACCTTGAGCAAGGCGAAGAACTTTTCCTTTTCCTTGGGCGGACGGATTTGGCCGGCAATGAGATTTCCGGTTTGCAAATCGAAGCGGCGGATTTGCGAGGGAGAAATGTAGATGTCTTCCGGGCACGGCAGATAATTAAAACTCTGCGAACGCAGGAACCCGAAACCTTCGGTCAGTACTTCCAGGACGCCTTCGGAGAAGAGCACGCCCGCGCGCTCGGCATTTTTCTGGAGGATGTGGAAAATGACTTCGTGCTTTCGCATGGTGCCGAAATTCTCCACGTTCAGCTCTTTGGCCATCGTGTTGAGTTCGGTCATGCTCATGGCCTGGAGTTTGGCAATATTGAGCGATGAAGCGATTTTATCGCGCTGGGAACCGCGTTCTTCCTTCGACTTTGATTCTTCGTCCGTAGTAGTAGGCTCAATCGGTTTGGACGGCGGCTGCAGGGCAGGTTCAGGCGGCGGCGCAGGCGCGGCCACCTGGGGCGCCTCTACCGGGGTTTCCACCGGTGGCTTGGCTTTTGGCTTTTTGGCAACTCTTGGCATAAAAAATTATGATTGTTCTGGATGGAATTTTGATTTCCTCACTATGTAATAAGGCCTTCACGCATTGGACGGCCGGCGACTGGGAAAGTTCAAAATGGATTTGTCAACCAAGGCGTTTCGAGGAATTTTCCTCAACACGACAGGGGAAATTTCGCAGTCAACTCCCCTCCAGAGTGACCCATCGTCTCCTGAATGTCAAATTACATTGTTATCCCGAACGGGCAGGGATGTCCTGAAATCGTACAGTGTCCGTAAAAAAACCATACATCAGCCCCAAGGGGCAGGACGAAATTTGAACATTTTGGCATAGAACCTCTCTATTTCTATAGCTTTGCTCTCTGGCACACGCAGTGCTACACTTGGCAAAAAGTGAGCGGTTACTACGGGCAATTAAGTGAACAAACATGCAATAATATAACCCGCCTGTGGCAATGTTCCACCGCAACTCAGAGAACAGAAAGTAATAAAGTATGAAACAGATGAAACAGTCCCGCAAAGCGGGTTTCACCCTGGTGGAAATCATGATTGTTGTGGCCATCATTGGCTTGCTGGCCGCCATCGCTATTCCCAACTTCGTGAAAGCCCGTGCTACCTCACAACAGAATGCCTGT
>DATJXK010000237.1:0-6022 GCA_035500235.1 Pseudomonadales bacterium | reverse complement strand
AAAACCCTCAGTTACGGAGGGGGTCCATGGTATCAGACGACGCATAATAACGGAGATACCTTTATCCTCAGTGATGCCGATGCCAGCCAAATCCCCGCCGGCGCGCAGATGGTACTCGATAATACGACCAATGATGGTGGCTATAACGGGATTTACACCATCTACCTCAACAGCGCCAAAACCCGCTCGCAGATGACCACCAACGGCCAAATCAACGTCTTTAACTGGATCAAAGGCATCGGCTGGGTCAATGCAAATGTAGTCCAGTCTAATGCAGTTCAATCAGCCACCGTAGGATTTACCATGACTCCAACCAATGGTATTGTGCCGGCGACTGCTCAATTCCAGTCTCCCATTACAGACAGCACCGGTAGCACCATAACCAGTTGGAATTGGAATTTCGGCGATGGCACGACGGGCACCGGACAAAGCCCAACTCACGTTTATACGACAGTGGGCACCTTTAGTCCAAGCCTTGTCTTTACGAACAGTAATGGAACGGCCGGCCGCAGCTCTGGTGCGGCGATTATTGTAAATCAGGTGAAACTCGGCCAGGTATTTTCTGCCGGAACAATGACTCTGGCATGGCCGACCAATGCCGTTGGTTATGCCCTGCAATACACGACCAATTTGTCGCCGCCTGTGGTTTGGAGACCTTTTTTGTCCACACCAGCGATTGTTAACGGGCAGTATATAGCGACCAGCCTGACTTCCGGCCCACAAATGTTTTTCCGCCTGGCAACGAAAATCAGCGCGCTGATTTCCAGTCCATCTCAACCGAAGTTGGCCCTGATTATTGCAGGTGAAAAACTTGTCTTAAGCTGGCCTGCCAGCGCGGTCGGGTTTATATTGCAATCCACTACCAATCTTTCGCCGCCGGTTAACTGGAGCACGGTTCCCGCCACCCCTGTAAGTGTTGGTGGGCAGGATGTGGTGACCAATTCTATTTCGGGTCCGCAAATGTTTTTCCGTTTGATGAATTGATCTCCGCAAGGAGCGCTGCCTTCGCGATTATCCTCTCTCAACCGCCCATTTTTGCGCGGATTTATTTTGCAATGCCAACTCTGTGCGGGCATTTTGGGGACGTCTGGCAAACAGAAACCCATTAGACAACTACCTATATGAATTGGTATTACGTCGAACAAGGCAAACAAGCCGGCCCGGTAAACGATGAGCAGTTCGACGAAATGGTGCGCAGTGGGAGAATAACGGCTGATACACTGGTCTGGCGTGAGGGAATGGCAGATTGGAAGCCGTGCCGGGAAGCAAAAGGAGGAGCCGTTTCAGGTGGAGTAACCGCCCTTGGAGCCCCCGGAGTTGTTTGCGCCGAATGTGGAAAAATCTTTCCGCCAGATGAAACAATTCGTTATGGTGATGTCCGCGTTTGCGCATCCTGCAAACCGCTATTCCTGCAAAAACTTCAGGAAGGGGCTTCGCTGAATACCGGCGAAATGCGTTATGCCGGCTTTTGGATTCGCGTTGCCGCTAGAATTATAGACGGATTGATTATCGGTGTGCCATTGGGAATAGTCTTCGTGATTGTGATGGTTTCCCTCGTTCGCCCAGTAGCAGGGCAGACTCCGCCAGACACCATACTTCCGGCGCTCATGCCTTCACTTATACAGGTTGTATTCTTAGGCATCCAGATGGTTTATGAAATCTTCTTTCTGGGAAAGTATGGCGCCACACCGGGAAAGATGGCTTGCTCGATCAAGGTGGTAACCGCGGATGGAGGCAGCATTGGGTATGGCCGGGCCACTGGCCGTTTCTTTGCATATCTCCTCAGCGGAATCATTTGTTATATCGGGTATATTATCGCCGCATTTGACCAGCAGAAACGTGCGTTGCATGATTACATCTGCAATACCCGTGTCGTCTATAAATAGCGGATGAACAACGCGCTGATTCAATGTCCGGCGTGTCAGGCATGGCTGATGGGAGGGCCTTTTAACCAGCGCGAGTTCGGTCCATGCCCGGCATGTGGCGTACCGCTGCGCGGTGAAGTTTTTCCGGCGTTGTTTCGCAAATTCAGCGCCAGCCAAAGTGGTGAAGCTATCATCGTGGAGGGTGAATCGAGTTGTTTCTACCATCCGCAAAAAAAAGCCGTGTTGCCGTGCGACAGTTGCGGGCGGTTTCTTTGTGCATTATGTGACTGTCAGCTCCAAGGTAAACATTTCTGTCCTACTTGTTTGGAGGCGGGTCGGACCAAGGGGAAAATCAAAAGCCTGGAAAATCAGCGCACACTTTATGACAGCATTGCTTTGGCACTGGCAATTTATCCACTGATTACTGTCTTGCTTTACATGATTACAGTCATTACTGCGCCGATGGCTTTGTTTGTGGCAATCCGTTATTGGAAAGCACCCTTAAGTATTGTGCGAAGGACCAGGATTCGTTTTATTGTGGCTATCCTTATTGCCCTTTTGACCATTGCAGGCTGGATTATCCATTTTTCAATATAGCAACTTACCATGGAACCCGCTTCTGAAATTCATTACCAGCGTTTGACACGCTTCAGCTTACAAAACACGTTTTCCAGTTTATGGCTGGGGCCAGATCATCTCCTGCGTACAAATTCAAACGGTTATGTCGAAACGTATAAGCGATTTTATTTCCGGGACATTCAGGCGATAATCGTTCAAAAAAACCGCAGGCGGGCAGTTTTTAATGCCATCCTGGCTTTTCCCGTGTTAGTCTGCCTGTTTGGAGTCCTGGCGTGCTTGACTTACTGGCTTTCCCCGAGTGAAGTTGGCGCCGTCGTTTGGTCAATATTTCTCGGCATTTTCCTTTTGTTCCTGCTGATCAATCATCTCCTGGGAGTGGGCTGCGCCTGCCATATTCGTACAGCAGTCCAGATTGAACGGCTGCCGTCATTGTGCCGCGTGCCTAAGACTGAGCGCGTGTTAGATAAAATCCGCCCGCTCATTGCTGCCGCGCAAGGAGGCGAAATGTCTGCGGAAACTGTTTCCAGCCGGATGCGGGAGTTGTTGGAACCTGCCGCGGCAACCACATCAGCCCAAACCTCCGCGGAAAATTCTAATAATCCTGCGGCGCCGAATGTCTAATCGTCTGGTAGCTCATGCAATCACTCGCCAACCAACGCTGTTTTAACCACGCGGCACGCGAAGCGGTGGCCCGTTGTCCGGAATGCAGGCAGTTTTTCTGCCGGGAATGCATTACCGAACATGATGACCGTGTTGTTTGTGCCGCATGCCTGGCCAGAATCGCACACAAGCCTTTGACGCAACGTTTAGCACTGGTAAAAATTCTTTGGTTTACCCAGGCTATCGTCGGTCTTTTTATCGCCTGGTATTTCTTTTTTCTTATCGGAGAAGGTTTATTGAAACTGCCCAATTCTTTCCACGAGGGAACACTGTGGCAGGTAAATTGGATTAATCAGCAATGAAACTCACGCGCCGGCGACAGGGCAAAGAAGCCTTCGATCTAATCGAAGAGGCTGTTCATTTAGTGCGCACTGCGCCCCCGGCGACATTGGCGGTTTATTATCTGGGAGCAATGCCATTTATCCTTGGCTTAATGTTTTTTTGGGCAGACATGAGCCGGAACCCATTTGCCAACGGGCATCTGGCTGACGCAAGTTTGATAATGAGTTTTTTGTTTTTTTGGATGAAATTCTGGCAGGCGGTTTTTTTACGCCGAATCCGCGCCCAGGTGACTGCCCAACCTCCTCCGCGCCTGTATTTTCGCCGGGCAGTTCGTGTGTTACTGGCCCAAATGATTTTGCAACCACTGGGTTTTCTATTCATTCCGTTGTCGGCTATTCCTATCCTGCCGTTCGCATGGGTTTACGCCTTTTATCAAAATGTGACGGCATTGTCGGACGGTGAAGAAGGCATGATGGGCCTGTTTAAAAAATCATGCCGCCAGGCAGCTCTCTGGCCGGGGCAAAACATGATCGCGCTTCTCATTCTCGCTGCGTTTGGCTTTTACGTTCTCTTAAATTGGGTCACGGTCTGCCTCACACTGCCGGGGCTATGTAAGGTGTTATTCGGCATCGAAACTAACTTTACCAAAAGTCCAGAGAGCCTGTTGAATTCGACATTTTTTGCCGCGATGTTTGGGCTGACGTACCTGTGTGTGGATCCGATATTAAAAGCATTTTATGCATTGCGCTGTTTTTACGGAGAATCACTTGAATCCGGCGAAGATTTAAAAGCGGAGTTAAAGCAGTTCGTCGTCCTGCCAAAAGCCATCGCTGTTATATTGGTCTTATTGATATGTCTCTTTTCGGTGCCGGCGGTGGCAGACAGCGTTGCGAATCAGAAAATTCCGGCACAAGTTTCTTCTGCAGATCTGGACCATGCCATTAACCAAACGATTCACGAGCGTAAATATACCTGGCGCATGCCGCGTGAAAAAATCCAGACTGCAGATGAGAACGAAAGCGCTGTTGCGCGTTTTTTTGATAAGATACAGGAGATGTTGCGCAAGTGGGCACGTGCCGCGGCTGAATGGATTGATGAACTGTTGAAAAAGCTTTTTGGAAATAAGCAGCCGAGACCTTATGACACTTCATCTGGAACCGGCTGGATTACGGGAGTGCATCTGTTGCTTTGGAGCCTGGTAGCTGTTGTGGTTTGTGCGCTGGTTGTTTTTCTGTATCGCATATGGATTAACCGGCAAAAGTCACTCTTAACGGTGGTAACGGAACCCATCGTTCCGCTTCCGAATATTGCCGATGAAAATGTGGGTGCGGACCAATTGCCAGAAGAGGGTTGGACGAAACTTGCGCGGGAACTGCTCGCCCGTGGAGAATTTCGGCTGGCGATGCGCGCTTTTTACCTGGCCAGTTTATCCCATTTGGCGGCGCGAAATCTTATCAGCATCGCGCGCTTTAAATCAAATCGCGATTACGAACGTGAACTCCGCCGGCGCGGTCACTCGTTTCCGGAATTGCTCTCCACGTTTGCACAGAACATCTCTATTTTTGAAGGTGTCTGGTATGGGATGCACGAGGTTAGTCCCGAATCCGTAAACCAATTTGCGCTCAATGTTGAACGCATAAGAACCGGCGGATGAAACGATATCTTTCCATCATGATTTTGCTTGGCTGCGCGGCAATATTTGCCTTTGGCACTGTTTATTTGTTTGAGCTGCGATTCCAGGCAGGTGATGTTTATCCGCCGTATTCTTCGTTGCGGGCTGACCCTCTGGGTGCTATGGCGCTCTATGAGAGCCTTGAAAAAATTCCAGGCCTGACTGTGCGGCGCGATTTCAGCGATTCGAACCACCTTCCTGAAGAGCGGCAAACGGTTTATTTGCATTTGGCCGGCGACCCGTATGAATGGGATTGGCTTACGCCTGATATGTATCGTGATATCCAGGGGTTTTTATCACGCGGCGGACGGCTGGCCATTACCTTTTTTCCCGAAGCCGAGGCGGAAATTCTTGATTTCAACAATGATACTAACCGGGTGGAATCAGAGAAAGCCAGGCAGCAGCGAATGACACCACCGAAACGGGAAAAGAAAAAGGAAGATAATTCGGAGCAGGAAGGGTCATACGTTTCCCTGGAAAGGGAATGGAATCTCAGCACTGATATTTTGAAGATCGACAAGGACGGCGATCATTATATACCGGCGGCAGTTTTTAAAAAAACCGATTTAGCATTGCCGGAAACACTCCAATGGCACAGCGGCATTGTTTTTAAAACTCCAGGACAAGCATGGCGGGTGATTTATGCGCGAGGAACAAACGCGGTGGTCATTGAACGAAAATTTGGCGCCGGCTCGGTTGTGATGGCCACAGATTCTTACTTTGTTAGCAACGAAGCAATGGAGAAGGACCGCCACGCTGATTTGCTGGCCTGGTTTGTGGGGGGAAATAAAAATGTCGTCTTTGACGAAGCACATTTAGGAATTGTTGAAACTTCTGGTGTGGCGGCGCTCATGCGCAAGTATCGGCTGGAAGGATTGGCAGGCGGATTGATTTTGCTCGCGGGTTTATTTATCTGGAAAAATTCCGCAAGCCTTGTACCCGCACTCAACGACGGACGACAGGA
>DATJXK010000236.1:0-2648 GCA_035500235.1 Pseudomonadales bacterium | reverse complement strand
CGCCGGCCAGATCGGTGAAAAACATTCGGTTGCCCTTGAAATCGAGAGCGATCCCGATTCCTTCCATCAGGTGCGTGACCAGAATCTCCGGCGTGGTCTCGCCAGGTTTTGCGTCCATTGACGCGCGGTTCACCGTGTTGCCACGCGGCGGATCGCCACGATCCGTCCAATACAGGACGCGGTTTTCGAGATCGAGTTCCAGATCAAACGGCTCCGGCAACTTGTCGAACAACACTTCGATGTCGCTGCGGTTCGCCGGGGTCTCACCTTTCGGGATTTCGATGTTCGCGCGAAAAATGCGGCCCTTGCCGGCTTTAGTCGGTCCTTTTTGCGTCCAATAGATTTTGTCGCGTTCGGGTCAACCGTGATGCCCACGCACCATTTCGTTTGGTCGGGACCGGGACGCGCATCGCCCCCGCTGCTGTCCACGAGGGTTTCAATTTTGGAACCATCAAGGTTCGCGCGCATCACTCGCATCCCCTCGCGATCGCACCAATACAACTTGCCGCTTTTCTTTTCGAGGTGGAGCTGCTTTGGGGTGAATGTTCCGCCTTTGGGAATGATCGTTGTGCGATTTTTTCCGTCCAAGTCCACGCGTTCGATGGAACCGTCATTCTTGCTGGGAACGCCCATGTTGGTCCAATAGATGTGACCGGCTTCGGCATCCACCACGATCCCATCAGGGATTGGGCCGGCTCCCGTTACGATGACCTTCTGGTCCGAACCGTCGGGTTTCACCGAAAGAATGCGACCGCCGCTTCCGTCCAGAAAATACAGGAGGCCAGCCGTGGTTTTGCCGCCAGACGCGGCGCGTTTTGCTTTGGAAACTGTAGATGCAGGCATATTTGTCTCTTTCTTTAATTGTTTTTATTTACATGCCGCTAAAACGACCTTGATATTTGGCTTTACGCATTCGTTTCTTGATCACTCATCAGCGGCTCCAGACTCGTTGACATTTCATTTTCAAATCTATGCAAACTCTAGCAGCCATGTTCTTCTGGTTCTATTTGGCCTTGGGCAGAATTCAGGTTGCTGCAACGGAGCGATTGGCCATTCCTCCTTTCGAGAGAGCCTCGTTTCGACCGGGCGCTTTCTGGAAATCCACAGATTGGTCGTGAGCCTTTGTCGAATATGTCCTCGTTGATTGCAAAAATGAAGCCGCCGATGCGGCACGAGCCGCGGTCGCATCGGCTGGCAATGAGCTATGAGGTTTCTGAAGTGTGGCGGGATTCGGCTCCGAAGGTGAAATTGGTGTTGGATTTGCACCAGGCGGTTCAGTCAGAACATTCTGTTCCATAGTTAATCCGTCCGCTACTTTAGTATCCTGCACAAAGGTCCGCACCGCCTCCCGAATTGAGCTTGCAACTTGGGCGCGCGGAATGGCGAATTTCGGAGTGAACCACGGGAACAGGCCGACGAGATCGTGAATAACGAGCACCTGGCCGTCGCAATCCGGTCCTGAGCCGATGCCTATGGTGGGAATGGTTATCGCGGCGGTTATCTTGCGCGCCACTTCTTTGCGCACCAACTCCATCACCACAGCGAAGGCACCCGCCTTTTCCACCGCGACCGCATCGGCACAAAGTTGCCCGGCTTCAGTGGGCGTCTTGCCTTTGACCCTGTAGCCTCCCTCAACGAGGACAAGCTGCGGAAGCATGCCGATGTGCCCCATCACAGGGATTCCTGCCTCGACAATGGCGGCGATTTCGCGACAACGACTCACACCACCTTCCAACTTCACGCCATGCGCGCCGGCTTCGTAAAGCCGCATTGCGTTTTGCACCGCCAGCTCCGGCGTGTCTACGCTGCCAATCGGCAGGTCAGCAACCACGAACGCACTTTTCACACCGCGCACAACCGCGCGGCAATGGTGAACCATGTGCTCCATGGTCACGCTGGTCGTATCTGGATAGCCGAGCACGACCATGCCGAGCGAATCACCCACCAGCACGAAATCCACACCGCTTTCATCCAGCAACCGGGCCATGGGATAATCATAGGCGGTGAGCATGGCGAACTTTTTGCCGCTGGCTTTGCGATCGCGAAAGGAGAGATTCACAGTGCTACAACCCTTGAGGGACGACCGTCTTGAATCTTGTGGTGCCGAAACAAAGTTTTCTGTGTGACTTTTAGATTCGCCAAACTCGACAAGTCGGTTTCTGATGGTTGTTGAATTCATGTTCCCTTTCGCTCTTTGGCCATCATTTTATTGCCGGTATGGCTTCGGGTGTTATGTGTTCAGTCGATTTTGAACTTACCTGCTGCGGCCCGTGATGATTCACGATGAGCCGCGAGCCTCGCTGGCCCGTAAGAAACGTCCAAATCCACTGGATAAAAACGCTGGCCCGGAGGTTCGCCGTGGCGAGAAACTGAATGTGTATTCCCGCCCATGCGAGCCACGCGAAGAATCCGCTTAAATGAATCTTTCCGCTCTGCACGATCGCAAAGCCCTTCCCAACGACCGCCATGTTGCCTTTGTCAAAATAACGGAATGGCTTTGGCGCCGATTTTCCGGACAGGCGTCTCGCAATCAGCCTTCCCGCGTATCGTCCTCCCTGCATCGCCACCTGGGCGACGCCCGGTAGCGGCTTGCCATCCTGCTGAACCGACGCCGTATCGCCGACGACAAAAATCTCCGGATGACCCGG
>DATJXK010000235.1:0-22408 GCA_035500235.1 Pseudomonadales bacterium | reverse complement strand
TTTTACGATTTGCTTTCGCGTTTCGCAGCCGCCACTGGCTGCGCGGTGTTAATCAATACCTCGTTCAATGTGCGCGGCGAACCGATTGTTTGCACGCCGGACGACGCTTATCGTTGTTTCATGAATACCGAAATGGATTTTCTGATCATCGGCAGTTACGTGGTCGAGCGCGCCGCCCAGCCGAAAAAGTCCGTGGAACGCCGCGTATCACCCCAGGCCGACTAAATGAAACTCAACCTGAAAGACGAACCAAAAGAATGGCGCAAAACCGCGTTACTAACCGCAATTGCCCTGGCGCTCTTCAGTTCATTGCTGCGCTGGCGTCGCATCATTGAAAACCCGGTATGGCTGGCGATTCTTATCGGCCTGGCTTCGGTGGCGCTTATCGCAGTGCTGCGGCCCCGCTGGCTGAGAGGCTACCACCTGTTCTCGATGCGTGTTGGCTTTGCCCTTAGCCAATTTGTTGGACGTGTGCTGCTCGTTACATTTTTCCTGTTTATTCTGACTCCAACGGCCTGGGTGCTGCGATTGATGAAAAAAGACACGTTGCAACTGAAATCGCGTGCGGCAACGACTTATTGGCAGCAAGCAAAAGAAAGCAGCCCGCTTGACCGGCTTTTTTGAACAAGGGGAATTTATGGGTTACTTTTTTCCAATGACTTTTCGCGGCCAAATCATTTCTCCGCCACGCTCCTCTGCGTTTGGCGGCGGGCTTTTAATCCTGCTCGTTCTTCTTTTTAGCCTGCACCTGACGCATCCGTTTCCGGACCCGGTCCAACTTTGGATGCCTCGACTCATGCTGTTATTGCTTCCGTTGTCCATCGCCTCGCGCAGCATTTACACCATTCATTTTAATGTTCTCATCGTTTGCTTTTATCTGATGCATTTTTTCCCGCGCTTTCAGCTTTATCCCTTTACCGACCTGACGTTTCTGCTGCTCTACGTTTATGCCGTGATATTGATTCCGGCACTGCGCGGTTCGGTGGGCTGGCTGCGTTCCGGGAAGTTTGATGCCACAGTTTGGTCGCTCGTGATCATTACGATGGTGATTCCGATTCTTGCTTTGATGCTGTGGGTCCATTTCCTGAGCCCCAACCTGGGCCGTTATGCCGACATGGTCCCGCAATTTCCATTGTGGCTAATTGCGCTTTATGCCGTGGCCAATGCGGCATTCAACGCGGCGGTAGAGGAAACCATCTGGCGGGGCGTCATGCTCGAGGCGCTGGACAGCGCGTTAGGCCCAGGCATTTGGGCAATGCTCATCCAGGCGGTTTCATTTGGCGCGGCGCATTATCGTAACGGCTTTCCGGATGGCATAATCGGCGCGTCCATGGCAGGTGTGTTTGCGATCATGCTGGGCATCATACGCCGGAGATCTAAAGGCATCCTCGCCTGCTGGCTGGCCCACACTGCTGTGGACGCCGCCATTTTCACGATGATTGTGCATTTCATCCGGCAAGCGGCGTAAACGATCATCCAAACGCGGAAAGACTGCTTACGGGTGGTTCGTCTCATCCAGGAACGCTAGGGGATTTTGGCCGCTCTTGATATTTTTATCGGTCTGCGCGTAGGCCTCCGCCTGTTTTTTTTGCAGGTCGGCGAGTTCCTGGCTTCCGAGATTTCTTTGCCATTCGCCCACCATGGTTTGTATGTCAGCTACCTGTTGGTCGGCAAAGGCGATGTAGTTGGTCTTGCCCTGGGCATGGGCATATTCCTGTATGCGCGTCCAGGCTCCCATGCTGGAATAAAGCGCCGGCCCTTCCGCCTTATGGATCATGCGAAAGGCCACAAACAAAACAATGAGAATAAGCGAAATAACACTAACACCGACAATTCCGAGGATGACGAGAACTTTTTTCATGGCGTAACCAGGCGAGATTTAAGGCTGGGTTATGGTACACCAAACGGCAAGGGTGAAATTTTAGTTGTGCATCGCCCAATTATTCGGCAAATCAATTTTATGGATATCAAGAATCTCAACGAAGTACCATCGTTTACCACCAAGGATGGTTCGGAAATCCGGGAACTGCTCGCGCATCGCAATTCCGTCATCCAGAAACAAAGCCTGGCAGAGGCGCGATTGCCCGTCGATGGCAGCACGCAGGAGCATTACCACGTGAAGACGGAAGAAATTTACTACATCACCCACGGCACCGGACGCATTCGCATTGAAGGCGAAATACGTGAAGTCAAACCCGGTGATGCCATCGCCATTCTTCCCGGACAAAGGCACAAGCTTTGGAACACGGGCAAGGAGACCCTACGGTTATTGTGCACTTGCGCACCGGCGTATGAGCATGAGGACACCGTCATCACCGAGGCACAGTGAAGGCAGAGATCGACATAGCAGGCGGACTTAGTGTTTGTTGCTCGAAGACCTGATAGTCCATTAAAATAACAAAAAATAAAATTGCCGCTCCAAGCGCCGCATAAAAGCAAACCGCCAGCCAATATCCCACCGGGGTATCAATCCGATAAACCACTTTGTTGCCCAGACCGGCCGCCAGCGCAATTCTCCCGCTCAATAACGCGTTTACGACAAGGCATATCAAGAGGAAAGCCAAAAGCACAAGCATGACCGCGCAGAAAATCCGGTCACCCGTAAGAGCAAACTTGCAAAGAAAGGCCGCCTCTAAGGTGGCTATTGCGACAAGCGCCATAATAACGCAAACGATTTTTGTAGGCCGGTCCACGTTAAGGGGATTAGTAAGATTAACTATTACTATACTAATTTCTGCCAGGGCGCAACTCTTTCAATGAATGGCTTAAATGCAGAAAAGACGCTCCCGGCGGGGCGCCGAATACAGCGACGAAGGACATGATTACGGAAGTCTGAAGCCAGAAGCCAGAGTTCCGAATCCGTAAACCGTTTGGATTTTATTCGCAGTATTTGCCGCAGACTTATACCGCCGGTGAAGAAGGATGGAGATGGTAGCCTAATAGAGGTAAAAGCAGCGCCAGCGCAATAGCGATGCAAATCGCGATCACAAAAAGAACGAATTGAGCCTGTGCGAAGGTTTTCTTGGACGGATGAGTGCCGCTGCCGAAGGCCCAAATGACCAGCATGATCAGGTTCACCAGCGGAATGCCCAGCAGGATAAAAGTGAGGATCCAATTTCCAATTGAAACGGGTTTGTATTCGGTGTCGCTCATAATCAGTTAAGTGGTTTAATTTTTATGCTGCGGAATTTGCCGACTTCTTGAACCTAACGCCAATAATCTGGACTTTCAAACCCCATCGCTCAACCCAATTTTCGAGCGCCTGGAAGCGCCCGGATATTAAGGCTTTTTCACCCTATAGATGGCAAGTGACGTGCTTCTTTCGATTACGTAAGGCCCTAAATTAAAGGGAAATCAGGAAATTTATGCCAAAACTAGATACGACGAAGAGCGCGGAGTACGAACTACTGGACGCCTATCTCGACAGCATTAAACACTTGCCGCCGGAACCGACGTTGCTGGTCGAACTGATTGATCTATTTCGCAACCCGGATGCAGACGTGGATGAAATCGTAGCGGTGCTGCGGCGCGACACGGCATTGTCCGTGGAAGTCTTGCGGCGTTGCAACAGCTCCTATTTCGGACTGGATACGCCGGTGACAGACATTAACGAAGCCGTTTTCCAACTGGGCTTTCACGAAGTTTATCAAATGACGGTTTCACTGTCCGGCATGCAAACAATGAAACCGAAGGAAGCGATTCCGGGATTTTCAGCTGAGGCGTTGCAGCGGCACTCGAGCATCGCGGCCATCGCCGCGGGCGAACTGGCGCTGGAAGTGGATGAGTCGGAAGGCATCGCCTTTACCGCCGGCCTGCTGCATGACGTCGGCAAACTGGTGCTGGCGCTCGGCGAGCGCGAAAAATACGTGGCGATGATGGACGATTGCAAACGCACGGGCGCGTCGTTGAGTGAGAAGGAAAAAAATCTTTTCGGATTTAACCACGATGAAGTCGGCGCGCGATTGCTGCAACGCTGGGGCGTGCCGGTGGAAGTAGTCACGCCGGCGCTCAGGCACAATAGCCCCAAGCCGGACGGCGAATGGCAGCGGTTCGTGGCCATCACGAGCATGGCCAGCCGCCTGGCCAATCATATCGAGCAGGAAAAGGTGTTGGTTCCTTTTATCTTATTGCCTGGCGTGCGTCCGCTCACGGAATTTCTGCAACTCAGCAACAGCCAGATACCCGAATGGGAAACTTCCGTTCGGAACAAGGTCAGAGAGATGCCGGAATTGTTGAGGGCGTGAAGCAATCGCGGATGGCGCGGACTTCTAAATACAAATACTTTCATCTTAAAACAAAGAATTTAATATTCTCCAAAGGACAAATAAAAACGGACTAAGGCCAAGCAGAGCTAACAACGTTCCCCCAATTATCAATATGTAATTCGCTATGGTGCGTTGTCCACTGGCCACGGCGCTAGATAGTCGGTGAAATGCAACACACGATATGCCCGCGCTCACAAACCAAAATGGAGACGCAAAAAGAAGCGCAAAGCCATAACGATCGTCTGGAGAAGAGTAATAGGCACACAAATAGACTGGATACCAAAAGCTGATCACCGTCATTACTACAGCACAAACTAAAAAAAGAATTGCCCCAATTCGATCTTCCAATTTTAGTACCGCCAAACGGCCTCCTCCGAACGCTTTAAAAATATAAGGAAGAACTTTCCAGATAACGATTGCGGAGAACAATATAAAGAAAAACGGGTGAATTGTCATTATCCACATCGCCAATTCTGAAATTGCTTTCACAATATGTCAGACGGAATTCTTTAAAAAATGCTCCCGCCATCTATCTGATCGCTTAAATCGCATATCAGAAATCGAGAATGACGATGAGGGAGAGGATGACAATGATCGTTACTGCTTCCCCTTCACCAGCGCGTCCACCACCGCCGGATCCGCGAGGGTCGTGATATCGCCGATTTGATCGGTTTGGTTTTCAGCGATTTTGCGGAGAATGCGGCGCATGATTTTGCCGGAGCGCGTCTTGGGCAGCGCGGGAGCGAATTGGATTTTATCCGGCACGGCGATGGCGCCGATTTCTTTGCGCACGTGCAACGTCAGTTCCTTTTTCAATTCTTCACTCTCATTGATGCCGTCCTTCAAGGTGACGAAGGCGTAGAGTGCCTGGCCTTTGATGTCGTGTGGCATGGGCGCCACGGCGGCTTCGGCCACTTTGGCATGGCTCACGAGCGCGCTCTCAACTTCCGCCGTGCCGATGCGATGGCCGGAGACGTTCACGACGTCGTCTACGCGCCCGAGCAGCCAGTAATCGCCATCGGCATCCACGCGGCAGCCGTCGCCAGTGAAGTACATATTCTTGAACGTGGCAAAGTAGGTGTTAATGAAACGGTCATGGTCGCCCCAGGTGGTGCGCATGATGCCAGGCCACGGCTTCTTAATGCAGAGCTTGCCGCCCTCGTTCGCGGCGCATTCGGTGTTGTCGTCGCGCAAGACGATCGGTTCCACACCGAAGAACGGCTTATTGGCGCTGCCGGGTTTCAAGGTGCTCACGCCGGGCAATGGCGTGATGAGATGCCCGCCGGTTTCGGTCTGCCACCAGGTATCGGAAATCGGGCAGCGGCCTTTGCCAATGATGTTATAATACCAAATCCAGGCTTCGGGATTAATTGGCTCGCCAACGGTGCCGAGCACGCGCAGGGAACTAAGGTCGTGCTTCTCCGGCCATTCGTTACCGAGACGGATGAGCGAGCGGATGGCCGTGGGCGCGGTATAAAAACTGGTGACCTTGAATTTCTCCACGATTTTCCAAAAGCGCCCGGCATCGGGGAACGTCGGAATACCCTCGAACATCAGCGTAGTCGCGCCGTTGCAAAGCGGCCCGTAAACCACATAGCTGTGGCCGGTGACCCAGCCGATGTCTGCGGTGCAGAAATAAACGTCGTCGTCGTGGATATCGAAAACGTATTTGTGCGTGAGCGCGCTCCAGAGCAGATAACCGGCGGTGCTGTGCACAACACCCTTGGGCTTGCCGGTCGAGCCGGAGGTGTAGAGGATGAAAAGAAAATCCTCGGCGTTCATTTTTTCCGGCGGGCAATCGGCGGAGGCATTCGTCATCAAATCGTGGAACCAAAGGTCGCGGCCGCTGACGATATTGCACGGCGCGTCGTTGCGTTTGATGACGACGACTTTTTCGATGGTCGTAGTTTTCTTCAATGCCGCATCGGCGATTTCCTTGAGCGGAATCGCTTTGCCGCCACGCAAAGAAACATTGGCCGTGATGAGCAGTTTGCAGGAGGAATCGTTAATGCGGTCGGACAGGGAATCAGCGCTGAAGCCGCCGAACACGACGGAATGAATCGCGCCGATGCGTGCACAGGCGAGCATGGCCACGGCGCCTTCGGGGATCATCGGCATGTAAATCGCCACGCGATCGCCTTTTTTAACGCCGAGGGATTTGAGGACGTTGGCAAATTTGCAAACGTCGCGATGCAGTTCGGCGTAGGTGATGCGCTTGACGTCTTCCTCCGGCTCGCCCTGCCAGATGATGGCAACTTTATCACGCGCCTTGGTTTTGAGATGGCGATCGAGACAATTGACCGTGAGATTGAGCTGGCCATCTTCGAACCACGTATGCTCGATTTTCCGGGCGTCGGTCTCCCAGGTATATTTGCCGGCGATGGACGGCTGCTTAAACCATTCCAGCGTTTGCGCCTGTTCGAGCCAAAATTTGTCCGGCTCGCGAACGGAGCGCTGGTACATCTCCTGGTATTGCGCAGCGTTGATGAGCGCGCGACGGGTGACTTCGGGCGACGGCGGGAACGCGCGGTTTTCGTGCAGCAACGAATCGGTGGAAACGGGAGTTTTCTGGGTCGTCATGGCTTGTGTCCCCAAGATTTTTAACGCAAAGACGCCACGGCTCAAAGCAATTTTGGAAATGGTTTAATGGATTTTTTAATGAATCGTGTTGACTCATTGCAGATTCGGAATGAAGGTTAACCCGTTACACTCAGTCCGGCGATCACATGCAGCCCAGCATATTCAATAAAATCTGCGCCCATCCGGTAATGATCACATGGTTTTTAGGCGCTTTAGTTTTAAATATATTGGTCATCGGGTCAATTATACACGACACATCTTTCTCGATCATTTCCGACTGGAAAATGGATTTACTCCTGATACTCGCTATGGTTCCGATAAGCGGGCTGGGTCTTTATCTGGGTATATTTCTTTGTGGGCCGTTCATTTTCATTGCTTGCAGAAAATTTAATGGCGCACCATTGGAAGTCGGTGCTCGCGTCATTATTTTGTCTGGCCCTCAAAAAGGGGCTGTTGCCAAAGTCTATGAGATGACAATAGGGCAAGGCGGCCAAAAGCTGGCCCGGCTGGATCTTGGCGATGAACGTGCCAAGACATTCCGGGACATTTTTGACCAGTATTCGGTGCTTAAAATAAGGGGAAATCCTACTAGCCAACCCTCCCTTCCACCCCCAAAAAATGAACTGGCGATGAAAAAATAAGTTGCGCAAACCCTATGGCGCAGCTTAAAGATTCGCTTTAACACATGGGTAAAGGACTCATTATAGCGGAAAAACCGTCGGTCGCCGGCGATATCGCCAAGGCGATTGGCGGGTTCACCAAAGACAAAAGCGGTGAGTTTTTTGAGAGCGGCGATTATGTGATATCGTCGGCTGTCGGCCATTTGCTTGAGTTGATCCCGCCCGAGGGCGCGGAAGCCAAGCGCGGCAAATGGACGTTTGCCCACCTCCCGGTGATCCCCGATCATTTTGACCTGAGACCGATTGAACGAAACGAAAACCGCCTCAAGGTCCTGCTCAAACTGATTAAACGTAAGGATGTCGATAAGCTGGTCAATGCGTGCGACGCCGGGCGCGAAGGCGAATTGATTTTCCGCTACATCATCCAGTATTCCCAGAGCGATAAACCCATCCAGCGGCTCTGGCTGCAAAGCATGACCGCTGCCGCCATCCGCGAGGGTTTTGAGAAATTGCGCACGGACGCCGATATGATTCCACTGGCAGACGCGGCGGTTTGCCGGAGTGAAAGCGATTGGCTCGTGGGCATCAATGGCACGCGGGCAATGACCGCGTTCAATTCCAAGACCGGCGGGTTTCACCTGACCACCGTGGGCCGCGTCCAAACACCAACGCTGGCGATTTTGGTCGAGCGCGAGGACAAGATTAAAAAATTTGTGCCCCGCGATTACTGGGAAATCCACGGAACCTTCGGTGCCAAGGCAGGTGAATATGCCGGCCGGTGGTTTGACGAGAAGTTTTCAAAAAAGGAAGGAGACGACCAGCTCCGGGCCGAACGCCTTTGGGAACTGGCGCGCGCGGAGGAAATCCAGAAAAAATGCCTCGGTAAAATCGGCATCGTTACCGAAGAGAGCAAGCCCACGACGTCGCTCTCTCCCCTGCTCTACGATTTGACGAGTTTGCAACGCGAGGCGAATGGGCGGTTTGGGTTTTCGGCCAAAAACACGCTCGGGTTGGCGCAGGCGCTTTATGAAAAGCATAAAGTGCTGACGTATCCGCGTACTGATTCGCGCGCCTTGCCGGAGGATTACATCACCACGGTCAAAAAGACCATGGAAATGCTGGGCGGCACGAACTACGGCCCGTTTGCGGGCGCGATTTTGAAGAACGATTGGGTCAAGCCCAACAAGCGCATATTTAATAATGCCAAAATCTCGGACCACTTTGCGATTATCCCGACGCTGGTGGCCCCAAAAAGTTTGAGCGAACCCGAACAAAAGCTTTATGACATGGTCACGAAGCGGTTCCTGGCGATCTTTTATCCGCCGGCGGAGTTCCTAGTGACGACGCGCATCACGCGGGTGGAGGGCGAACCGTTCAAGAGTGAAGGCAAAGTGATGGTCAAGGCAGGCTGGATGGAAGTGTACGGTAAGGAAGCGGATACGGACGAAGCGCCCACGCTTGCGCCGGTCGAACCCAATGAACAGGTGAAGACGGTGAAGGTGGACGTACAGGCGAATGTCACCAAGCCACCACCGCGTTATTCGGAAGCCACGTTGCTCTCGGCGATGGAAGGCGCAGGGAAATTAATTGATGACGAAGAATTGCGCGAGGCGATGAGCGAGAAAGGCCTGGGCACACCGGCCACACGCGCTCAGATTATTGAAGGTCTCATTTGGGAAAAATACGTCGCTCGCAATGGACGTGAATTGCAGCCAACGGCCAAGGCATTTTCTCTAATGGCGCTATTGAACGGGCTGGGCATACCGGAATTGACCTCGCCGGAACTGACGGGCGAATGGGAATTCAAGCTGAACCAGATGTCGCGCGGCAAATTGAAGCGCAAAGATTTCATGCGCGAGATCGCCGAAGCCACGCGCGACATCGTCGCCAAGGCCAAAAGCTACACCAGCGATACCATCCCGGGCGATTTTGGGACGTTGAAAACGCCGTGCCCGAAGTGTGGCGGCGAGATCCACGAGAACTACAAGAAGTTCCAGTGCCAGAAATGCGATTTCAGCCTGTGGAAAATCGTCGCCGGACGGCAACTAGAAATTCCCGAAGTGGAACAGCTCATTGAAAAAGGCACAGTCGGCCCGTTGCAGGGATTCCGCAGCGCGAAGGGATTTCCCTTTGCCGCCATTATCAAGATGGGACCGGGACCGGAGTTTAAACCGGAGTTTGATTTTGGTAACGACAAGAAAGAGAACGGCGAAGACTCGGCGCCAGTAGATTTCACCGGCAAAGAGCCGCTGGGCAAATGCCCAAAATGCGGCGGGAACGTGTACGATGCGGGCATGAATTACATCTGCGAGAATGCGACGGGGCCGTCCAAGAAATGCACGTTTAAGACAGGCAAAATTATTTTGCAGCAGGAAATTGCGCCGGAACAGGTGCGCAAACTGCTGGCCGAAAAGAAAACAGATTTGCTCAAGGGATTTGTTTCGAAGAAAACGAACCGCAAGTTCGAGGCGTTTTTGATCGTGAAGGATGGTGGAACTGCGTTTGAGTTTGCGCCGCGAGAGAAAAAGGCGCGCGGGGCTGCGAAAGATGGGAAGCCGGGCGAGCCGGTCCCGAAGATTGATTTCACGGGCAAAGAGGTCATCGGCAAATGCCCGAAGTGCGGCAGCAAGGTTTTTGATACCGAGGCCGGTTACATTTGCGAACGGTCGCAGGCCGATTCCAAACCGTGCAAATTCAAAATCGGCAAGGTCATCCTGGAGCAGCCGATCGAACCGGCACAGGCCAAAAAAATCCTCGAAACCCAAAAGAGCGATTTACTGGATAAATTTATTTCCAAGGCAGGCAAGCCGTTCCCGGCGTACCTGGTAATGGACGAAAAAGGGAAAATCACCTTTGATTTTCCGCCGCGCGAAGAATGAAACAAAATGCGCTCTGATGCCGCTCTTGACCTGGTAGGGCTGCGCTCCTGCGCAGCCGCGGACGACCGAAAGGTCGTCCTTACCCTAAGAATAATAACGCCCAAATGAAGCCGCTCGCGGATTGCAGGCTCTACACGTTCGTGGATACGGCGTATTTGCACGGCCGCGCGCCGGAGCTGGTCGCCCAACAACTTTGCGATGGCGGCAGCGACCTCATTCAATTACGCGCCAAAAAATCTTCCGCGGATGAAATTCGCCGCCTGGCGGAAAAGATTGTGCCCATCACCAAAAAGGCAAACGTCGGCCTCGTCATCAACGATTATCCCGGTATTGCGAGCAAAGTCGGTGCGGAGCTTTGCCATTTAGGGCAGGAAGACTTCTTCGATGCCGGTCATAAGCATGTGGACGAATTTAAAACTAAATATTCCGGCTTAGAGATTGGCCTTTCCACCCACGCACCGGAACAGGCAAAACGCGCATTGGATGCCAAAGCGGATTACGTAGCCATCGGGCCGATATTCGCCACCGGCACGAAGCCGACTGCCAAGCCGGTGACGCTCGAATACGTCCGCTGGGCGGCAGCAAATGTAACCACGCCGTGGTTCGCTATTGGCGGAATCCATTTGGAAAATTTAGACGAAGTTTTAGCAGCAGGCGCCAAGCGGATTTGCGTGGTCTCGGCCATTCTCAATGCACCGGATGCTGCGAAGGCTTGCAGGGAATTTCGAAAACGGCTCTCTTAAAAAAGAGAGCGGCGGATTGACTGCTTCACACCCGGATTCACAGCAACCCGCCGCTTCCATTCACCCGAATGGAATCTTACTGATCCGACGGCGGGCCGGGCGGGCCGCCATCAGGCATATCACCGCCGGGCGGTGGTCCCGGAGGGCCGTCGTTAGATGAATCATCACTTCCGGGCGGCGGACCCGGCGGCCGGTGTGGCCGGTATTCATTGGGAGTCAACTGGCCGTCGCCATTTTTATCCAGCGTAAGTAATTCCGCCGGCGCATTGGCAATTTCATTGGCGTCAATGACACCGTCCTGGTTCACATCCAGCGCTTCGACGAGCGGCGAGGGTGGCGGACGAAAGCCCTGCCCCATCGAGCCGGCGTTCTTCGGGCGCGGCGGCAAATACTCATTTGTCGTCAATACGCCATCGCCATTTTTATCCAGCGTGAGCAATTCCGCACTGGCGTTGGCAATTTCATTGGAATCAATGACACCGTCATGGTTCACATCCAATGCCTGGGCCAGAGGCAAAGGCGGCGGACGATGGTGAAACCCCTGCCCGGGCGGTGGGCCGTCGCCGGGTTGTCCGCCATCCGGAGGGCCGCCATTATCTTGCGCGTGTGCCATGAACCCTGCTGCGCTCAGCGCCAGCACCGTGAATGCTACTTTCATTATCGTTTTCATTCTCATTTTTTCTTTCTTTGGGTGTGAAATTTTAAAATCATTTTTGCGTTTGGCCGGAAGAAAATGTTCCGGCGGCGATGGCTGCCAAAACGCGTTGTAGTGCCGGGGGATGAAACGGCTTCTTCAGGAAACCGGAAAAACCTTCACGCGCGGCAACTTCATCGTTGAACAAGTGGCTGCCGGTCATGAGGAGGATTTTTATCTTCGGCGCAATGGCGTACAAATGGCGCGATAGTTCCACTCCATCCATGCCGGGCATTTGAAAATCCGTGATGACCATTTCATACGCGCCGGGATTAGCCTTAAACGCAGCCAGGGCGTCTTCACCGCTGGCAAAGCATTCGATATGGGCAACCCCGAGCTTCGAAACAATGGTACGCATGAAGATCAACGCGCCTTTATCATCGTCAACGAGCATCCAGCGTTTGTCGCCTGGGCCGGTAGATTTTTCCGTTTTCATGCTGCCAATTTACGCGAGTGAACCTTAAGAGAACGTGAAGTCGCCAAAGATTTTGTAGTTATTTTTGAGCCAAATTTCCCACAAGAGCGGCCTGCAAATATTTTTCATCCGTGAGCGTTTTAAGAAACGCCACCAGCGCTTTCTTGTCTGTCTCGCTCAACGGCACGCCGCCATCAGGATGCCGGGCAAGGTTGGGATCGAGCGTGGCACTGCGCTTGACCCCAGTGCAATAGTGTTCGACCACCTCATCAAGCGTTTGAAAGCGCCCATCGTGCATGTATGGCGCGGTCAGGGCAACGTTCCGCAGGCTGGGGACCGCGAATTTGCCGGCGTCCGAATTTCGTCCAGTCACTTTGGCGCGGCCAATGTCTGAAAATGCAGCGTCCAGGCCGTTGTTGGCGAAACTCTGGCTCTGGAACAGCGGCCCGCCATGGCAATGAAAACAATCCGCGCCGTACTGGCCGCGCCGCGGATCGTATTCCGTGGAAAATAATTCGAAACCGCGCTGCTCTTGCGGCGTGAATTTTTCCTCGCCGTTCAGCACCCGGTCAAATTTCGCATCAAAGGACGTGAGCGTGAGCAAATAATTTTCCAGGGCCAAAGAAATCTTCTCTGAAGTGATCTCAGGCGAACCAAACGCCGCGATGAACATTGCTGGATAATCATCAGCAGCATCCGTCAACTTCACGACGAGATTTGTCAGCGACTGATGCATCTCGACGGTATTTTGGATGGGTTGCAGCACTTGCTGGCGCAGGCTTTGGGCATGGCCATCCCAGAAGAATTCGCTTTTCCAGGCCAGATTGAACAACGGCATGGTGTTGTGCGACCCGAATTTCCCTTCCGCGCCGCGCGCCGTTACCAGGCCATCAGTAAAGGCGCGTTCCGCTGAATGACAATCAGCGCAGGATTGCCGGCCATTGATAGAAATGCGTTTGTCGAAGAATAATTTTTTACCTAGCTCCACGCGCTCGACAGTCAATGGATTATCGCGCGGCAAATCGGGAACCGGGAATGTCGCACTTATCTGGAAAGGATACGGAGTAAATTTCTTCGGCAGGTAGAGCGGTTTCGGATCCGCCGCGGTGATTTCAGCCTCCGTCAATGACGTGACTTTCCGGACGCGAAAAGCTGCTGAAATATTTTTGACCAGCGCAGCGGCTATAGGATCTCCGTCCCGCGAATGCGTGGATGTGCCGTCTTTCGCAAATGATAGCGGACAAGGCGCATTCAGGACCGTGGCGATATCGAAGTCCAATTGCACGCGTGTTTCGTTGGTTATTTCCAGCGGCGCAGCGAGCGTAACGCGAACAGCATTGGTGTCCCGGGCCAAATGATACGCCCAGCCATCCAGCGCGCCCGCCGCGTTGCGCCACAGCCCCTCGAGCGCGAGAAACACATAGCCGCCCTGCCACCCCCAATAGAGGCTATTCACATCAGGATTGAGCGGATGGCCGGCGGGGAATTTCGCGGGATTGGCGTGATTGAGGTTTGTATTCAATCCTACCAGGAAACGGATGGTCGAAAATTCACCGGCTGGAATGTTTTCCAGCCGAAGAGAGTCTCGATTTTGTCCGGGGTCCAGCCACGCAACGGAATTGGAAAGCTCCAGCCATGAGCCGTCATTGCGTTGCAGTTCAAAATCGCTCACGAGATAACTGATGCGCGTGACGGAAAAGGTTTCGCCCGCAGATGTCTGATAGCGAAACGATGCGGGCTGAAGTTCTTCTCCGGCAAACTTTGGAGTGATCTGAATCTCCAGCGTCGCCGCGAATGCAAGGTCCCAGGGAAAAAGGAACCCCAACACCAGGGAGGCCAGTAAGAATTTCTTCATTCAATTAATCGTGAATCCACCCGTAAGCGTGTAGGAAGGCATGTTGTTGAAATTGACGATGACATTTTCCGTAGCGGACGGTGCACTGGAAGGGATGGAAACAATGGCCGTCACGATATTCGTTGCCGGGCGGGAAATATTTGTGCCGGAGATAATCACCATCGTCGCCGTATTGCTCAACGTAACACTCGGGGTTATCGGCGCGTTCAGCGGCGGATTGGGTGGCGAACCCGGAAGCGTGATCGTCAGCAACACATTTTGCCCCGGATACGCATTGCCCCCGGGCGCGACGCCATTCGTGGCAAAAACGGTCGTGCCCGCGCTGCTGTAAGATGCCAACGCCGTCCGCGCAGAGCGATAGAATTGACTGCTAGCAGAAGTGTTATTGGTGTAACTGCCCGTCATTTCATTCGGTGAAATCGCCGAGGCAAGAGTCGTCCATGAAGAGGAAAGATTCGTCGTAGACACAACTTCATAGTTGCCGCCTTCCAGCGCGCTCCAGGTCAGAGTGACCGTTCCACTTTTTACCTTCGGCACACCCATCGTGGAAACCAAGTTGGTGTAGCCGAGGAATTTGGTAACGACCGGTTCGCCTATCGCCGATACGCTGCCACCCACAGGGTTGCCATAAAAACCACGGCCGATGTCATAAGGAAAAGCCGGCGTGCCGCCGGAATCAATCGCCACGAAATAAGCGTAGATGCCGCCGGGAAACTCCGGCGTCACACACCAGCGCCCATTGTATTGGTCCAAATCAAAATCCACGCCCTGTTGATAATTCGTGCCTGTGCTGGAATTGATATGGTCGCCGAGATAGTCATTGTCCTCCATGTAACGCCCCAGGGGATAACTGGTGCTGACGTTCGGCGCCGTTTGATTTGAGCTGACGTTATACAGGCGCGCAGCCCAGGCCGGAATCGTCGTCCGCCCGTTCGCCGTCAGGTTGCTCGTTCCATATTGGCCGTTGCGAATCACATAGCCTGACACCATCCGCCGAATGCCACTGCTGGCATTGGTCGCATTTGAATAACCGTAAGGCCCATAGATCGGATAACCATCCGCTGCCCAACCTAAAATCGGCGAATGTTTGGTCGGCGTACTGATATCTTCGCTAAAGACTTTCGTGGACGCGTTGAAATCCACATGGTCGCCCAGGAGATAGCGCAAGCCGAGCGGGTCAGCATGATAGTGATAAACGCCGGTGTTTTGCTGGTGCGCATAACCGGGGTCAAAGCTCACCCCCTCGTTCACATACGCGTCGCGGTTCCAATAGCCCGAATAATTATTCGTATCGTATTGCATCACCGGATCCCAGGTATAGGCGTCCCAACTGTTGAACATCGCCACGCCATCCACGAAGATCCCGATTTGGCCGCCGCCATTGGCCGTTTTGGCGACCGGCACATAGTTCGTGCGCGGAAATGCGTAAAACACCTGTTGATTCACCGGAAGATTGGGAAAGAGTTGTTTCTTCTGGGCATCCAGAAACCACGGTCCCATCGTGTAGCTCGCCAAACCGGTGCTGCGAACGTAAATCCAATTCGACGAAGAATAAACCTCCTGCACGCCGCAGTAGGCCGGCAGGGACTGTGACAGCGAGCTATTGTTCCATGTCGTGAGCGCCGTGCCGGAAAGCTGCATGGACGTATTGGTATAGACACGCGCGTATTGACCGGCATAAGTGGTAAGCCAACAATTCGTTCGTGCGTCCTGTGCCTGCGCCGGCAGGGCGACCATGAGGAAAATGCGCGTGAACGTGGCGAGAAAAAGAATCCGGTGTGATTTTAAGGCAAGTTGATTTTTCATGGCCTCACTCTACGCACATGAACCTTAAGCCCGCGTGAAGCCAAAAAGATTTTTCTTCATCTTGTCTTAAGGTTGCTCAGGCGATAATTCACATGGCTGGCGGAACGAAAACATTTTTGATAAAACTCGCCAACCCGGAATGAGAATCTTAATTGTCGAAGACGAACCGGACTTGCTCTCGAGCCTGGCCCAGGCCCTGCGCGAGGAAGGCTACGCCGTCGATACTGCCAACGACGGCGAGGACGGTTTCTATAAAGCCGAGAATTACGATTACGACGCCATGGTGCTGGATGTGATGCTGCCCAGGATGGACGGCTGGGAAGTCCTTTCACGCCTGCGCAAAATCAAAAAGACGCCCGTGCTCATGCTCACCGCGCGAGACCAGTCGCGTGACCGCGTGCGCGGCCTCGACGGCGGCGCGGATGATTATGTGATTAAACCGTTTGATCTGCCGGAAGTTTTTGCGCGGCTGCGCGCGCTCATTCGCCGCAGTGCGAATAAAACAAGTAATGTTATCGAAATCGGCGATGTGAAAATTGATACCGCTGCGCGAAATATCTCTCGCGCCGGGAAATTGATGGAATTGACCGCACGCGAATACGCGCTGGTCCAATTTCTCGCGCTGCATCGCGGCGAAGTCGTCACGCGCACTCAGTTGTACGAACATTTGTTCGACGAAAATGACGATACGTTTTCAAACCTGCTCGATGTTCACGTTTCCAATGTGCGCAAAAAACTGGGCGCGAATTTTATCGCCACCCGCCGCGGCCACGGCTATTGCATCGAATGAAAATTTTTAAATCCATCAAGTGGCGGCTGCAAATCTGGTATGGACTAATTTTAGTCGGCGTGCTGGCGGCGCTCGAAATTACAGCGTATCAGCTCGAGCGCAACGAGCTAATGAATCGCGTTGACAGCCAACTGCAGCGCCGTTTTCCGCCCCTTTCCGATGCACTTCGCCCCCACCACCCACGGTTTGGCCACCCGCCCATGGATCGCCCGCCACCGGACCAAGCGCCGATGGATCTTCCGCCTCCGGACGATTCGCAGCCCGACGAATTTCATTTGCCGCCCGAGGCTGCCACTTTGTTCAGTTCGGACGACGTGAATGATTTCTATTTCGAAGTCTTTCGCGATGGCGTGAAAATCGCCAGTTCCACCAACGCCCCTGGTCACGATATCACGACAGTCAGAAATGAAGGCCACTTAAATACGCCTCCCAATCTTGGCCCAACTGTTCAAACTCTCAATTCATGGCACCAGGCGATGCATATACTGCCATCCGGCGAAATCGTTATCATTGGCTGCTCCATTACCCCGGAATTGCATCAATTACAAACCACCGCCATGACCCTGACTGTCGCTGGCGCCATCGTTTTACTCTTCGGCCTCGCCGGCGGCTGGTGGATTTCCTCCCGGGCCATTCGCCCCGTAGAAAATATCAGCGCCACTGCGGTAAAAATCTCCGCCGGCGATCTATCGCAACGTATCAACACGGCGGATGCGGAAAGCGAACTGGGACAACTGGCCGTGGTTCTCAATTCCACCTTCGCCCGGCTGGAAGCCGCATTCGCGCAACAAAAGCAATTTGCGTCCGATGCCGCGCACGAGCTGCGCACGCCGGTTTCCGTTATCCTGACGCAAACCCAAACAGCGCTAAACCGCGAGCGTGAAGCCGGAGAATACAAACAAACCGTCGAAGCCTGCCAGCGGGCAGCGCAACGAATGCGCAAGCTCATTACTGCCCTCCTGGAACTCGCCCGTCTCGATGCTGGACAGGAACAAATGAAGCGGTTGCGCTTTGATTTTTCGAAGACCGTCGCCGATTGCGGTGAACTCATTCGCCCGCTCGCGGATGAGCGTGGCGTGAAGATTTCTACGGAACTTGCAGCGATTGAAATCGAAGGCGATTCCGAACGGCTTGGCCTCGTGGTCACCAACCTGTTGACGAACGCCGTTCAGTACAATCACGACGGTGGTGAAGTAAAAATCCGCACCCGGCTGGAAAACGGCATGGCGTTGCTGACCGTCAGTGACACCGGACAAGGAATTCCAGCGGAAGATTTACCACGGGTATTTGAGCGGTTTTACCGGGCCGACAAATCCCGTTCCTCAGGAAATGCCGGCCTCGGTTTGGCCATTTCCAAAGCCTTAATCGCCGCGCATGGCGGAAGCATTGATGTCGTGAGCGAAGAAAATGTCGGGACAACGTTCACCGTCCGCCTGCCGGCCTAATACAGGTAGAGCCGCCGCGCTGCGGCGGCCACGAGTAGTTGCGTCTTTAAATAACGCGATTACCGAACCGAAAGCGCGACATCAATTTGATGAATCGCCGCATTAATGTGATCGGAAATCTTCTTCTGGTCCTTCACTTCAGACGCGCCCAGCACATTTTGGAGATACCCACGAGCCAACCGCAACTGGTCGTCGGACAGGACCTGTTTCTCTTTGTCCTTGTCATCGCCGCGCAAATCCATGCCGAGCATATCAGCCGCCTTCTTAACTTGCTCCATCGCTTTGGCGCGATGCCCTTTATAATCATGGTCGCCCGTGGCGAGGATACGATAAGCCTGGTGCAACTTCGCCGCTTCCTGGGAATCGCTGAACCCGACAGTTTGGAACAGGCCGATCGGCGCCGAGGGGACGCTGGCCGTCTGGGGCGTCGAGGTCGTAATCGCCAGCAAACTGGCCGTTCCCATAATAGAAGCTGTGGTTATCAGAGATAAAATTTTAATGTTCATAATGGTCTTCATAGTGTGTTGACGTAATAATAGGTTGGAAAGTTACAGTGTTCGCGCCCAAAAACTCCTTGTTTGGTTCGGCATTCCCAAAACTCCGCCCGGATAAGAAGATTGTCAACCGTACGTTATAATTATAACGCGCCGGATTGCCAAATCACTGGCACACATCGCGTGAACAACCAGGAGTCAAGTTTCCCTTCCTGCCAACCTGCTGTGTGGTAAAATGTCCATTGCGTTCTTTGACATACGATAGCGAAGGACATGGTAGGGCCGTGCTCCTGCACGGCCGTCCGTCCCTGTCAGATTAAAACTCACCTGCTCACTCCAAATGCCACTCTGTTGAACAAGATGTGGCAAATTAACCCCGGTCGGTCAATTAACCCAAAAACCAAACTAAAACCAAACCGTTTAAGGCCAAAAAATGTAATCAACCCTTGATTTAGGTTGAGACACATTGAAGCCTTCGGAAGTCTGGTCCCGAACAAAGATACTAGGATGAATGTCTTGCGCTGGGGCACATTTCTTGCACGCTGTCTGTCATGAAATTTGCCCTTCGTCAGATGCTGGTGGCGGTTTGCACCGTCGCCGGATTTGTAACCATTGCCAATCTTCTGCCCGCGCAGGAGAGCGATACGAATGCCGTGCCGGAACTCCGCACACCCCCTGCCCCGTCCACTCCGCGCATCAATGGGCCGGACGTCTTTGGCGTGCGCCCGGGCAATCCCTTCTTCTACCAGATTCCTGCAACAGGCGATCGGCCCATGACCTTTTCCGCGGATGATTTGCCGGGCGATTTGAAGCTGGATGCAAACACGGGTCTGATCACCGGCAAGGCGCATAAAAAATGGTTCGGCCTGAAAGATAAATTCGTCGTGACGCTCCATGCGAAAAACGACCTCGGCACCGATTCCAAAAAATTCACCATCATCGTGGGTGAAACGATTGCGCTGACGCCGCCGATGGGCTGGAACAGTTGGAACGCGTACCATGGCGAGGTCACCGGCGATGATGTCATGCACGCCGCGCGCGCGATGGCCGGCAGCGGGCTGATCAATTACGGCTGGTCGTATATCAACATTGATGATTCGTGGCAGGGTAAGCGTGGCGGAAAGTTCAATGGCATCCAGCCCAACGACAAATTTCCCGACATGCAAGGCATGTGCGATGCGATTCACGGCCTCGGTTTGAAAGTGGGGATTTATTCAACGCCGTGGGAGACGTCGTACGCCGGCTACATCGGCGGCAGTTCAGATGACCCGCACGGCGCCTGGACACATATCCGCAGCCGCCTGGGCAAATTTTGTTACGCGGACAATGACGCAAATCAATGGGCAGTCTGGGGCATTGATTATTTGAAGTACGATTGGAACCCGCGCAGCACGAAACCTACTGCCGAAACACCCGCGCAATTTCTCAACGACTCCGTGACCATGCACACAGCCTTGCGCAAATCCGGCCGCGACGTGGTCTTTAGCTATTCCAACAGCATGCCGTTCGATGACATCGCGGACCAGTCAGCCATTTACAATTGCTGGCGCACCACCGGGGACATCAGCGACAACTGGATCAGCATGGTGGAACGCGCGTTTTATTTCCCGCCGCATAAACGCGGAGAGACCGGCCTTCACGGCGCGCCGAGTGACAAGTGGGCGCCGTACTCCTACCCCGGCCATTGGAATGACCCGGACATGATGGTGCTGGGCGTGGTGAACTTCGGTGGTAAACAACATCCCACCCGCCTTACGCCGGACGAACAGTACGTGCACATGACGGCATGGTGCATGGCTTCGGCGCCGCTATTGCTGGGCTGCGATTTGGACAAGCTCGATAACTTCACGCTGAACCTCGTTGAGAACCCTGAGGTGCTTGCGATTGACCAGGACTCGCTCGGCAAACAGGCGACCATTGCCAGTAACCAGGGAAATCTGCGCCTTGTTTATATCAAAAACCTCGCGGATGGTTCGAAGGCTGTTGCGTTCTACAACCTTTCCGAGAAACCAACCAAAATCATGGTTCAATGGTCGGAGTTAGGAATCTCAGGCACTCACATGGTCCGTGATTTATGGCGGGAAAAAGATTTGGGACAGAATGATGGTGAATTAACGATGCCTGTCGCACCCCACAGCGCAGAGCTGGTGAAAATTTTGCCTTAGAGTCAGCTTCAACGATGCAATAGTAGGATTTGCAGAGACGATCAGCCGCACGATGCTGTTCGCGCCTGCACCATAGAAAACGGGGGCGCATTGCGACTATGAACCTTTCTGTCCGGCGCAGCCGCCAACTGAGTGCCCTGACTTGAGCCATTTGGGAAATGGCGAAAGGGATTTGTTCCGCTTTAGCGGAACGAAGGGTCCGCAGGACCCGACCGAGCGGGCGCGAGGGAACCAGTGGGCACAATATATTAGCCCGGGGTAAGCGCGAGTCTGCGAGCGCGCCACCCCGGGTAAATATCACTCACAAATAAGCCGCTAATTGCGAAGCTGCGCGCGCGTCACGCCGTAGCGTAGCGAAGGCGGAAAGCGCAAATCTGATTCGCGGCCAATTTTTGTTCCAGCACTCGTGTTGGTTCATAAAAAGAAGATAGAGGGCCTCTTTTTGCCCGCATGTCACTAATATTTGCCGGTGACAAAGGGGTTAAGCCCACTACATTGATAATAATGGCACGCCCTCAGATTAAATTAACCTGCGCCGTAGCTGGACTTCTCTCCGGAGTTCTTTTAACCAGCTCCTTAGCGGCAGACGATACCGCATTGCCGATGTTGAAGGTCACGGGCAACCATTTAACGACGGTATCAGGCGATGCCGTGCATCTGCATGGCGTTGACATCCCCAGCCTGGAATGGGGCCAGGGCGATCATCTCACTAACAGCCTGGAGACGGCGCTGGACTGGGGCGCGAATATCATTCGCCTGCCGCTTTGCCAGGACCGCTGGTTCGGGCATACGCCTGATAGCACCAACGGTGCTGCCGGCTACCAAAAGATTGTCGAAGATTTTGTAAAAAGCGCCGCTGCCAGAAAGTGCTATGTCATCCTGGATTTACATTGGTCAGACGGCAATGTTTGGGGCCAATACATCGGCCAGCACAATATGCCGGACGACAACAGCATTGTGTTTTGGAAAGACGTCTCCGCCCGCTTTGCTAATAATCCCGCTGTGCTGTTCGATCTCTACAACGAGCCGCACGATATTTCCTGGGATGTCTGGCGCAATGGCGGCAATGTTTTAGACACAAAAAGCAGAGTGGACCCCAATGGTATATTTGCCTACCACTCGCCCGGCATGCAAAAGCTTCTCGATACCTGCCGTTCCACCGGCGCGAAGAATGTAGTGGTCGCAGGCGGTGTAGATTGGGCATACGACCTGCAAGGCATCGCCGGTGGCTATGCCCTGGTAGATAAGAAAGGTTATGGCGTGGTTTATGACACTCACATTTATTCGGTGAAACCCTGGTACACGCATGGGAATACCCGGTCACAGGATTGGGACCGGATCATCATGTCCACCGGCAAAAAATATCCCGTCATGGTGGGAGAGTTTGGCAGCGGGACAAATAATTATGCGGGCGCGGTCCTGGCCTTTGCCCGGCAGAACGATCTGCCGTGGATTGCATGGTGCCTGCACCCCCACGCCCGTCCCTGCCTGATCATGAATTGGAAGTATGCCCCGACCACGTACGGCGAAGTGGTGAAGAACGCGCTGCAAGAAGAAGCGGTAAAATAATTGGGTGTGCCTACAGCAACGTTAACGATAGTGTAAGGATTTAAGCCTTTGATTCCAAACGATGTAAGGGCTTTTCAAAAAATGTAGG
>DATJXK010000234.1:0-8167 GCA_035500235.1 Pseudomonadales bacterium | reverse complement strand
ATTTTGCGCAGTTAAATCATTTTCCTTCAAACGTCCGGCCCATCCAGCGCATGCGATTCCAACCGTGCCGACGACAATTCCGCCAATGACCCATTCCGCGCCGGGCTTGTGCAGCACATCTAAAAGCGTGTGATTGACCAGCGGCGGGATAAGCGTCCCCAGCACACTCGACAGGCCGACAGCGATAGCATACGTCAGAGAAAAACCAATGTGGCGAATGGATATGCCGAAAGCCGTTCCACCAATGCCGTAGAAGGCGCCGAGGACGAAGGACTTCATCATGGCATCGTGCGGCGCCTCGCGCAGGACGGTCATAAGGTCGGGGATGGTCAAAATTGCGCCGAGGATAGGGAGAAGAAACCAGCAGAACAGTGCCTGCACGATCCAGTAGCTCTGCCACGACCAGCCTTTCACTTTTTTCTGGGGCGTATAACAAGTGGCCGCGAAAAGCGCGCCGATGGCGTGCAGGCCGACGCCAAGAATGGGATTAGGGGTAACTGGATTCATCTGGTGGTATGCGGGCTTAAGTGATTGCGGAAAAAATTAACAGAACCAGTGCGGGTTCTGAAATTTTTTGTGAAAATCGCCTTAACATTTTTGATTTTTAACATGCGATTAGTGACAGGAAGTGCCAGTAAAGATTTTATTTTTTAACGAATTTTAAAGCATCCGCGCATCCGTAAATTACTTTATTTTAGCGGGTTATAAAACGCCGTCTGAGGTGTTCGCTTTTATAAATAACGCCAAAATCCGGCATCGTTAGAACCATTTGGGGCGAAAGCTGCAGTCTTGAAAATCTTCAGTGATTCGCAGTAGATTGCGTTCATAGACCCATGAGCGAAACGAGCGAAATACGGCTTGGCGATTACAGCCTGGTAGGGAAGGACGCCGCGCTGGCGGTGGAAAATGGACTGGCTGAAGCGACGTGGTATGCCTCGCCGGTGCCGAAGGAAAAGATGCGCGAATTACTGCGGCGCCGCGACGGTCCGGCCATTCGCGACACGATCATCTGGTTCGGTCTTTTGATTGGCGCGGGCGTGTGGGGTTATTATTGGTGGGGTCATTGGTACGCTATCGTGCCATTTGCCATCTACTGGGTCATTTACGGCTCGACATCAGATTCGCGCTGGCACGAAGCCGGGCACGGCACGGCCTTCAAAAGCGACTGGCTCAACAACGTCCTGTACGAAATCGCGTCGTTCATGGTTATGCGCGAGTCCACCGTCTGGCGTTGGAGTCATACGCGTCATCACAGTGATACGATTATCGTGGGCCGCGACCCGGAAATTGCCGTTCCCCGGCCGCCAGACCTTAAGGCGCTCGCCATGGGATTTTTCAATCTCAAGGTGTATCCGGCCTATTTCAAAACCATCCTGTTGCATTGCACGGGCCGGATGACGCCGTCGGAGAAGACGTTCATTCCTGAATCTGAGTATCCGAAAATTTATTTTCGCGCGTGGATTTACATGCTGATTTACGCAACGGCGATTGGCCTGGCGATTTATTATCGTTCGTTTCTTCCATTGATGTACGTGGGCCTGCCGAATCTTTTTGGTTCGTGGCTGATGCTGGTTTACGGACTGACGCAACATTCCGGCCTGGCGGAAAACGTTTTGGACCATCGCTTGAACTGCCGCACGGTCTACATGAACCCGATGAACCGGTTCCTTTATTGGAACATGAACTATCACGTGGAGCATCACATGTTCCCGCTAGTGCCTTACCATGCATTGCCTCGATTGCATGAAGCCGTTAAGGCCGACATGCCCAAACCTTATAGCGGATTATTTGACGCGTGGCGGGAAATTATCCCGGCCATCCTGCGGCAGACAAAAGATCCCGGTTATTATGTGCGCCGCGCCATTCCCACGCCTACGGACCGGAAGCAGTCGCCGGAGACCGCACCGATTTTGACCGCCAAAAGCAAAGCGGCGGACGGATGGGTGGAAGTATGCGATGCGGAGTCTTTGAGTTATGAAGATGTCATTCGGTTTGATCACGAGCACCGGACTTACGCCATTTACCGCACGGCCGAAGGAAAATTTTATGCGACCGACGGGATTTGTACGCATGGCAATACGCATCTCGCGGATGGCATGGTGAAAGGCAATCTGATTGAATGTCCGAAGCACAACGGACGATTTGACGTGACCGATGGGAGCCCGCGCCGCAAACCGGTGTGCGTGGCGTTGCAAACCTTTCCGGTTCGTGTGGTGGAGGGCAGGGTGCAGCTTCAATTGTCGCCGGACAAATCACGCGTTGCCGCGCCGAAAAGTTATCGCCTGCGAGTGGTATCCAATGTGAACGTAGCGACCTTCATCAAGGAATTGACGCTTGAGCCGGCTGACCCGAATTCCATGCCGAACTATCAGCCGGGCGATTATTTGCAATTTGAGATACCGGCGTATGGTGAAATTAATTTCCGCGAGATCGAGGTGGCAAAACCGTACTGCGATGTATGGGAAGCACAGCATGTGTTTGATTACAAGAGTTCCAATGACGTGGCGCTGCGGCGCAATTATTCGCTGGTCACCAACCCGGGGCGCGACCGCCAGCTCAAGCTTAACGTGCGCATCGCGACGCCGCCGCGCGGGCAGGATTGCAACGGCGGCACCGGCTCGGCCTACATGCAGCGCCTGAAACCCGGGGACGTGGTCACATCCATCGGGCCGTTTGGGGATTTTCACATCAAGCCCACGCAGGGTGAGATGATTTACATCGGCGGTGGTTCGGGCATGGCGCCGTTGCGTTCGCATATTTCGCATTTGCTGGAGACGATGAATTCCAAACGGCGCATCAGCTTCTGGTATGGCGCCCGGTCGTTGCAGGAAGTTTTTTATCGTGATTATTTTGAAAACCTCGCGCGTGGGTTTTCGAATTTCACGTACCACCTTGCATTGTCCGAGGCGCAACCGGAGGATGACTGGACTTCAAACGCGGGTTTGATCCATGAAGTATTGCTGCGGGAATATTTGTCGAAGCACGCGAACCCGACGACGGTGGAATATTATTTGTGCGGTCCGCCGGCAATGGTCCAGGCGACTAAAAAAATGTTGGAGAGCCTGAATGTGGCAGACAAACAAATTGCCTGCGATGAGTTTTAAAATCTGTTGGCTCTCCTGCTATGCCTAAAAATCTGAACGACGGTTCACAGAATCCGCCCCGGCTCAAGGTCTATCTGAACGTTGGCACGCTGGTGGATTTGCCGGAGCACTCCATTTGGCCGAACCTGCAAGGCGCCGAAGCCATGGCTTTCCTGAAGCAGGCGGGATTTGAAGGAGTGCAGGATGGCAACCCGGCAGATTGTAGGAAAGTGGGAATTGGTTCGGCGGCCAGCGCGCGGGTGGATTTCGTAGCTGATGCGGAAGCTGTGGCGCGGAAATTCAAGGACGCCGGGCATGAGGCAATCACACTGCACGTGGGAAGCGGGTTTGAAGATGATGCGGAAATGGATCGCCTCGTGAGCGCGGTGTTGGAGGCTTCGGATAAAGTCGGCATTCCAATGTACATCGAGACGCATCGCGCGACCATCACTCAGGACGCGTGGCGGACGATTCAACTTGTGAAGCGCATCCCGGATGTTCGTTTCAACGGCGACTTTAGTCATTTTTATACGGGACAGGAACTGCCTTACGGTAACCTGCCGGCGAAGTTCGATGCCATGCAGCCTATTTTTGACCGGGTGCGATTCATGCATGGCCGAATTGGGAATCCCTCGTGCATGCAGGTGGACATTGCAGATGGCGTTGCGCCGATTCCGCAGAGCTTTGGCATCCTGGACTTTCTCGCGGATTATCGTGAAATGTGGACGCGCGCCATGCAGGGGTTTTTGACTTCGGCGAAGCCTGGCGATTATCTCGTGCTGGCCCCGGAGATTCTCTCGCCGCAAATTTATTACGCCCGCCAGTTCACCGCGCCCGATGGCAGCCTGAGGGAGGAATCGGATCGCTACGCGCAGGCGCTGGTTTATGCAAGGATCGCACGCGAATGTTTTGAGGAGGCGCAACGCCGGCTATGATCGCGCGCAAAATATTTGGCTCGCTGCCAGATGGCCGTGAAATCGAAGAATTTCATTTTCAAAATTCCGATGGACTGTCCGCGAAAGTAATTACGTACGGCGGAATCATTACGCAACTGTGCGTGCCCGAAAAGCATGGTAAACTGGCGGATGTTGTTTTGGGCTTTGATAATTTAGCCCAATATCTGGCGGGACATCCGTATTTTGGATGCATCACTGGACGCGTCGCGGGACGGCTGACGCGCGGGACATTTTCTTTGGACGGTAAACGATATACTCTCGCCATCAATGATCCTCCGAATCATCTCCACGGCGGGAACGTTGGCTTTGACAAGCGCGTTTGGAAACCGGAAGTGACTGGCCATGGCGCGGAAGCGAAATTGAGCCTGAGTTATATCAGCCCGGATGGGGAGGAAGGTTATCCCGGCAATGTGAAGGTGCATGTCACTTATTCATTAACGGATAAAAACGAATTTGTCGTGGGCTATGAAGCCTCTACTGACCAGGCGACGCCGCTGAATCTGACGAGCCACAGTTATTTCAATCTTGCAGGGGAGGGGAACGGGTCGGTGGAGGATCATGAATTGCAAATTTTCGCGAAGGAATACGCGCCGGCGGATGAGACTATGACTCACCTGGACCTTCGCAAAGCAGTTGCCGGAGCGGGGAATGACTTTTCCAAGCCGCAACGAATGAGCGATGCGATTCCCAAATTGTGGAAACGGCATGGGGATAATTATTTTGTGCGGGGGGATGACGGGTTGAAGCCGGTCGCGTCACTGATCGAACCCAAAAGCGGTCGCAAAATGGAGATCTTCAGCACCGCGCCCTGCGTGCAGTTTTATACTGGAGTTTCGCTTGATGGGACGTTGCGCGGCAAGTCCGGGCGGCCTTACGCGCGTCACGGCGGCTTGTGCCTCGAATGCCAGGGTTATCCGAATGGTGTGAACGCTCCGGCTTTGGGCGACATCGTGCTGCGCCCGGGTCAAACCTATCGTCAAACAACGGTGCATAAATTTTCGGTTGCCTAAACCTTATTACAAATTCCATGGACTTAAATATTCATCCCCCAATGCCGGCGAAGAAAGATTTTCGCATCGGCATCCTGGGCAGCGGTTTCATTGTGAGCGATTGCCATTTGGTCAGCTATCGCAAGGCTGGATTCAATCCGGTGGCCATCGCCTCGCGCTCCAAAGAAAACGCGGCAAAAGTGGCGAAGCGCCATTCGATTGCGAAGGTCCATGATACGTACGAGCAGTTATTGGATGATAAATCCATCGAGGTGCTGGATATTGCTGTACCACCGAACGCGCAGCTCGAATTGATTAAAGCGGCGTGTGCCCGGAAAACGGTCAAAGGCATCCTTGCGCAAAAGCCGCTGGGGATGAACTTTGCGGAAGCAGTGGAAGCAGTGGGGTATTGTGAAAAGGCCGGGATCACACTCGCTGTTAACCAGAACATGCGCTATGACCAATCCGTTTGCGCGGGAAAAACTTTGCTAACTAATGGCACGATTGGTGAGCCGGTCTTTGCAACGATTGACATGCGCGGCGTTCCGCATTTCATGCCCTGGCAGGAGGAATTGGGCTGGGTCACGTTGCGCATCATGTCTATCCATCATATTGATTGCCTGCGCTATTGGTTTGGCGAGCCTACTTCGATTTATTGCAGCACGCGAAGCGACCCGCGCACAAAATTTCCCCATACGGACGGCATCTGCACTTACATCCTGGAATTTGCGAATGGCCTGCGATGTGTGGTCATTGATGACATTTGGACGGGGCCGGCCAAAGAAGGTTGCCCGGGCGATATCTATATCCGATGGCGCATTGAGGGCATGAACGGATTGGCGATTGGCGATATCGGCTGGTGCAAGGACCCGTACACGAGTCCCTCAACGATTCGCTTCGCGGCTAAAGGCGATAAAACATTTCAGGAGCCAAAATGGACTGAAAGCTGGTTTCCGGATGCCTTTGCCGGGACGATGGGGCAATTGCTGATCGCTTTAGAGACTGAAAAAGAACCTGCCATCAGTGGTCGCGATAACCTGAACACCATGGCGCTGGTGGAGGCCGCTTATATAAGCGCACGCGAGGCGCGGCCGGTAACCATTTCGGAAATTAAGAAACGCAAATAATTCAACCAACACCAACTATGAAACTAGGAATCATCAATAGTGCCTTCGGGCAGGCGGGAATGGACACGGCCACGGGGCTCAGCCACATCGCGCGCATTGGTTTTGATACCGTGGACATTTTCACCGAGGCGATGACTATCTCGAAAAAGGAAAAACTGCTCATCGCCCGTACGTGCGAAAAAAAGAATCTGCCGATTGTTTCCGTGGTAGTGGTGGCCACGGGATTGATTGATTTCAACGACCCGGTGCGGGAGTTTCATGTTGAGCGCTGTAAAAAATTCGTGGACCTGGCGGCTGAGTTTGGCGCAAAAAATATCCTGCTGGTGCTGGGGGAATACATCTGGCAGCGCGAAGTCATCCCGCCGGCGATGCAATGGGGCTGGGCGATTGAAACGTGCCGCGCTATCGGCGATTACGGCAATAAGAAGAACGTGGATATCGCGCTCGAGCTGGAGCCTTTTCGCCTCAGTCTGCTCAATAATATTTCCGAGATGGTCCGCTTTGTCGACGAATGCAAGCACCCGCGGGTTCGCGCAAACATTGACATCAGTCATTTGGTGCTCTCGGATACGAGTGCCCTGGACGTGAAACGGCTCAAAGGCCGCGCTATCCATGTGCACATCAGTGATTGCGATGGCAAAGTTCACGGTGATCTTCCGCCGGGGCGCGGGGTGGTAAAATTTGAACCCTATTTGCAGGCGATCAAGGAACTGAAAATTGATGGCTCCGTTTCCATCGAATTGGAATATTCGCCTGACCCCAAGCGCATCGTTGAATGGGTGGAAGAAGCTTATCAGCAAACTGACCGGCTAATGCAAATGGTAGGACTCCGCTCTTAATGGGAGATCAACTACACACGCGCTGATAAAGTGCTTCGTAGCGCGGGACAATAGCCCCGGCGGAAAAATGTTCGCTGGCCCGTTTCTTCGCGGCCAGTCTCATTGCTGTCCGGCGCTGGGGATCTTGAATTAAACTTTCCAATGCGCGGGCCAGGGCATCCGGTTGGTCAGAGGAAACCAAAAGCCCGCTGGTATTTTCTTCAACCACTTCTGGAATTCCTCCTACGTGGCGGGCGATGCTGGGACAGCCGAAATACATCGCCTCCAAAATGCTTAGACCAAAGCTTTCAGTTTCCGAAGTGAAAAAGCCGAGGTCCGCCGTCTGCAAATAATCTTCAATCTCATTGATCTTCTCGCGCACGATGACACGGTCCTGCAGGTTCAGACGTTGAACGTCTTTGATAAATGGTTCAAAACTGGCACCGGCCAACACAACCAGCTTGAACGACTCTCGCGGGCGGATCCGTGCAACGGTTTCCAGCAGAAGATCAATGCGTTTCAAGGGACGAAGGTTTGAAGAATGAAGAATCATCACTTCATTATCTGACAACCCAAGTTCCTGGCGCACCTCTTCGCGCGAACGGCGTGGTGGTCGTGGCGAAAAGAAATTGTGAATGACCTCCAGCGGACCATTAAAGCCAAGCACGCGCTGTGTCTCCGTCTTCAGATAGTGGGAAACGGCGGTGACGGCGTCGGAATGCGTTAGCGCGTGGTGAATGGCCGGGCCGTAGGCCGGGTCACGGCCCAGCAGCGTGGTGTCGGTGCCATGCAAGGTGGTAACGACGCGCGGTTGCTGCTCGGGCGGCAGCATGGAGCGCGCGAGAATGGCAGCGGTCGCATGCGGCACGGCATAGTGAACATGAAGGATGTCCAGCCCGTGGTCGCGGCTCACTTCCGCCATCCTGACCGAGAGCGGCAGCGTGTAGTCGGGATACCTAAACAACTGGTAATCGTTGACGGCTACAGGATGGAAATGCAGCCGTGGCGCATTTTCTGGCAGACGAAACGGGCGCTCGTAGCTCATGAAATGCACTTCATGTCCGCGCTGCGCCAGTTCCTCGCCCAGGCAGGTGGCGAGGACGCCGCTCCCGCCCACTGAAGGATAACATGCGATGCCGATTTTCATGAGATTCTAATCGGTGTCCGTTCTCATCGAATTTAAAACCGTCGCGC
>DATJXK010000233.1:0-12051 GCA_035500235.1 Pseudomonadales bacterium | reverse complement strand
GGCGACGGTGCAGCCAATCGAGTCATCGTATCCCAACCGTTAACGCTGCAAAGCGTCAATGGCCCGGCATTTACGTCCATCGACGGCGGGGGTGTTTCCCGTTGCGTTTATCTCACAAACAACGCCGTGCTGAACGGCTTTACCCTAACCAACGGCAGTGTTACAGGCTACCCGTTAGGCGGCGCCGGCGTCTGTGGCGCGTCCAATTCCATGGTTGAAAACTGTCTGATAACCAAAAGCACAGCCAATAATGGTGGTGCCTGTTTCGGCATCTTGAGCAATTGTACAATCACGGCAGGTTCAGGTTATGGCACTGTCTCAAATATCCTTTTTAATTGTACAATCTCAAACAACGGATTCGGCGGTGGCGAGTATGACACATTTTATAATTGCCTGATTATCAGTAATGCGCTCGGCGGAGCCTCCCAAAGCACCCTATACAATTGTATCATTTCCAATAATGCGGCGGAGGGAGGATTATATGGATGCAAGGCGACTGGCTGCCTGATCATTAGCAACCAAGCCACATTTGAGAACATGAGCGGAGCAACGAGTAGTTCGTTAACCAATTGTCTGCTAATCGGAAACAATACTACCGCTAACGGTGGTGGAGCCTACATCTCGACCCTGGTCAACTGCACCATCGTCAACAATAGCGCCGCTTATTATGGCGGCGGCGTATATGGAGGCACCTTGAAGAACTGCATTCTGTATTACAATAAATCAACAAATTATCCTGCTAATAACAATTACTTCATCCCATTGGCAATGGTTTATTGCAGCACTTTTCCGCTTCCCAGCATCGGCTTCGGCAACTTTACTAACACGCCGCTCTTTATAGACACCAATAACAATTTCCACCTGCAATCTACTTCTCCCTGCATTAATTCAGGCAATAACGCTTTCATCTCAGCCACCACCGACCTCGATGGCAGTCCGCGCATTCAAGGCGGCACGGTGGACGTCGGCGCGTATGAATATCAGACACCCACGTCAGTGATTTCGTACGCGTATCTCCAGAAGTACGGCTTGCCTACGGATGGCTCGGTGGATTATGCGAATTTGGACGGCAGTGGTTTTAATGTTTACCAGAAATGGGTCGCCGGCCTGAACCCCACCAACTCCGCCTCTGTCCTGGTGATGCTGCCGGTGACCACGACCAATACCGTTTCCGGCATCACTATCACCTGGCAGAGCGTCAGTGGCATCAATTACAATCTCCAGAGCACGACAAATATTCTCGTGCCCTTCTCCACCATTCAAAGCAACATCATCGGAAACGCGGGCACGACGAGCTTTATTGACACGTCCGCCACTAACGGCACGCCTTATTTCTATCGGGTCGGCGTGCAGGCGCCGTAATTCAAGCAGGCGCGAAAATTAAAAACGAAAAAAAGACCACCGAAGTCACCTACTGAATTAGTGTAGGGGTTTAAGTCATTGACTCTCAACGATGTAAGGTTTTCCAAAAAATGTAGGGGTTGGTGTAGGGGTTTAGGTTGTTGATTACAAACGATGTAGGGCTTGTAGGGGGTTTCCCGCGTTATGCCCATCCTCGGTCAGCCTCAAGTCACGGGAGGTTGGCTGGCGGGAGTTGCGTTGGTAAACAAATATTCCGGCAGGCGCGAACGAATTTGAATCAACCGTTGAAGGTTCATTTCAAATTGTTCCAAGGCAATGCGCGAGTTAAACGAGAGCGCCAGTACCTGGTTCTCGATTTCGATGCTTAGGTCGCGATTGGCCAGCAGATATTCCATCATCTTCGCGTTGCAAACGTCGTAGGCAAATTTCTTGTCCGGCGACCGCACGCAAAAGGTGTTCGAAAACTCGGCGGATTCGAACTTGATGGCCTGGTAACCAAATGCCTCGGCAATTTTGGTAAAGAAACCTTCGCGCCGGATGGTTAATTCCGGGAACACCACCGGCACGGTCAGGATAAAAAACGAAAACCAATGGTCCTCGGTGTGTCTCCCGTCCTTGTCATGCGTCACGGTCTCGTAATGATAATCGAACGCCAGCACTTTGTATTGCTGGTAGGTGCCACTCAGGATATTGGCCGCGTAACGGTTTTCGCCCTGGTCAAATTCTTTGAGGAAGCCGTAGCTATCGGCAATGCCCGAATCGGGGCCGGGATCGAAATTGAGGTTTAATCGCAGGGCCAATTCGGCCAACCCCTCGCGGCGCTTGGCTGCCTGGATGTTGCCGTAAATGATGGCAACAATGGCAATGACGATAAACGCGATGATTACCAGGTGCATTCCAAGCAGCGTAAGGGAGAGTGCATAGGGGGGCTATTATAATTTGGGGGCGATTTTGGAAGGAGCAAAGACCCTCACCCTAACCCTCTCCCCTCCCATTGGATGGGAGCGGAGAGGGGACAGCAATCGAATGGCCTCTTTCATTCAAACCGCTTTTTGCAGTCGTCAGAATCAAGACTTCCATGCTCGAATTCACTACAACGTCCGGCGGAAGAGGAGCGTGGCGATGGCCATGGCCAGCACGGTGAAGCAAAAGAGGAAAAGCAAATCCCCGCTGACAGCCATCAAGCCGGTGTTTTTCAGGATGAGTTGCTTGAAGCCGTGCACGGCATAGGTGAACGGGTCCACGGTGGTAATCACTTTCATCCATTGTGGAAACGATTGCGTGGGGTACACCGCGCCGCTCGGGAAATAGAGCACGGTGTTCAGCATCCCGAAAATGGCGCGCGGCACGAGGGGATCGTTCACGCGCACCATGATTAAAAACATCATGCTGATGAGCGCCAGCGCCGTGGCCACGACGAGCACAAACATTTTGGCCAGGCGCAACGGGTTAAGCGGATCGGGAATGCCTGCGATGATGGAGCCCACGGTAATCAGCACGACGCCGGCAATGACGGCCTTGATGGCGCCGGCCAGTGTGAAGCCCAAAATCAGTTCGAATTTACTGATGGGTGTGACGAGATAGCCTTCGTGCAGGCCGCGGGCTTTGTCGTCAATGTAGATGATACCGCCGCCAATCATCGCGGAGATGAACACCGCCAGCACAATGACACCGGGCAGCAAAAACTGGATATACGGCACGTAGGGATAAACTTCCACGATGGACAGCGTGGCGGTCGCGCTCATGCGGGGCGAAACCGGCTGGGCATTGTACGCCGGCAGAAGGGAATTGAGATTGCCTGCCAGGGCGGAGGCGGCGAATTGGTCGGTGTTGTCCTCGATCAGCGCGACGCGCGGGTTGGCGCCGGCGAGCACTTTACGCGAAAACTCGGGGGGAATTTCCAGGACGCCGTTGATTTTGCCGTTGCGCAAATCGCGGAGGGCATCCGCTTCATCGCTGTAATAGATAGGCGTGAAGGTTTTGGCATTCACGGCCACGGACTGGAGCATCTCGTGCAGTTTGATAGCCGGCACGGCGTGGTCTTTGTCCACCACGCCAACCTGAAGATTTTTGATGGTGCCGCCGAACGCGTAGCCGAGCACTACGAGCTGGACGATGGGCATGACCATGGAAATGAACATGAGCGCCGGGCTGCGCCGGAAGCGGCGCAAGTCGCGTTCGATGATGGCCCAGACTCGATGCATATTACATTCCCCCGCCCCGTTTCATGATATAGGGACTTTCGGCAGCGGACGGCGCCTGGAGGGCGTCGCGCAGCACATGACCCGTATAATAAACAAAAACGTCATCCAGCGTCGTGCTTTGCACGGAGAGTGAGGCGACAGTGACGTTTGAATTGCGCGCGGCTTCGAGCAATTCCACCGTCGTGCGCGGGCCGTTGTTCGTTGAAATCCGGAAAAGGTTATCCTCGCCCTTGACTTCAGCGACTTCCGGGAGCGCGCGCAATGTGTCGGCCCAATTTTTCGGCGCACCGGTAAAACTGACTTCCAGGATATTTTTGCCCGGGATGGACGCCTTCAATTTCAGCGGCGAATCGAGAGCCGCGAGCTTGCCATGGTCAACGATAGCGATGCGGTCGCATAATTTATCGGCCTCATCCATGTAGTGGGTCGTCACAATAATCGTCAAATCGCGCTCGCGTTTGAGGCGGGCGAGCATTTCCCAAACGGCCACCCGCGAAACCGGATCGAGGCCGGTAGTGGGTTCATCCAGGAAAAAGATCTTGGGCTGATGAACCAGGCCGCGCGCAATTTCCAGGCGGCGGCGCATGCCGCCGGAAAACATTTTAATCGGTTTATCGGCCCATTGCGTTAAATCGACTTCTTCCAGTAATTGCGGAATGGTTTTTTTTCGTTTTTCGCGCGGGATACCGTAGAGCTTCGCGAAGATTGTTAAGTTTTCTTCCGCGCTCAATTCCAGATCGCTGGTCATGGCCTGCGGAATCACGCCAATGGATTGCCGCACGCTATTGGCCTCGCGAACTACGTCAAAATTATTTACTCGCGCGGTGCCGGATGTGGGCGGGACGAGTGTGGTCAGCATGCGAATCAGCGTGGACTTGCCGGCGCCATTGGGTCCGAGCAGCCCAAAAATTTCGCCGTGCTCCACGGAAAAGCTCAAGCCATCCACCGCGGTAAAATCGCCGAATTTTTTCCTTAAATCTTTGACTTCGACATCGAACATATATTCAGGGAGAGACCATGAACGGTTCATTTGCTCTCCAAGGGCACGATCACGTAAGCCGTCATGCCCACGGCCAGGGCGCGGTCGGAGTTATCGCAGCGCAGGCGAATTTCAAAGGTCTTGATGTCGCGTTTCGTACGACTCACATCGCGCTGCGTCGCGTAATCGGCGTCCACGCCCCGGAAGAAAACCGTCCCGGTGCGCGTAGCGCCGGATGGCAATCGCACCTGTAATTCATCCCCCAGGCGAATCCGGTCAATGTATGTTTCCTCCACATCCGCACGTACCCACAGGTCATCGGGATTGATGAGCGTCACGATGGCCTGGCCGACGTTCACCACTTCACCCTGCAATGCGGCGCGGGTGTCCACAATGCCATTCGTCGGCCCGTAGATTTTCGTGTAATTCAGATAGACTTTCGCCTTCTCGCTTTGGGCGGCGGCCGCGGTAATTTGTTTTTTTGCGGCGTCCACACGCGCCTGCGCCGCGTCGTAGGACGTTCGCGCCGCGTCAAAGGATTGCGCCGATTCTACGTGATTTGAATACAAGCCGCTGATGCGATCGAAATTTAGCTTCGCATTTTCCAAATCCGCCTGTGCCTGGATGAGGTTGTAGGAGGATTGCTGCTCGCTGCTGCTGTAAAATGACGCGTCTGCGCTCCATAATTCAGGCTGGATTTGCGCGATCAATTCCCCATTGGTTACAGTATCGCCTTCAGCCACATAAAGTTTTTCGAGCCGCCCTTCAATTTCCGGGCTGACGATGACTTCATCCGTCGTCACCACGCCGGTAATATCAATTTCGCTGGGAGGCCGGTGGAATACGAAGTAAAGCACCACGCCCACTGCCACAACGACGATAAAAATGGCAAATCTTCTGCCTTTCATTTGGAAAAATTTGGATGGCCGGAAACACAAGTCAAGCCGCAAGCGTCGATGAAAGCACAAGAGACTGGCATTATTGGCACAAATTATTAAAATAACGGGCAAGAATTATGCTCAAAGGAATCCCTAATATTTTGCCGCCGGACCTGCTCAAAATTTTAATGGAAATGGGTCACGGAGATGAAATCATCATTGCCGACGGCAATTTTCCCGCGGCCAGCCACGCACAGCGATTGGTTCGTTGTGACGGCCTCGCCGCTCCGCAATTACTGGACGCGATCCTGCAACTTTTCCCGCTCGATACATATGTTAAACTGCCCGTGGCGCTGATGGGCATTGTTCCCGGGGATACTTACTCGCCGGATATCTGGCCAGTTTATAAAAAAGTGGTCCAGAAACATGAACCGAAATTCACTGATTTTGAGATGATGGAACGGCACGCATTTTACGACCGTGCGCGCAGGGCTTATGCAATTGTCGCCAGCGGCGAAAGCGCCCGGTACGCCAATTTGATTTTGAAAAAAGGAGTATTGTAAAACGCCGGCCTTCTCTGTTATTCAAATCGTTGTGAGCAACAAGTTTCGTCTCGGTGTTCTGGGTTCAGGCAAAGGCACAAACTTTGTCGCCATTGCAGATGCTGTGGCCGCCGGCAAAATCCCGGCGGAGATCGCCCTCGTAGCCAGCGACGTGGAAACAGCCGGTATTCTCGTGCACGCACTCGAAAGAAACCTGCCTGCCCAGTTTATTCCGCCCGGGAAATTTCGCACGAAACTGGATGAAGATGCAGAGCGGGCATTCGTCGTTGCGCTGCAATCGGCCAAAGTGGACCTGGTCGTCCTGGCCGGGTTCATGCGCGTGCTCAAGGGAGATTTCCTTCGCGCTTTCGAAGGCCGCATCGTCAATATCCATCCGTCGCTCCTGCCCTCCTTTCCCGGCCTTGAGTCGTGGAAACAGGCGTTAGATCATGGCGTTAAAGTGACAGGCTGCACGGTTCATTTCGTGGATGCCGGTGTAGATGCGGGGCCCATCATCGGCCAGCAAACCGTTCCCGTTTTGGACAACGACACCGCGGACAACCTGCACCAGCGCATCCATGCGGCCGAGCACCAACTCTATCCGGAGTGCGTAGCGGCGATCGCGCGCGGCCAGATTTCTGTCTCCGGCCGGCGTGTTATCTGGAAAAAGAGTTAGCCACAGATGAAACACGGATTAAACACAGATAAAGCAGGAATTAGAATTACACGAATACCTTACGAAGAGCCCTATCATTTACGCTTGTTTATCGAGGCTTCAAATGGACAACTAATTGGCAGCCTGGAATATTATTGTCACGCACGTGACTTGAATACTCTTGGCAATCAATTACTTGGATTCCTCGGCAAGAAAAATGAAAAAATCGTTTATAAACTCGGCTCGGAAAAACCTGAAGACAACTTTGCATTCCTTTTTAGCTTACAGGTAATTTCACTTGATACTACAGGACATTCCGCGATTTGGCTTCGCCTAAATAATAATAGTTCGCCACCATGGACTGAAGTTTGCGAATTCTGTATTGCCACGGATGTCGCCGACGTGAATCGGCTCGGGAGTTTGCTTGTTGCGTTCGGAAAATTAGACCACAGAGTTTTAGACTGGTCTGTCAAAGACGGGATTTTACTGGAAGATGTTGAGTGAAGTCGGAAAAAATAGCATCGCTTTCCCTCGCCAAACTTGCCACATTATGAGGGAACGAAGTTGAGGCGAGAGCGCACAGGTTTTTAGATTTTTAGCGCCTTCGTATTAAAGTTTTCATGAGTAATAAATTAAAATTCGGCCTGCCCAAGGGCAGTTTGCAGGACGCCACCATCGAAAAGATGGCCAAGGCGGGCTTCAATGTTTCCATCAGCAGCCGCTCGTACATCCCCACGGTAGACGACGACGAGATGGAAATCCGCCTGATTCGCGCGCAGGAAATCAGCCGTTACGTCGAACATGGGTATCTCGATTGCGGCATCACCGGCCATGACTGGGTGATTGAGAACAGCTCGGACGTCCATGAGGTCGGCGAATTTCTTTTCAGCAAAGCGACACGCCGTCCGGCCCGCTGGGTCCTGTGCGTGCCCAATAATTCGCCCGTCAAATCGGTGAAGGATTTGGAAGGCAAGCGCATTGCCACCGAGGTGGTTAATCTCACCAAAAAATATCTCCGCAAAAACGGCGTGAAGGCGGAAGTGGAATTTTCCTGGGGCGCCACGGAAGTGAAAGCGCACGAGCTGGTGGACGCCATCGTGGAAGTCACCGAAACCGGCTCCTCGCTGCGCGCCAACAATCTGCGCATCGTGGACGAGCTGCTCGTTTCCACCCCGCGATTGATTGCCAATCACAATTCCTGGAAAGACAGTTGGAAGCGGAAAAAAATCGAAACGCTGGCTATGCTGCTCAAAGGCGCGATCGATGCCGAGGCCAAGGTGGGCCTGAAGATGAACATCGCGGAAAAGAATCTTTCGAAGCTGCTAAAAGAATTACCGGCGTTGCGCAATCCGACGATTTCCAGCCTCAGCCTCAAAGGCTGGGTTGCCGTGGAGACCATTATTGATGAGCATATCGTGCGGGAATTGATTCCCCAGCTCAAAGCCGCCGGGGCCGAAGGCATTATCGAATATCCGCTGAATAAAGTGGTGTATTGATAGGTTCCTTGCCGCCTGCCGCGGCCTTCCTCGTTCCAAAAAACGCCGGAAATTGTAATGGCCTGCCTGATACTGGCGATTTAGAATCGTGGCATTGACCTTTTAATCAGAATGCCTGCTCATGCCACAGCGTATATCGTAGGAAGTGGTCATATGAATCCGATCGTAGGCGGAATGATCGCGATCAGCGCTCTTCTCATCATCAGCATTTATAAAGCTTTTCAGAGGCCGGATGTTGTTTCGTCGCGTTCAATTGCCCTGCAAGCCCTAAGCGAAAAACTGGCATTCAGCAGTTTTTCCCCCGAGCCTAACTATGAATTTGTCATGGGTTGGGGTTTTCTGGGCTACCTGGCGCAGGGCGAAGACCGTTACGCGTTCAACATCCTGGAGGGCACCTACCAGGACCAGAAGCTGTTCGTTTTCGATTACCATTTTAAGACTGGCAACCGCGAAGACAACGATCGTTATTGCTCTATGTTCATGCTGATTGAGCAGGAATATTTTCCGCAAGTGGTCATCGAACCGGTAAATCTGGAAGATATTTTTTCCCGCATCGCCAACGTATTCACCAACAGCGAAATCAAGTTTGAATCGGCCGAATTTTCACGGACTTATCGTGTGCGTTCGAGTGATAAGAAATTCGCCTATGACGTTTGCAACCCGCAAATGATGGACTATCTCCTCGCCAACGGTAATTTAAGAATCGAAATCCAGGGCCCGGTTATTTTGCTGGCGCACATCCCGCAAGCGCCGGTGGAGGCGATCGAGCCGGGCCTCCAGACGCTGGCCCAAATCCGCTCCCTCTTACCCCAATACCTTTTTACCACGAAATGATTTTCCTCGTCATCATCCTGCTGCTGGTCGTCATCACGCCCTTTGCTTACGTGCTGGCGCAGTACAACGCGCTCGTGAGCCTGCGCAATTACATCCGCGAATCCTGGAGCGACGTGGACGTGGAGTTGAAGCGCCGCTACGATCTCATCCCCAACCTCGTGGCCACGGTGAAGGGTTACGCGACGCATGAACAGAATGTCCTCGAGCGGGTCACAGAACTGCGCAATCGCTGCGCCGCCAACAATGGCGCGGTGGCCGACCAATCGCGCGACGAAGTGCAACTCGTGGATGCCCTGAAGCAGATGCTGGTAGTGGTGGAAAATTATCCGCAACTCAAGGCGGACCAGCATTTTCTTGCGCTCCAAAACGAACTGGTGAACACGGAAGATCGCATCCAGGCTGCGCGCCGTTTTTACAACGGCAACGTGCGTGACTATCGGAATAAATGCGAAACGGTCCCGAGTAATCTGGTTGCGAACATGTTCGGCTTGAAACCGGAGGGCGATTTCTTCAACGTGCCGCCATCGGTTCGCGATGTGCCGAACGTGGATTTTGCGACATCCTGAAGCTCCAAGGCCATGCCTGCACTTCCTAAAAAACAGCGTTCGCCAAAACGAACCAAAGTCGAGGGCCTGCCTGAAGGCTTTGCCAGTTACCAACCCGGCTTCAAAAGGAAGCTCAATGTGTTTCCCGACAAGGATGCTGTCCTGCAAATTCTCGGCCATGATGATGGCAAGCCTCCCCAGGAATGGCGGCCGGAAGACCGCATGATTGATACCGCCGGACAAGCGTACCGGATGAGTAAAGAGCCGGGTAAAAAATATTACGATCTCGAACCAACAGGCGAGACCTGGAGTTACGAACGGCTGCTGGGTGCGGCCGAGGCTGATTATCGGCTAATGAAAAAGGACCCCGAAACGATGCGCCACCAATTGGATGGCTTACCCGAGAGCGAACGGATGGCGGTGCTGATGAAATGTATTGATGAATTGCCGGTCGGACCGCGATGGTTCATGCCCGCGTTTTTTCTTTTCCTGTTTTTGTTTTTCGTGGCCGTCATGTTCATTGCCGGTAAATTTTTCATGTGGCTGCAAAATCATTTACAAAAGTGACTTTTACACCTTTACGGGACGTTTGTCTCTTGCCGCCGCGCTTTGGTTCTTTCATCCTTAACCTATGTCCGAACGCGCGGTTGCCAATTTAAACAAACCTGACGCGGCGCTTGAACTGACGCTGCGCCCTTCGCTTTTTTCTGAATTTACCGGCCAACCCAAGGTCAAGGAACGGCTGGAGATCTCCGTGGCCGCCGCCAAAAAGCGCAAAGAACCGCTGGACCATATCCTTTTGAACGGCCCGCCGGGGTTAGGCAAGACTACCATCGCCAACATCCTCGCCAAAGCCATGGGCGCGAATCTCCGAAGCACCAGCGGCCCGACGATTGAAAAAGCCAGCGACCTCGCCGGCCTGCTGACGAACCTCGAAGAAGGCGATGTGCTGTTTATTGATGAGATCCATCGCCTGCAGAAGACTATTGAGGAATATCTTTATCCCGCGATGGAGGATTTCAAGCTGGATATCATCATTGACCAGGGGCCAAACGCCCGCAGCGTGCGCCTGAATCTTCCGCGCTTCACACTCATTGGCGCAACCACGCGCAGTGGCCTGCTCAGCGCTCCCCTGCTCACCCGTTTTCCGGTGCGCGAGCGGCTGGATTACTACGTGGCCGAAGATTTGGAACGCATTGTCCTGCGCTCGGCTAATCTACTAAATGTTGAAATAGAAAAGTCCGGCGCGCTGGAAATCGCCCGTCGCAGCCGCGGTACGCCACGCATCGCGAACAATCTCCTGCGCCGCGTGCGCGATTATGCTGAGGTGAAGCATGACGGCAAAATTACCGCTGTTGTGGCGGATAAAGCCCTGGCTATGCTGGAGATCGACCAGAACGGCCTGGATGAAATGGACAAGCGCATTTTGGAAACCATCATCGTAAAATTTGGCGGTGGGCCGGTGGGCGTCAATTCCCTGGCCGTAGCTGTAGGCGAGGAACCTGATACAATTGAGGAAGTGTACGAGCCCTATCTGATTATGGAGGGATTTTTAAATCGGACACCGCAGGGGCGTGTGGCCACGGAACTTGGGTTTAAGAAGCTGAATCTAAAACCGGCGACTGGCGCGCAGCAGAAGTTTTTTTAGAGACGGCTCGCGGGTACGCTCCCCCCACCAACTGACAGGCGAGACGCCTGTCCCACTAACTAGTTTTAATCGTTCACGCTTTGAGGTGGAAGTAAAGTATGAGCGCGGCAATCACGCCGAAGCCCGCACTCAAATTTCCCAGGACCAGGCCCTTGTGATGTTTGAGAATTTCTCCCAGCACGGCATGGATGGCCAGATAAAGAAAACCGCCGCAGGCGTTCGCGAGCATTAATGCCAGAGTTAATCCCAGCCAGGCGTGCGGGACGTTGCGGATAATGAGCCATCCGACCAATCCGCCGACAATGGTCATGGCTTCCACTGCAACCACGAGCCAGAGCATTTTTGAGCGGTTAATTCCGCCGCCCAGCAACAGCGCTCCCAGTGCCAGGCCTTCGGGAAATTTGTGAACGGAAATCGCGAATAAAATGGAGAGTTCCACCGGCCGGGGTTCTTCCAATCCCGCAGCCAGCGCCAGGCCATCCACTGAGCAATGAATCGCCAGGGCAATCATCATGGCCGTAGCAAATTCCGCCAAGCGGTGCGTGGTGGCCTCGTCAAAATGGCTGGCCGCGCAGGCCGGACAGACGTGATAAATGTATTTGGTGATGATCGCAAAAAGCACGTAGCCCGAGGCCGCTGCCGGGATAAACCACCAGTGCAAATCCTCCCAGCATTCCGGTCCGATGCCACAAACGGCGACGCCCAGCAGCGTCCCCGCCCCCAGACTAATAAAGGCGCACAATTGCCGGTGGGTACGCGCAAAGGTGGCGCTTAACGCCCCGCCGGCCACCGCGATGCCAAAGGCCAGAAAAATCTGGAATAAAATGGAAACCGTATCTGCGCTCATTTAATTGCAAATGATTTGCAATATAAAGGAACGCAGGAAAGGTGCAAGAGGTATTTTATAA
>DATJXK010000232.1:0-10470 GCA_035500235.1 Pseudomonadales bacterium | reverse complement strand
CGTATAGGCCGTGGCCGCCAAAGCCATGACAAAAAGGCGCGGGTACCACCCACCCACAAATTTTTCTACGCTTCCGCGCGTTTATTCTATTAAATAAAGGCCCATGTATTTTCTGCGCCGGTTGATTTACGCCATCCCGCTGGTGCTGGTCTTCAGCGCGGTGACGTTTCTCCTGGTGCACTCGATGCCCGGCGGTCCGTTCGATCGCGAACGCGCGCCGGCTTCGCCCGAAGTCGAACGCAATCTCGCCGCCGCCTATCACCTAGACGAACCGGTTTGGAAACAATACCTGCGCTATTTCGGCCTGGTTTGGACGCAGGACAGCGATGGCCAATGGCAGCACGCGCCCGCCAGCTTCAACGTCTCCTATAAATATCGCAGTCACAAAATCACCGACATCATTGCGCAGGCATTGCCAGTCTCCATGACACTCGGCACGCTGGCCTTTTGTTTCGCCATGGGCGTTGGCCTGCCCATCGGATTCTTCAGCGCCGCGCGCCGGGGACAATGGCAGGATTTCACCGGCAATTTCCTGGCGGTGCTCGCGGTGTGCATCCCCGGTTTCGTCATTGCGCCGCTGCTGATTTTGGGGTTCGCCGTCAAATGGAAGCTGTTGCCGGTGGCCCTCTGGAGCTCGCCGCTCTATGCGATTTTGCCGATGATTGCGCTCGGGCTTTTTTTCGCCGGCAAAGTCGCGCGCATTTTCCGCGAAGGCATGCTGAGCGCGATGCAATCGGAATTTGTGACCGCCGCCCGCGCCAAAGGCCTGGGTGAAACGAAGCTGCTGTTCCGCCACGCGTTGCGCATCGCCATCCTGCCGGTGGTTTCCTTTTCCGGGCCGATGCTGGCGGATTTGCTCACCGGCTCGTTCGTCGTGGAAAATATTTTTCAAATCCCGGGCATTGGCGAATTTTTTATCAACAGCTCGCTGAACTCAGACTACATGATGACGCTCGACCTCGCGCTGCTGTACGCGGTCCTGCTCATCGCCCTGAATTTATTCGTGGACTTTGCCTACACAGTGCTCGACCCGCGCGTGAAATATGAATGAGGCCAGCACCATTGAGTCGCAACCAGGCGCCGAACGTCCGGAGCATTTTTCGCCCGGGCGACGCGCATGGCTGCGCTTCAAAGGCAATCGCGCGGCGGTTTTAAGCGCATGGTACCTGGCGGCATTATTTGTGGCCGTGCTCGCCTGGCCGCTGATTTTGAAAGTCGCCCCGACCGATTTTGCGCAGCTTCACAATCCTAATCACGTCTCCGAGGCACAATTTCTCGCGCCCAACGCACACTATTGGTTCGGCACGGATAAACACGGGCGCGACGTTTTTTCGCGCGTGCTTTTTGGCGCGCAAATCTCCCTGCTGGTCGGCGTGGTCGGCACATTGGTCAGCCTTATCATCGGAGTTCTTTGGGGTGCGGTGGCTGGTTACGTTGGCGGACGAACGGACAGTATCCTCATGCGGATTGTGGATGTCCTTTACTCGCTGCCGACAATCATTTTTGTCGCCGTGCTGATTACGACCGGCGGAGAAATTATGAGGCGATCGCAGTTCATCGAACATTCCCCTGCCCTGGCGGGCGAATTTCGCATCATGCTGCTGTTCCTCGGGTTGGGCGCAGTGTCGTGGCTCACGATGGCGCGGATTGTTCGCGGCCAGGTCCTTTCGCTGCGCACGCGGGCCTTTGTAGAAGCCAGCCGCGCACTCGGCGCCAGGCCGCAATGGGTCCTCGCGCGGCACATCATCCCGAACATCTTTGGCATCGTCATCACGTACCTCGCGCTCACGATGCCGGCGATTATTCTCTACGAATCGTTTTTGAGTTACCTCGGCCTGGGCGTCCAGCCGCCGATGGCCAGTTGGGGCACACTCATTGCCGAAGGCGTCGGCCAGATCAACGCCGTCCGCGTTTATTGGTGGCTGATTATTTTCCCCGGCGGCATCCTTGTGACGACATTGCTCGCGCTGAACTTCCTCGGCGACGGCTTGCGCGATGCCTGGGACATCAAGAATCGCTCTTGATCGCGTAAAGAAAAAGCGAAAACCTCATCTCGTAGTTGTGGGATGCCACTCGGACTATTTCCTGCGGCGAGGCAGCCTGCGTACCATCCAGAGGCCACTAACACCGAGACTCATGAACATGGCCAAAGAGCTGGGCTCCGGCACAGCGAAGAAGGCATTCGCATGTTGCATGATCTGATTGCCCGAAAGCCCAGAGTCAAAGGTCGCTAAACCAAGGATCTGGCCATTGAAATCATCAAAAAATCCCTGATTACCCACCGCTCCGAACGCCGCGCCGACGGTGACATTCCCGCTCAGCGTCAAAGCAAACGGAACCGCCGTGCCTTCAGCCGCTCCGTTCACAAAGAGCGACGTGGTTCCGGTTCCACTATTCGCCACGAAATCCAGCACGACGTTATTACCCACAGTTGTCGGCTCGCCGAAATCATAATCAGCGATGCCGTATTGTGTGGCACCGTAGAGCCCGGTATTGGGGTACTGGTCGAATTTGATAGCCTGCGACCCATCCGCCATGAGAGCGCCGGAAGTGGATGGCCCTATCTGGCCGTTGACAATAAACTCATAAGTATTATTACCCGAAAGACTTCCGATGTTAATGGTCGTGGGGAGAGGCGATATCTGGGTCGCTTCATAGGTGGGCGATCCGGCATTGACCGCCGTGAGCCATTGGGCCAGGTCCGCATGGGCCGGAACGGCGCCGATGCCCAGCCCGGCCAAAATTGCGAATATTACCAGGGGTTTCATATCTTTGAGGTCGGTTCGGTTTTGCTTTTAAAATTACTACGCCGGCCATTGTTTTTTCTGATAAAAACAATGATGTCAATTATTAATTAAACTACTGAAAATGGCAAGCGCTATTTTTTGCGCCGGGCAATTTGCCTTTGAGTAACCACATCGGTGGGGCGGGATACCACCCGCGTGTGTTGTCGAGCCCTGGCTTAACTGCCATCTATTCAACCGGCTTGACACTTCAAATCCGAAATTTAATATGGGCTCCGAAGGAGGGTTTTTACCCGATTTGAAACAGAGCAACTGAAACAACGTGAAAGGAAATCCTATGAGCTACATCACCACCAACGACGGCGTGCAAATTTACTTTAAAGACTGGGGCAAAGGACAACCGATTGTTTTCAGCCACGGCTGGCCGCTTTCCGCGGACGATTGGGATGCGCAGATGCTTTTCTTTCTCAACCAGGGTTTCCGCGTCGTCGCCCATGACCGTCGCGGGCACGGGCGTTCCAGCCAGCCCGGCAGCGGCCATGATATGGACCATTACGCGGATGATCTCGCCGCCGTGGTGACCCATCTCGACCTGAAGAACGCCGTGCACGTCGGCCATTCCACCGGCGGCGGCGAAGTGGTCCATTACATCGCGCGCCATGGCGAAAGCCGTGTGGCCAAAGCGGCGATCCTGTCGGCGGTGCCTCCGCTCATGGTCAAGACGCCGGCCAATCCCGGCGGGTTGCCCAAAGAAGTGTTTGATGGATTCATGGCGCAACTGGCTGCCAACCGCGCCCAATTTTATTACGATATCCCGGCGGGACCTTTCTACGGCTTCAACCGGCCCGGCGCGAAAGTTTCGCAAGGGGCGATCTGGAATTGGTGGCGACAAGGCATGATGGGCGGCGCCAAGGCGCACTACGATGGCATCGTCGCTTTTTCCCAAACTGACTTCACCGAAGATTTGAAGAAAATCACCGTGCCGGTATTGGTGATGCACGGTGACGACGACCAGATCGTACCCTACGCCGACTCCGCACCGTTATCGGCCAAGCTGCTCAAGAACGGGACGCTGAAAACCTACAAGGGATTTCCGCACGGCATGCCCACGACCGAAGCCGACACCATCAATAAGGATTTGCTGGCGTTTATTAAGGCCTGAGCCAAATAGCCGGCCAAAGCGCCGCCGGGAAGTTATTGGCGGGATGGGAGCCGGATTCTCCTCACCGGACAGGTAACACTCTATCCTCACGGGATGGGTGACATTCCGCTTTGCGTGATTAAAGCGTCGTGCCGCCGCAGGACATCAACTGAGAATGGTTCGCGCGAAAGCGTGAAAGGTAATTGTTATTGAGCCTGGAAAAAACAGGCCCGCCGGCGGTTAGGGAGTTTTGAGCCGGTAGAAAGCGCTGCCGGGTGGCAATGGCAGCATTACCTGGTTTTGAAGATTGGTTAAATTGAGAACTGGCTGGTTCGTCACATTAGACCATTGGGCAGTGGTCAAATCCAAATTCTGCTGCAAGACCAAATTGGTTGAAGGCACTCCCCACGAAACCATCACATTGGTGAAGGTAGTTCGTTTGATTTTTAAGTTCGCTGAAGTATTTAATGGGCACGTCCATATCCCGGTTAAACCGGCGCCAACGGCGAATAACCGGTTGCCGTCAGCGGAAGAACATATGTCCTGATAGGCACAATTGTTTGGCCAGCCATTGGAGACCCACGTATTTCCGTAATCGCTGGACGAGTAAATCCTGGTACCACTGAAAACCGCCAGCTTGGATCCATCGGCGGAGGATGTCACCCGCCCGCTGATATTAGTGCCAGGTGTCCAATCCACCCCGCATCGCTTGAAACATAAGTGCCGCTGCCGGAAGAGGCCACCAATCGTAATTCGTCCGCTGACCCGGCCAGCGATACCCAGGAATCGCTGGATGCTCCCGTCGGCATCCATGTCCCCCCGAAATTGGTTAGAGCATAAATAGTGTCATTGTTCGCCGCTGCGATGATTTTAGTTCCGTCCGCTGACATTGAAAGCGCTTCCCACCTCTTAACGGGTGCGCCACTCGACTGCCAGGTTGATCCGGCATTGGTCGAATAATAAATTGTTCCATTAAAAATCGCCGCTGCGAGGATGTTACCGTTCGCTGAGGAAGCGACGGCCTCCCATTGGGAACTGGATGGCGAAGCGGTCGGAGCCCAGCTTTGGCCTGAATTCGTGGAAACATAGATATAGTCCATGGCGCTATTGAATGTTCCCACCCATTTTGTGCCATCTGCCGAAGAGGCTAGCATGCTGAAAATGTTGGTCAAAGTGAAGCCATGGGTGGTTGTATTGGTATTCCAAGTGGTGCCATAATTAGTTGAAATAGCCGGGGTCCATGTGGAGCTTGAGGCAATGACAATCATACCGTTGGCTGATTCCCACACGCTTTCATAGCCATAACCCAGGGCGCTCGTGCTGCTCCAGGTCTGGGCATAACTTTTAATCACCGCACCTGCGATTATGACGGTGGGGACCGCTATCAATAGATAGGTTTTATTGATCATATAGGCGGGCTGTACGTCGCAGCATAACAGTTATTCTTATTGTTTTCAATTGTTTAAATTCTGGCCTTGTCATTTGTGGCATAAAGGAGGTAGTCCCGCCTCGCATGAAAATAGCCCGGCACTTTAGTGCTGGGGAAATCGCCAGGTAAACAAATCAAAGTCCCGCAGGGACGAAAAAATCTCTGCCAGGTCGTGAACAACCAGGAGTCAAGTTTCGGTTCCGGCCTGGAAATCTTGTGGTAAAATGGCCGTTGCGTTCCTTGCGGCTCTGTCAGGAACAGCCATCGCCATAAAAGTTTTACTTTCTTCTTGCATTCTGATTTCTTATTATTTAGAGTCAAGAAGTTCAGATAAGGATATTTTATACCCAAAATTTAACGTTTATTTGCGGCTATAGGACGCTGTCTGTCACATCAAAATCCCTCGCCAAACGAGGAAATTTAATCAGAAAGCAATTTTATGAACGACCTGAGTCTTTCCCAAAAACTGATGGCGCGGACGCGCTCCGCCGGATTGCTGGCCTTGTTTCTGATAGTTGGTTTGCCATGTCTGGTGACACCGGTGCACGCGGATAACCCGCCAACCTATTTGTTTCAGTGGGGTAGCCTGGGAACTAACAACGCTCAATTTAACGTTCCCGCTGCTGCTGCCATTGACGGTGGTAATAATGTTTATGTGACCGACGTAGGTAACCGTCGCATTGAAAAATTCGATGTCGGCGGGAACTATTTGACCCAATGGGGAAGTAGCGGATATGGCAATGGCCAATTTGAGCAACCCGAAGGGATCGCCATTGACAGCAGCAACAATATCTATGTGGCGGACTACGGCAACTTTCGGATTGAGAAATTCGACAGCAATGGCAATTACCTGACTCAGTGGGGAGGTTTCGGCACCGGCAATGGCCAGTTTCAATACGCCGGTTATATCGCCATTGACCACAACAATGCTGTCTATGTGGCAGACGGCGTTAATAATCGTATTCAGAAATTCGATAGCAATGGCAATTATTTGACTCAATGGGGCACTTTCGGCACTGGCAATGGCCAATTTGACGGTCCCGAAGGCATCGCCGTGGACAACAACAACAATATCTATGTGGCGGACGACAATAACTCCCGGATTGAGAAATTCGACAGCAATGGCAATTACTTGACTCAGTGGGGAAGTGCGGGAACTGGCAACGGCCAATTTGAGACTCCTGGGGGCATCGCTATAGATAGCAGCAACCATGTCTATGTGGCAGATCTAAGCAACGATCGCATTGAAAAATTCGATAGCAACGGCAGTTACTTGACTCAGTGGGGCAGCTACGGCATCGGCAACGGCCAGTTTAACAATGCCGAAGGCGTTGCCGTGAGTGGCAGTGGGAATCTTATTTATGTGGCCGATACTGGTAACAGTCGCATTCAGGTTTTCGTAAACCAACCTGCCATTGTTCCTCCCATCATTACCACCCAGCCAGCCACTCAGGAGATTGCTATCAGTGGAAATATATCGTTCAACGTTACCGTCGTCGGCGCCGCGCCATTTGTTTATCAATGGACATCCAACAATGTCGCTATCCTAAATGCCACCAATAGCACGTTCAGTATCACGAATGTCAACTTCGCCGACACTGCCTCCTATGCGGTGCTGGTGAGCAATAATTTTGGCAGCGCCTTAAGCAGCAGCGCCCTGCTTACAGTCATGCCAACGCTGGTGACCACCCTGCCGGCCAGTGGTATTTCCGCCACCGGCTCGGTGTTAAATGGCTTGGCCATGGTTGGCGCCGATGAAACGATCGCATGGTTCGATTGGGGAACCACCACCAACTACGGAAACATTGCTGATATAACCATTATCGCGGACGGCGGCGGAACTACCAACTTGAGCGTGGCATTGAATGGATTGCCTGGAAACATTTATCACTACCAGCTCGATGCGCTAAATGATTTTGGCATCATCTATGGCAATGATGTTTCGTTCACGAATGGTTTCGCCCCGCTGATCATCACAAATTTCCTGCCCGTCAATAGCGCGAACGGCACCACTTTATCCGCCTCGGTTAATCCTGAAGGCTGGGACACGACTGTTTATTTCACGTGGGGAGTCAAAGGCGGATTACTTACCAATTCCACGCCTTTGATGGATGCGGGAGCCGGCGCCGTTTCGTTGAATGTGAGCAGTCTCATCGCCGGCCTGCCCCAAACTTCAGGCTATAGTTATCAAGTGGTCGCTTCCAACTTCCTGGGCAGTGTGTCGAGCGCCGTCATTTCATTTTTACCATTTCCCTTCGCCAACGTTCCGCCCGCAACGTGGCAATCTGTCGCCTGTTCAGCCGACGGCAGCAAATTAATCGCGGCGGCTAATGCCGAGCAGGGCGCGCGCGGAGGAGTTTATATCTCGACCAATAATGGCGTTACCTGGAACGTCGCTACCAATTTGAGCGCAGATTGGGAAGCGGTTGCTATGTCGGCGGACGGAAGCAAACTGTTCGCTGCGATTGGACAACCCAGCGCCGGTCCCATTTATACAAATTTAGGAACCACGTTTGTCCCATCGATCAGTACGGGCGCAAGAGAATGGAATGCGATCGCGTCATCCGCGGATGGAACTAGAATCGCCGCCGTGAATTATTCGGCGTTGGTTTCCACTTCCACCAATTCAGGAGCCACCTGGACGATCCAGACCGGTGCGCCCGATGGGGTGTATATTGCCAGTTCGGCCGATGGGGTTCGATTGATTGTGGCGACCCCGACCTTGCTTTATGCTTCCACCAACCGGGGAGTGAATTGGGCAAGACTCACCAATGCACCCATCGCCAACTGGTATAGTGTCGCTTCCTCCGCGAATGGAAATGAACTGCTGGCTTGCAGTTATTCTATGGGCAACGTTTATAGTTCCACCAACGCCGGCGTGAACTGGACCAAGACGAGCCTGCCCACCAACAACTGGAACAGCGTGGCCATGTCCGCCGATGGGACGAAAGCCGTGGCGCTGGCCAACAGCGGCAATGTCACCTTCGGCATCGGCAACGGCGGAATCTGGACTTCAACCGATTCAGGAAATACCTGGGTTTCCAACAATGTGCCCAGCGCATCCTGGACCTGCGCCGCCATGTCCGCAGACGGAAATGAATACGTGGCCGTCATGGGCTATCCTTCCTTCACCGGCGGAATCTATGTCGGGCAAACCACGCCTGCGCCGGTGTTAAGCCTCTCCGTTTCCAACAATACTCTCATTTCGTGGATTGTTCCGTCTCTCAGCTTTACCTTGCAGCAGAGCCCGGACCTGTTGAACTGGGCGGCTGTGACCAATGTGCCTGTTCTCAACTTCTCCAATCTAGAGAATCAAGTCGCGCTTCCATCGGCGCCCGCTGGAAACAGTTTCTACCGTCTCAAGCATTGAAATGGACGGGATGAAAAATGCGAAAGCCACCATCCGCATGATTTTCATGCTCATTTTTCCGTTTATAGGGCAGTCCTCATTTATCGCGTGAACAACCAGGAGTCAAGTTTCGGTTGCGAACGTCGGCAATTGATGGTTGATAATGGATGGTGCGTCGTCTCAAACGCGATGAACCCAGTTCTTTGACATTTTGAAGGCGGCCCAGGCGGGGAGGCCTCTATGCGAGTAGGAAGGTGGCGGCCATTGCCGCCGTAAAGCCGGGTCAAGGCTAGTCCAACCTAATCCAACCCAGTCCAAGGGTTTTTAAGAATAAAAAGATTGTTTAAATCTGTGTTTCATCTGTGTTCATCTGTGGCTCGGAAGCCTACGGAAAGCTATTGTAACCTATTGTAGGCTACGGAAGGCCCCCCCGGGGGGCGACGGACATTTGCCATCAACCATTAACCATCATCTACGAACTAGATTTTCTGCTGCTTTTAGCGGAAAATCTCCCTTATGGCCGTCAAATTTCATGTCGTGGTTTTAGGAGGAGGTTTTGGCGGGTTGGAATTTGTAAAAAACCTGCACAGCCCGGACGCGCGCATCACGCTCGTGGACCGCACGAACCATCATTTGTTCCAGCCCCTGCTCTACCAGGTGGCCACCGCGGGCCTGGCGGCCACGGAAATCGCCCAGCCCATCCGCTCCATCCTGGTTGACCGCCCGGACATCACGGTTTTGATGGACGAAGCCATGGACATCAACCTCACTGAAAAGAAAGTTTGCCTGCGTGAGAACACGCTTAAATACGATTTCCTCGTGCTCGCACTGGGCGGCCGCAGCAGTTACTTCGGTCATCCGGAATGGGAAGCGTTTGCGCCCGGCCTGAAATCCCTGAACGACGCCCTGCGCATCCGCAGCCATGTGCTCATGGCGTTCGAAAAGGCGGAAAACCAGGCGGAAAAAAGCGAACACGAGAAGCTGATGACCATCGTCGTGATTGGTGGCGGCCCGACGGGCGTGGAACTGGCCGGCGCGTTTGCCGAACTGGCGCGCACGGTGTTGCGCCGGGATTTCCGGCACATTGATCCCACGCAGGCGCGCATCATTTTGCTCGAAGGTTCGCCGGCAGTGCTCGGTAATTTCCCGCCAGACCTTTCGGCCAGCGCGCAACGGCAATTGGAAGCGCTGGGCGTACACGTGCGCACCTCCACGCGCGTGAAAGACATTCGCGAAGGCGAAGTGGAATTGCAGAGCGGGGAACGTATCCAGGCGGGGACGATTTTGTGGGCGGCGGGAGTTTCCGCCTCGGGCCTGACTCAAAAGCTGGGTGTGGAACTGGACAAAGCGGGCCGCGTGAAAGTGAACCCGGACTTAAGCCTGCCGGGCCACCCGGAAGTCTTTGCCATTGGCGACATGGCGCTGGTCCTGGACCAGGACGGCAAGCCCGTTCCCGGTGTCTCGCCCGCGGCGATGCAGATGGGCCGGCACGCCGCCGGCATTATTGCGAAATGGATTCGGTTCGGCCCGCAGCAGGCGCAGCCGGCTTTTCAATATTTCGACAAAGGAACGATGGCCACGATTGGCCGTTCCGCTGCCGTTGCCTGGCTTAAAAGGATTCATCTCTCCGGTTATCTCGCGTGGCTGTTCTGGCTATTCGTGCACATCGTTTTCCTCATCGGCTTCCGCAATCGCGTGGCCGTGCTATTGAATTGGATGTACTCATACCTCGGCTATAAACGCGGTGCGCGCATTATCACGGCTGAAGCTTCGGCTCGCGGGGACGCTCGCCCCACCTAGTGACAGG
>DATJXK010000231.1:0-14837 GCA_035500235.1 Pseudomonadales bacterium | reverse complement strand
CGCCGAAAACTGCCATGCGATTGAACGGCCAAAGCCAGACACTGGTGTGCAACATCGTGATGTACCCGGATGAAACTGCCGCCTGGAAGCGGGAGACGTTCGAAAAACCTCCCAATACCGTTTGAGTAGACTGTGCTTGATGACGCAACACCATGTAAAAAACAAACGCCATGCCATACAGAGAATAAAGCGCCCACGTGAAAAGACGTTTAAGCCTTTCCGGATGAAGATACCAATCCACCGCGAAAAACAATGCGACCACGCTGATAGCGCCTTCGTAAGAAAACAAAGCCAGCAGCAGGAAAAGCAACGCAAACGCGCCCCAAATTTTACCGGTAATTTTGCTGCTCCCGGTTGTAGGCTCTTCAGATTCGCATGCTAAATCATGTAAAGTCACCGCCACGGCAGCCAGTCCCGTCATCAACAGGATATTTGAGGCGCTCAGCCAGGCCGTACTCGAGACCAGCGTGGGGGATAATAACCAAATCGCCGTAGCGACTAGGGCCCAATTGCGGTCGGCCAGCAACCGGCAGCACAATTTAAAAACGGCGCAGGCGCTGAATACGCCAATGCCCAGGGCCATAGTTCGCACTGGAATCATGCCTCCATGGTTATAAAGCCAGTTGTAAGCCACGAACATCAGGTTTTTGATGGGGCGGAAAAAATGGTATAAGTCAGTCCCCACCAGGGCTACCCAGGAACTACTGGCACGAACCAGGTAAAGTTCGTCCATGTCGTCGAGTGCAAAAAACGGCGCATGAATTGAACAGGCGCCGATGGCAAGATAGGCTACTAATACGAGCCCAAACGATACTCCGAACATCCAACCCCGTGACGTCGGGTTTGCTTTGGTCATAGACCGGCTGATTGTGGTCGGAACATAGCTTCCGTCAAGCCGCATTCACGTTGCGGCCTGAAAAATTAACCGATGAATGCGGAATGGATCGCCTTCATCGCCGCTTCGCCCTTGGCTAAATCAATCACGACGGAAATCTTGATCTCGCTAGTCGAAATCATGTCAATGTTCACACCTGAATCCGCCAGCGTTTCAAACAATTTACCGGCGACGCCCGTATGCGATTTCATGCCCACGCCCACGATGGAAAGTTTCCCGATCTTTTCCGCCGTAATAACATCACGCAGGCCCACTTTGGCTTTCAAAGAATCAATCACCTTTTGGGCTTTGAGCAAATCCGCTTTCTCAACGGTGAACGAAATGTCCGTCTGCGGTGTGCCGCTGCCGTGGCTGATGTTCTGCACGATCATGTCCACGTTCACCGCTGCATCGCCCAGCGCCTTGAAAATTTTCGCGGCCACACCCGGCTTGTCCGGCACGCCCACGAGCGTGACTTTGGCCTGGTTTTTGTCGAGCGCCACGCCGCGCACGACGACGCCTTCCATGCTTTTGGTTTCTTCTTTCACAATGGTTCCGGGGTTGTCATTTAGGCTGGAGCGGACTTCAAAGATCACTCCAAATTTTTTCGCAAATTCCACTGAGCGCGATTGCATTACCTTGGCGCCCAGGCTGGCGAGTTCCAGCATTTCGTCATAAGAAATTTCTGTGAGCTTTTTAGCGGTTGGCACGATGCGCGGGTCCGCGGTGTAAACGCCGTCTACGTCCGTATAAATCTGGCAAAGGTCGGCTTTCAGCGCCGCCGCCAGCGCGATTGCCGTCAAATCCGAGCCGCCGCGGCCCAGTGTCGTAATCTGTCCTTCCGGCGTCTCACCCTGGAAGCCAGCCACGATCACGACATTGCCTTGCTTCAACAGCTCATGGACTTTTTTCGGTGTGATGTTGTGGATTTTCGCTTTGGTATGAACACCGTCCGTGGTGATGCCCGCCTGGGCCCCGGTGAGCGACACGGCGGGCACATTCAGGGAATGCAACGCGATGGCCGTGAGCGCGATGGTCTGTTGCTCGCCAGTGGCCAGGAGCACGTCCATTTCGCGTTCGTTTGGCAGCGGCATGATTTCCTTGGCCAGCTTGATTAAATTATCCGTGACCCCGCTCATCGCCGAGACGATGACGACGACGCTATCGCCGCGCGCGCGATATTCCGCCACGCGTTTGGCGACGTTCTTGATGCGTTCAGGATTTCCGACGGATGTGCCGCCGAATTTTTGGACAATCAGGCCCATGTTATTCCTTCTTGGCCGCTTTGACTTCGATGTACAGGTCGCGCAACTGCCGTGCCGTGACCGGGGCAGGGGAATCCGTCATCATGTCAACGCCTTTGGCCGTTTTCGGGAACGCAATCACGTCGCGAATGCTCGTTGTGCCGCAAAGAATCGCAATCATGCGGTCAAAACCCAGCGCAATGCCGCCGTGCGGCGGCGCACCGTAACGAAACGCCTCCAGCATGTAGCCAAAACGCAACTTCGTTTCTTCCGGCGAAATTTGCAGCACATCTTCGAAGATTGTCTTCTGCACGTCCGGCTGGTGAATACGAATCGAACCACCGCCCAGTTCCACGCCGTTCACGACAATGTCATAATGCTGACCGCGAACGCGCTTGGGCTCGGTCTTCAACAACGGAACATCCTCCGCCACCGGCGCGGTAAAAGGATGATGGCTCGAATACCACCGGTTCTGTTCCTTATCAAAACTCATGAGCGGGAAATCAACGACCCACAGGAAATCATAACGATTCGGATCAAGAGTCAGTTTGCCCTGCTCGCGCAAAACCTCCGCGCAATAGAGCCGGATTTTGCCAAGGATTTCGCAGGCATTCAGCCATTGGTCGGCAGCAAATAAAATCAAATCACCTTCCTCGATTTTTAATTTTGTGGTCAGCGCCGCTTTTTCCGCTTCGTTAAAAAACTTCACGATCGGCGACTTCCATTCGCCGTTTTCCACCTTGATGTACGCCAGGCCTTTGGCGCCGAAACTCTTCGCGTACTCGGTCATCGTTTCGATCTGGCCTTGCGTCGCCCCGGCCAGCCCTTTGGCATTCAGCGCCTTGACCACACCGCCGTTGGCGACCGCGCCCGAAAACACTTTAAATGCGCTCGCGCGAAATTCTTCCGTGAAATCCACCAGCTCCATCGCGAACCGCGTGTCCGGCTTATCAATACCGTACCGGTTCAGCGCTTCCTCGAAACGCAAACGCTTGAACGGCGTCGGGATGTCCTGGCCCGTGGCTACTTTCCAAACTCGCTTGAGCAGCCCTTCAATCAAATTATAAATGTCTTCGCGCTCGATAAACGACATCTCGATGTCCACCTGAGTGAATTCAAGCTGCCGGTCGGCGCGCTGGTCTTCGTCGCGGAAACAGCGGGCGATTTGGAAATAACGCTCCACGCCGCCCACCATCAGGATTTGTTTGAACTGTTGCGGCGATTGCGGCAGGGCATAAAACGTTCCCGGGTCGCGGCGGTTAGGGACCAGGAATTCCCGCGCGCCTTCCGGCGTGGATTTAAACAGCACTGGCGTTTCCACTTCCAGGAATCCCTGCTCGTCCATGTATTGCCGGGTGGCAATGGCCACCTTGCTGCGCAATCTCAGGTTCCGCGCCATCTCGGGTCGGCGCAAATCGAGGTAACGGTATTTCAGCCTCAGCTCCTCATTGACTTTGCTTGCCACTTCCGGGTCATCGACGGGGAAGGGCAGCACGTCGGCCATGTTCAGCACCTCAAGTGATTGTACGAGGATTTCCACTTCGCCCGTGGCGATTTTAGGATTGTTGGTTCCCTGGGGACGCTGGCGGACTTTGCCGGAGATGCTGACCACGCATTCGCTCCGTAATTTCTCCGCGCGCTCAAAAAGTTCCTTGGGCAAATCAGACGGATCAAAAACTGTTTGCGTGCGGCCTTCGCGGTCGCGGACGTCAATAAAGATCAGGCCTCCGAGGTCACGCCGGGAATGGACCCAGCCGGAAAGAGTGGCGATCTGCCCGATATGTGACGGGCGCAATTCGTTGCAATGATGCGTGCGTTTCATTCAATAATTTGCTGCAAAGCGAACGCATAGATTGACTTAAAATCACATGGATTTCAAAACATTTTTAAGATATTTGCCGAGTGTCGGTATTAGTCGCAAGCGGTTGAATTTCAGAGAGTAGTTCATCGCCGCCCGCTGTTCCCTCTCCGCTCCCATTCTAAATGGGAGCGGAGAGGGTTAGGGTGAAGTGAGGGGGTGTTTAGCATTCTTAAATTTGCCGCTCGCCATGACTGTGAATCTGAGCTATTTTATGGCAAATGAGGGCTTTGCCACGACCGGAAGTTATCTTTACGCATGAAAGCGATTTGGACGGGTTCCTTTCCGGGGTGCTTCTTCAGCGACTCGCCAAAAAGCTTTTCGGCGCGAACATTCGCTTTGAGGCCTACCACTACAATTTCTGGAAACAGCGCGATCTGCGCGAAAGGGCCGCCTGGGTGGCGGACTTCACCTTTGAGCAGCGCATGGACAAGCCCGAGTGGGTCGTGATTGACCATCACATCACCGACGTGCTTCCCAAGAATGCCACGCTCGTCCATGACCTGAACAAATCCGCAGCCTCGCTTTGCTACGATTTGTGCAAGGAAAACGGCATCCAATCGCCCGAGCTTGACCGCCTCGTGCATTTGAATAACGTCGCTGATTTGTTCCTCGTGGACGATCCCGATTTTATCCTCGCCAGCGATTACGCCAACCTGGTGAAGAGTTATCAATTCTGGAATTTGCACGCGCTCATTGATGGCCAGGTCGAAAAATTGCTCGACCACAAGCTCCTCGAAGTCATGGCCGTCAAACGCAAAATCGAAAACCCGATCGGCTTTGAATGGAGTAAATCGAATATCACAGAAATCTCGCCGACTCTTGGCTACGTGGATACCGTCGTCGGCAATAATAATTTAATTGTTCATCAGTTGCTGGAAGAGAAGGCCACGAAGTATCCGATTCTCGTTACGCTTTTTCGGCGCGGCAATCTCGTTTTTGCCAGCTTCCGCAGCCATAACGGCGAAGCGCTGAAAGTCGCGGAACGGTTCCAGGGCGGCGGCCATCCCAATGCCGCCGGCGCGCTCCTTCCCAAATCCGTTCGCACCGTGCCCGACGGCGTTGAATACCTGCGCCAAATTTTGAACCTCAAAGGCCAGTCCCAACAAACCAAGCTCAATAGCCTGGAAAATCTCTTCGCCAGCCTCGAGGCGGAAAAAAAGTAGGGGACGATAAACGTCACCTATTGCGAACGCAACTGATAGAAACGGTATTTATAACCAGATGCGTTGGAGTCAGTGAATTGATATAGGCCGGGCGAGAGATTAATGCCCGTTCCAATCATCTTCCAATCCACGAAATTTGTCGACGCATAAACGTTAAAATTCAGGGTGCTGTCATTCGTGTACTCCAATTGGAAATCGCCATTGGGGAGCCTCACTAAACTTCCCCAGGTCGGGGCAGACGGGAGCGACGAGCCGACCGGCGCGAATTTTCGGGTTTCCGCCGGCACATAACTTAAGCCGACGGTAACTGCGCTCGCCGGAAGGCTGATGATAAAGTTGGTCGCACTCCCCAAATAATTTGTCACGCCTACGACGCTGGCACCAAAACCCGGAATGGCCCCCACAATCACGTTGGGCGGCCCGGTCACCGCCGGTGCCGGCTGGCTAAGCTTTTGGCCACCCATGACAATGTCTGAGATGGCGGAATTGGTGGTGTCAAAACTAACTAACCCGTCGGCATTCGTGCCATCATTGGTAAACGTGAAAGGCTGCGCGAGATCAAATTGGAGCCAGTTATTGAAGATTACCCGGTTGTTGCTGTCCACCACGGTCAGGACCACCTGGTTGGTGCCCGGGGAAGCGATCCAGCCGATGGGCTGGCCGTTGGTATTTAGCCAGGGAGTGGTATTAACGCTATTGGTCCGTAACATTTGAAATCCATTAACATAAACCGCTCCTATCTGGTAGTAGGTGTCCGACGCGCCAAAGGTAATTTTAACTGGGATTAAATTGTTGCCGGTCGCGTTGGTAACGGACAAATAAGTGCCGGTGGTCGTGGCGTAAACAGGCCGCGCGGGGGTCGCTATCGGGTTCCCGTTCACGACATTGGTCGCCTGCACGGACACCTCATACGGTGTGCCCGCTTGCAGGTTCGTGAGCGTATAGCTCGTGCCGCTCGTCAAAATGGAAGGAACCCCCAGCGGACGCAGGACATTTACCTGGTAGCCGCCGGCACCCGTGACGGCATTCCAATTGAGCGTGATTGAGTTTGTCGTGATCAAGCCGGTTGAAACCACCGGCGAATCCAGGCGGTTGTCCGGCAGGATGGTGATCCGCACTGTATCACCGTTAGTGGGCGTCATCAAAACATCAGGGGTGATCCGTTCTGAAAATGCAAAACTGTATGGGTCAGCGTAATCATAGATTAAAGCGGCGTAAGGATTGTAATAGCCGTCGTTGGTTGGCCGTGCTGACCCGAAAGGAAACGCCGTCCATTTCATTGTGGAAAACCAGTCCGCCGAATTGGTGCCATAGACGCCGCCCCAAAAACCAAAATTGAGCGACGACAATACATCTCCAATCATCCATGTTTCCACCTTATAAGTCGGACTGGTAGTGTTGGTAATCGAAATACCATTCACCGAGTAATAGCCGGGGCCAACAGGAGCGCCATAGACGTATTGGCTCGCATTCGTGTTGCTGATTTCAAAAGTGATGGTGCTCGTATAGGGAAGCGCGCCCGCGGCGCCGAGGATGCTCGCCATATAGGGAGGATAATTGGTGGTCGGCGCCAGGGTAACTTCCCATCCGCTTGAATTAGGATCGATGCTGGCTTCATAGCCGACATAGTAATACCCGCCTTGCGGAGCTGCTCCGTTCATCCAAAACGGATTGCCCGCCAGGGAATTTAAGTAATTCGTGATTGAAGGATATGGAAAGACCGAGGACGTCGTGCCGCTGACTTTCTGCGGGGCAAGGATGCGCGCAAAATTTGTGTACGAATCCGGCCCCGAGTAAGTCCATCCGGCCGAGATATCCGAACTGCCGAGAGAAAATATCGCCTGTCCCAACCCGGCGTTCTCGAAAGCCTTCACCAGGCTCATGGTCGACAGATAAACGTACGAGCCGGCCACCAGATTTGAACTGGCTCCGTTGAACCATTCCAATTGCAGGGGAATACCGAATTTGTCCACGTACGTCACGTCGATGGCGTTGTTCGCCGCGTTTGTGTCATTGATCGTGAACTCCGCGTAGTCATAACGATACGCATTGCCCGCGCTGTTGGGCGGCGGACTGGGCGTCAGTCCGTTGGTAAAGGTAAAAGGCGTGTTATAGGTAAAGTACATCCCGCCTGAATTAACGTAATCCACCTGGCACGTGTAAACCGTGTCCGTATTTCCGGAAATCGATGATATGGTCGTGCCATCCGTCGGCAGGGTGGAAAGTTGCACCGAGGTGGGTTCGGGAGGATTGGTGTTGCCCAGGTCCACAAACAAATCACTGGGCGTCGTCGTCGGGTTGCTCCCGATCGCGTAACCGGGAACTTTTACCCAGACATTGCTGTCCGGCAATCCGCTGTCGTTTACGATTTGAATATAGACTTGCGCCGCCACCGGCTGAATCAAGGCAATGATCAACCAGGCAAAAACTGCGACGAGCTTGCCCGTACGGCGGAAAAGTGGTGCCCGGCGTGCGGTATCCAATGATGTGAGTTGCGGTTCAAAGGTATTCTTCGTCAGAATCATGCGCCGGAAGCAGCACTTGTTATGCCGTTAAAATCAACGGTTTATGACGATTTTCGACATATATAATGCCTAACCTACAGTTTCCCTCCTGGCATCTGAATTCCACTGATTTCCTTCTCGCCAACCGCCTTCATTTTTACTTTACTGAAATGCTGTATGTTTACCGGTACTTATACTGCAATCGTCACGCCCTTTAAAAACGGACGTCTGGATGAAACCGCCTTTGAACGACTCATCGATTTTCAAGTCAAGGGCGGCGTGGACGGCATTGCTCCCGCCGGCACCACCGGCGAATCTGCCACGCTCACTTACGAAGAGCACATCGCCGTCATCCAAAGCGCAATAAACTTTGCCCGCGGCCGCATCAAAGTCATGGCCGGCACTGGCGGTAATTCCACCGCCGAGGCCATTTACCTGACCCGCGCCGCTGAAGAAGCCGGTGCCGATGCCTCGCTCCAGGTCTCGCCTTACTACAATAAACCAACCCAGGAAGGCCTCTACCAACATTTTAAAGCCATTGCGCGCGCTACGAAACTGCCCATCGTGCTCTATAGCGTTCCCAGCCGCACCGCCGTGGAAATCGGCGTCCAAACGGTCAAACGCCTCGCGCAGGATTGTAAAAACATCGTCGCCATCAAGGAATCCGGCGGAAGCTGCGACCGCGTGTCGCAACTGCGCGCCGCCCTCGGCCCCAAATTCTGCATCCTGAGCGGTGACGACTCGCTCACGCTGCCGTTTATGTCCGTGGGCGCGCAAGGCGTCGTCAGCGTCGCCTCCAACGTGATTCCCCGTGAAGTCTCGCAAATGGTGAAGCTGTTCCTGGCCGGCAACGCCGCCGGCGCGCGCCGTCTGCACGAGAAATATTATCCGTTGTTCAAAGACCTGTTCATCGAAACCAATCCCGGCCCGGTGAAAGCGGCCTTGGCAATGATGGGTAAAATTTCCGAGGACTACCGCCTGCCGCTCGTCCCCATGGCCAAAAATAACCGTGACACGTTCCGCGCCACCATGAAACGCTGTGGCGTTTTGAAATAGTCCCGCGTTATGACTAAAATCATCATTACCGGCGCTCGCGGACGAATGGGACACGCGCTCATCGCCTGTTCGAAAAACTTTCGCGATCTGGAGATCGCCGCCACAGTGGACCAGGGCGACGATTTAAGCGCCGTCATTTCTAAAGCTGACGTAGTGATTGATTTTAGTTCGCACTCCGCTACACCCGGCGTTGTTGAGCTTTGTGCTAAAAACAAAAAAGCCGTCGTCATCGGCACCACCGGCCATTCTGAGGCCGAAAAATCAGCCATCACTGCCCATCAACAGGCCGTGCCCATGGTTTGGGCCTCCAATTTTTCTACGGGCGTCAACACCCTGTTTTGGCTGACACGCAAAGCCGCGGAAATTCTCGGCCCCGCGTTTGACCTCGAAGTCGTGGAGATGCACCATCGCATGAAAAAGGATGCGCCTAGCGGCACGGCCAAAACGCTTGTGGAGATCCTTGCCGACATCCGCAAATTGCAAATGGATAAAGCCGCACGCCATGGCCGCGATGGTATCGTCGGCGAACGCACTTCGTCAGAAATTGGCATCCATTCCATCCGTGGCGGCGATGTCGTGGGCGATCATACGGTCATTTTCGCAAACGCCGGTGAACGCCTTGAGCTCACGCACAAAGCCTCCAGTCGCGATACCTTTGCCAATGGAGCCTTGCGCGCTGCCCTCTGGGTCGTCAAACAAAAACCTGGCATCTACGACATGCAGGATGTATTGGGATTAAAATGAATTTAGAATGCGAAATGGTTCCAGCCAATTCGAAAAAAACGGGTTTGAAATTGTAGCCGACATTCTTCCGCCAGAAGAATGGAATGTGTTGGCAAATGAACTTTCTGCTCTTCATCAGCAACACAAAGACGCGACTAAAAACAAACTCGGTGGGCTCAGGAATCTTTTACGGATACAACCTAAGATCAATGAGTTGGCCAATTCGGCTGGATTTAAGTCAATTTTGCAGAGTCGGCTTAATAAGCCCGTTTTTCCAGTTCGCGCACTTTTTTTTGATAAAACACCGGACGCCAATTGGAGCGTTGCCTGGCACCAGGATGTTACGATCGCCGTCGCCGAACGAATCGAGACGCCAAGGTTCGAAGCATGGTCAATTAAAGAGGATATTATTCATGTTCAGCCTCCACGCGAAGTTTTGGAAGGCATGGCCACTATTCGTTTGCATCTCGACACTTGCGATGCTAACAACGGAGCGCTCAAGGTCATTTCTGGCTCCCATTCTGGGGGCAAACTTGACGCAGTCCAAATCAAGGAAAGGTTGAGCAAAGATGGAGATTCTATTTGTGAAGTGCCAAAAGGTGGCGCGCTCTTGATGCGGCCCCTGATTATACATTCCTCCTCGCCTTCAAAAAGCCCTTCTCATCGACGCGTCCTTCACATTGAATACGCGAGCGACGAATTGCCAAATGGGTTAAGATGGTTTGAGCGGCAATGAAATCTCCACTGGCCATTGTAGCATTAGGCTCCAACCTCGGCGATTCGGCAAAAACCATCCTGGAAGCCATGGTTTGCCTGCAAAATTTTTCTGACGAACCAATTTTAAAATCTTCCCTGTGGCAAACCTCGCCGGTCAATTGCCCGCCGGGCTCTCCGAAATTTGTTAATGCTGTCGCCGGTCTTTACATCAGGAAAGGAGACACGCCTGAAATGCTGCTGGAAATGTTGCGAGTGCTGGAAATTGCCTTCGGCCGCCAACCAAAGAAGATTCAAAACGAGCCGCGCCCGCTCGACCTGGATTTAATTGCCTTCGGTAATGAAACACGCAACACGCCGGATTTAGTTTTGCCTCATCCGCGCGCGCATCTAAGAAAGTTTGTCCTGGAACCTCTTAACGAAATCACGCCTGATTTTATTTTGGCGGGGCAGGGGAGAACGGTTTCGCAATTGCTCGCCGAACTTTCTTCCGGTAAAGCCGTTGTCAAAATTGACAGCCTTAAGCCATAAACGGCTTCTCGAAGATCCGCTGGTATTCAATCATCACATAGCGGTCCGTCATGCCGGCGATATAATCGCATACGGCCCGGTGCAACCCGATTTTCTTGACCCGTTTTTGCGAGCCTTTGCCCATTTCACCCGGGTGGGTGAGAAAATAGTTGAACAGCTCCTTGAGCATTTTCACGGCGCGCATATTCGGTTCATGCACGACGGGATTGTAATACAGGTTTTTGTAGAGATAATCCCGCAACTCCAGGTTCACATCGCGCCGCCCCGGGCTGTGCTGGATGAGCGCCTTGGAAAAACGCCGGACGTCATCCGCCGAAGCCACCTTTGCATCGCGAATGAGCCGCTCGCTGGTGGCCACCACGTCATGAATCTGCATGTCAATGATGGTGCGGATAATAAAGTAGCGGCGGCACTCCTCCGGCAGATTGCCAAACTCCTTCTTCACGAGTCGGGCCGCCTGCGCAAAAATGCGGACGTTCTTGATCAATTTTGCTTCCGAGAGCAATCCGGAATCCATCCCGTCATCCAGGTCGTGACTATAATAGGTGATCTCGTCGGCCAGGTTCGCAATCTGCGCTTCCAATGAAGAATTCTTCGCATCGAACCCTTTGTTTTTATCCGGATGATCGTAGGAGGTATAATGTTTCGCCAAACCTTCCCGCACTTCCCAGGATAAATTGAGACCGGGAAAATTGGGGTATTTTTGCTCCAGCGATTCGACGATGCGCAGGCTGTGCTGGTTGTGCTCAAAACCGCCATGCCCTTTCATCAGGCGCGCGAGGGCGGTTTCGCCTTTGTGACCGAACGGAGAATGACCCAGGTCGTGCGCTAAAGCGATGGTTTCCGCCAAATCGGTATTGAGCTTGAGGGCGCTGGCAATGTTGCGGGAAATCGCCGCCACTTCAATCGTATGTGTCAATCGCGTGCGGAGATGGTCGCCGCTGCCATTCAGGAAGACCTGGGTCTTATATTCGAGCCGGCGGAAAGCGCGCGAGTGGATGACGCGGTCGCGATCGCGCTGGTATTGGGTGCGCCATTGCGGCGGCTTTTCGGGATATTCGCGGCCATGAGTGTCGCCGCTGAATTGCGCGTAAGGCGCGAGGATCTGGCGTTCTATATCCTCAAGTTCTTCTCGGGTTCGCGGCATCGCACTATTAAAAGAAAAAACCTCGCCTGGCAAAAGCCAAATCGAAGAGCGTTAGTTCGCCAACAATTCCTGGACGGAAATCCCGCGCAACGCAAACAGTCGGCGGATGGTTTCTTCGATCAGGTTATTCGGGCAGCTCGCTCCTGCCGTGACGCCGACAGTAATTTTCCCTTCCGGCAGCCAGTCTTGCGTCACGACTTCTGAGCGAATGTGCTGGTTGTAATGATGAATCAATTTAGTCGATTCCATCTTCGCCGCGTTTTTGATGAAATACGTCGGGAGTTTCGCCTCGCCCATTTCCGCCAGGTGCGATGTGTTGGAAGAATTGTAACCACCCACGACGATGAGTAGGCTCATAGGTGTCTGCAAAAGCTTTTCGAGCGCGTCCTGACGGTCCTGGGTTGCGCCGCAAATCGTGTCAAAGAAACGGAAATGTTTCTCTAATTCCGCCGCACCATACTTTTGGGTCATCGCGGCTTTGAAACGGCGCTGAACTTCCTCCGTCTCGCCACGCAACATCGTCGTTTGGTTGGCGACGCCCACGGCCTGCAAATGTAAATCAGGATCAAAACCCTCGGAATAGGCGCCTTTGAATTTTTCCAAAAATTCAGCCTTATTACCGCCGTTCAGGATGTAATGACAAACGTAATCGGTCTCGTTGAGGTTGAAAACCACCAGGTAATGACCGCTGCCGTAAGCCCGCGCTTGCGAAGTCGTGGCTTTGGTTTCTTCGTGTTTGGCTTTTCCGTGAATAATGCTGGTGACGCTCTCCTTCGAATATTGGCGCACCCGTTTCCAGACGCTCATCACGTCGCCGCAGGTGGTGTCCACGAGAATGCAGCCTTTGGCTTCCAGTTTTTTGCGGGTACCTACTTCAGTGCCAAACGCCGGAATGATGACCACATCCTCCGCTCGCAGCTTTTCCAATTCTTCATCCGTGGGCTTGGGCGAAATGATTTGGATGCCCATGTTCTGGATTTGATCATTCACTTCCGGATTGTGAATGATTTCGCCCAGCAAATAAATGGGGCGGGGTGGCGGAAAATATTTTCGCGCCGCATAGGCGAGGTCAATCGCGCGCTCGACGCCATAGCAAAAGCCGAATTCCTTGGCCAGCTTCACTGAGAGGTCGCCGGAGGAAAGCACGCCGCCGTTAGCGCGGATGCGTTCCACCAATTCACTCCGGTAATGGGTGAGTACTTGCGCCTGCACCGCCTCGAGAATATCCGGGCGGCGAAGGTTAATCTTTTTGGGCGCGGATGGCGCTTCCGTTGACATGGCAATATAATTTAACAGCGGCTAGGCGGGAGTCCAGTTTTAATCCTTACCCCTTCTCAATACACGCGTAGGCATTGTGATTGTGGATGCTCTCAAAATTTTCCGCTTCTGCCTTATACCACGTTACCCGTTTATCGGCGTTGAGCCTTAAAGCCACGTTGCGCACCAGGTCTTCCACGAATACCGGGTTTTCATACGCGCGTTCCGTCACTGCTTTCTCATCCTGCCGCTTGAGCAGGGCGTAAAGTTCCGAGCTCCCGGAGCTTTCAATCATCCCGATCACATCCTCAATCCAGACAATTTCGCGAGACCGAATCTGTACCGTTACTTCGCCACGCTGGTTATGCGCGCCATATTTGGCAATCGCTTTGGAGCAGGGGCAGAGCGTCGTCACATTCGCTTTGACTGTCAGGACGAAATCTTTTTCTTTGCCGCGCACGCTCGCATCGAATCGCGCGATATAATCCATCAAGCTGTCCCGCTGCGAGACCGGCGATCTTTTGGACATGAAATAGGGGAATTCGATTTCCAGGTGCGCCGTGGCAGCATTCAGCTTCTTCTGCATCGCGCCCAAAATGTCGTAGATGTTTTCGACGTGGATGCTGTTGCCATGCGCGTTCAGCACCTCGATGAAGCGGCTCATGTGCGTGCCTTTGAAATGATGCGGCAAATCCACAAACATCCCGATCGTCGCGATGGTGTTTTGAAAAACATGCGTTTTATCCTGCACCTGGATAGGGAACCGCAGTCCGCGCACGCCGACCTTATCAATGCGCAATTTGCGATAGTCGGGTTCATTTTGCTTGTCGTGCAATTCCGTCGCGGCAAAACGTTTCACCTTCCTGGAAGCTCCTGTGTTCCGGCTTACTTTGAGCATAGTCATACCTTAGCAGTTTTACGGAAAATGGCAAAACTTCCGTTCAACTTTCTTGCAAACGATTCCCTTGTTTTGTTTAATCAGTGCGTGCTTAACCAACAAACGCTCAATGCGCCTGCGGAATTTTCCGGCGTCGGCCTTCACAGCGGAAACCGGGTCAACATGACCATTTTGCCCGCGCCTGCGAATAGCGGCGTACGCTTCCGCCGCGTAGACCTAGAAGGCAAACCGGAAATCGAAGCGCGTGTTGAATATGTTACTGAGACCAATCGCTCCACGACGATTGCCAAGGGAAATGTAAAGATCCATACCGTCGAGCACGTGCTGGCTGCGCTGGCTGGCTTTGGGATTGATAACGCCATCGTTGAGCTGGATTCGAACGAGCCGCCCATCGGCGACGGCAGTTCGCGTGAATTTACCCGGGTTATTCAAGCCGCTGGCGTTGCGCCCCAGGCTGAAAAAAGGGAAGTCTTTACCCCGTCGGAACCGCTTGAGCTGGAATCCGGCGAAACCTTGATGACGCTATTTCCCGATGAAGGCTTTAAAATTACCTGCACCAGCGCAGACAAGCGCGGGCGGTTTACTCAATTTTATAGCGTCGAACTGACCCCAAAAACCTGGGAGAAAGAACTCGCCCATGCCCGGACATTTTGTTTCTTCGAGGAGATTGAACATCTCATCAAAAATAATTTGATAAAGGGCGGCTGCCTGGAAAACGCCATCGTGATTCGCGACGACGCCGTCCTGACCACCGAACCCTTGCGGTATCCGGAAGAGTTTGTCCGGCACAAGATCCTCGATATCGTCGGTGATTTGTCGCTCGTCGGTAAACCCATTCGCGGCCATCTCATCGCCGTTAAGCCCG
>DATJXK010000230.1:0-3715 GCA_035500235.1 Pseudomonadales bacterium | reverse complement strand
TCGCTATTGGAATTAAACCGGGGGCCGGAAGCGGAATCCGTTTTGGCTGATGCGCTGGCTGTGGCGACGCGCCCGGGGAATTCGCAGCGGGATTATGATGGGGAAATAGGAGGGGCAGCGCGTCAAATTCTCTCCAGGCTGACGGTATTGTATTACAAAGCCGGACGTTATGATGACGTGCTGGTTTTATTGCAAAATTCGCCGAACTGGGGCGCAGGAGATTTGAGCGAATTGTTGGCGGCTGACCCATGGAGTGATAATCAACTTAGTTTCATGTATCTGCATATTCATCCATCCCCGATGCCCGTGCCTTTCGTGGCGGCGGCGGCCCTGGCAGATAAAGGGAGGACCAACGAGGCGCTACGGATCGACGACGCGCTGTTAGACAAGACCCCGGAGCTTGACCGCGGATATGAGTTGTTGATTTCACTTAAAGGAACCAATGCCATTCCCCAACTGGACGAAATATTCAAAGCGGATCAGTTCCAAACGCGTCCGTTGATTTGGAAGGCACACTTGTTACAGCAGGATGGGCAGCTTGAGGAGGCGGAGAAAACTGTCCGACAGGCGATAGCTATCGATCCATCGGATGGCGAACAGGGGCGAGGAGATCGTATGCGTGCCTATGCCGAGTTGGCCGATATTCGTGAAGCGCGCGGCGACCAGAAGGAAGCAGATTTTTACCGGCAAGTTGTCCAGGCAATCCGTGTGTCTGAGGAGGCCGACCAATATTACATGGCCGGTCTTTTGAAGCACGCGATTGCCATGTATGAACAGGGGCTGGACCATTTTGCGGATGCCTATTGCATCCAATCGCGCCTGGCTATTCAGTTGGCTGCGCTGGGCAAGACTTCCGAAGCGGCAGAACATTACCGCCGCGCTTACGAATTGATGCCCGATAGTTTTGGCCGGGTAGAAAGCCATTGCTTTGGATGCGAGCGTGTATTTGACGGTGGACAGGCGCAAAGTATCGCTGAAAAAGTCTTCGCTCAACTGGTTGCTGAACGCCCGGACAAGCCGCAAGTCTATTATCTGCTGGGCTACCTCCAGACGGAAGAGGATCGCTACTATGAGGCGTGGACGAATTTTCAGACAGCCGTGCGCCTGGATCCTGACTATCTCAATGCATGGGCAAAATTACAGGAGGTAAGCCAGCAAATCATGGTTTCACCCGAAGCCAAGGAGGATATTGCCCTTAACATTTTGCGACTGGACCCATTGCAGCGCCACACGAGTGCTGATTTTAAGGGCGTCACCGACCTTGCCCGTTTATGGAATGCCGCGGCCGTGGCCGAACAATTCCAACCAAAACCCGTGTCTAATCTTTTTCCTCTTACGGCCAGCAAAGTTGCAATGGAGAAAAATCCGGATAATTCCAATGAGCGGACTCGTTTCATGGAAGTGATGCGATCCCGAAACGAGAGCCAAGGCTTGACCCCCGCGCGAGCGATCGCGGAAACACCTTTTCTCAGGCTATCGGGCGAGCTGATTTTGACCGGAAATTCGGGAATGATGGATTTTTAAACGTTTGACGAATGGAATGATTTCCATTGAAAGTGTTACGAAGACAGTATTTCCAGCACGCGCTGTAATTCAGCATCCGTATTATAAAAATGGGGGGAGATACGGATGTAATTTTTTCCAGTGCGATCGGTTCTTAGGGACGTAACGATGCCTGCATCCGCGAGCTTCTTGTGCCGGGCGGACATTTCTTTATCGGGATGAAAGAACGAAAGGATGCTTCCGGCATTTTCGGGTTTTTCGTTGGCGTTTAAAACGGTAAAACCGAACTTTTGCAGTTCGGGCAGAAGCCAGGCACGTTTGCGAAGCAATTCGGTAGCAATATTCTCAACACCGATTTCAAGCGCTATCTCCATTGAAGCAATTAGGCCGGTGAGGCCGATTAAATTGTGGGTTCCGGCTTCAAATTTACGGGCGTCATTTTTGTACTCGATGGTTTCCTGCGCCACGAAATTCGGGTTGCGGATATTATGCCAGCCGTAAATGGGCGGATTCAATTTTTCCTGGAGTTCGCGGCGCACATAGAAAAGGCCAGCACCACACGGGCCGAGCAGCCATTTGTGCGCGTCAGCGGCCAGGAAATCCACGTGCTCCACTGTGGTGGGAAAAGCGCCGAGCGTTTGGATAGCATCAAGGCAAAACAGGATATTGCGTTCGCGGAGGAGTTTTCCGATTTCAGCAACTTCGAGGCGAAAGCCGCTGATAAAATGGCAGGAGGCCAGCGCGACGAATTTGGTGTTTTCGTCAATTTGTCCGACGACATCGCGTGGGCGGATGACGCCCAGGCCACGGGTGTTGAGCAGGCGCACCTCGACGTTCTTTTCCGCCAGCGCCATCCATGGGTAAACATTGGAGGGATAATCGTCGTGATAGATGAGGATGTTATCGCCACGGCGAAATTTTAGCCCTGAAGATACAAGGCTCAGGGCCAGCGAGGTGGGCCCGACCAGAGCAATTTCTTCCGGCTGGCATTGAAGCAAGCTGGCACCAAGTTTGCGCGCTTCGGCGAGGCGATTGAGCATGAATTCCTCCTGGTCGCCCAAGGTACTTTTGGTGGCGCAATCGGTCATGGCATCGGCCACACGGCGGGGCAGGGGACAAACCCCGGCGTGGCCCAGGAATATTTTTCCCGCAGCCACAGGAAATTCGCGGCGGCGCAGTTCTTCGTTGGATAAAATTTCGGCAATAGTCATAGAAACTGGTCAAAGGTATGTCAGACCCCTCCTAATAAATTTTTATAATAGTTTAGCCAAAAGGTGATAAAAAAGTATGCCACGACCACGACCACCAATGAATAAACTACTCCGTTAAGAACACGTGTGAATATGCGCAGCGCCAGAAAGCCTTCTTCGCGATAATAGGTTTGCAGGCGATTTAGGGATTCATCCAATTTACCGCTGACTTCGCCGGTATGATAGAGGTTGGCAAACATTTCCGGAAAGTACCGGCTGATGCTCACCATCTGCGCCGGGGTGTGGCCGTGCTCCAGGTCGGAAGCCCACGTGGCGACCAGCCGTTTTAAATATGGCGAGCCGCTGGCCGATGCGGCAACCGGCCAGGCTTTGATGATGGAAACGTCAGTGTTGACCAGCGCTTCCAGGGTAGAGGCCAACCGGGACAGCACCAGATACTGTTGAGCTTTCCGTAAAACCGGGATAATCCGCATGATCGATTCCACCATAGAACGCCAGCCTTCGCCATGCCTGCCCTGGCAGGCAAAAATCAAAAGGAAAACAGAGCCATACAATATTGAGAAGGCTACCCCTCTCCAAAGAAAAAACGGAATGGCTTCCAAGGGGTTGCCATCCCTGACCGCAAAGGCCAGCCCAATCAGGGGGCCCAGGGGGAAAATCAAAAGAAGCACGTGAAGCGTCAGGATGGTCCGGAGCATTTGCCAAAGCATTTCGCGGATAATGGCAGCCCGCGACGCATAATCATTCGCCAATAATTTGAAGGTCCAGTCAAGCCGGCCGGAGTGCTCGCCCGCGGACAGCAGCGCTTTATCAAACTCCGGCATCCATCCCTGCACACGAGACATGCTATCGCTGAATGTGAGGCCATTTTGCAAATGGCCAACCAGGGCAGACATGGTTTTTCGCGAAGCACGAAGCGCGGAGTTGTTGGACGACATCTGGAGCGCTTGAATCAGCGGAACACCAGCCGTAATCATAGAGCCGAGTTGACGATAAAGCTC
>DATJXK010000229.1:0-43581 GCA_035500235.1 Pseudomonadales bacterium | reverse complement strand
TCCAGCTCGACGAACGCGGGGTCGTGAAGGTCAACGAGCACCGCCAGACTGACGATCCCAGTATTTATGCCATCGGCGACATCGCCGGCGGCATTCTCCTCGCCCACAAGGCGCACAAGGAAGCGCGCATCGCGGTCGAAGCCATCTGCGGCGCGAATGCCGTGTTCGATAGCGTCATTCCGGCCGTCGTTTTTACCGACCCCGAACTCGCCTGGACTGGCTTGACCGAAGCTGAGGCGAAGGAAAAAGGAATTCAATATCAGGTGGCAAAATTCCCGTGGACCGCTTCCGGGCGCGCCCTGTCATTTGACCGCACCGATGGCGTCACCAAAATCATTGGCGATCCCAATACCGGACGTGTTCTTGGCGTGGGCATTTGCGGCGCCGGGGCAGGAGAATTGATTGCCGAGGCCACACTGGCCATTGAAATGGGAGCAACCATCGAGGACATTGCCGAGACCATTCATCCGCACCCAACGCTCTCCGAAACCGTGATGGAAGCCGCTGATGCCTTCTACGGCCACGCGACTCACATCTTCACGCGGAAAAAAGAAGAGCCGAAACAATAGTCATTGCGCCACCATCTGAAATGGTGGGGCGCTACCGATAGGCACGTTGTTCGCGAACCGTTTCCCTCGCCCCCTTGGGGGAGAGGGTTAGGGTGAGGGGGATTCGCTACGATGTCTACAATCTCCAATCCGCTATCTGGTATCCGGCTTCCGGCATTTTGCCTTTTTACTTTTTCCTTTCAACGAGGGCGAGCTCATTGATAGCCGAGTCCACGAGGCTCTAATAAACAGATTAATAAGAACCCCCTACTGCGCCTGGGCCACCATTGCCACGCGAAAGAAACGGCGCGGCATCACGCACTGGTCGGTATAACTGCACGGTGCCGTATTCGTGTAAACATTTACCCAATCCACCATATCGGTTGACGATTGGATGATGACCTGCGAATTGCAATTCGTCACCGTCACCTGGATTTTGCCTCCCACGAAAGCTTCCTGCAATTCCGGTTGCGGCACGGCTGTCACACTGATTCCCGTGACTCCAAATTCGCTCCCATTGTCCGCATGAATGAGGAATGACAGGTCCGTCTCCGCTTCACTCGCCGTCAATGTGAACGTAAAATTGGTCCAGCCATACCACCATTCACCCGGGCCAATGGAAAAGGCATCCCCTAAATTGTACGAAAAATTGCCAAAGTTGAAATCCGTTATAAAATTGTGGCCCGCGCCATCTTCAGCGTAAAAGCTGACCAGGTAAATGTCGCCAGGGATGGTTGAAATGTCCTGGGAAAGAATATCCGAACTGAAATTGTCTTCAGGCAAAAACTGCGCGTAATAATTCGCGCCACCGGGGTCTTCCCCGCCCGTCCCGTAAATTCTCGGAAAGTCGTTGGGATAATTTGTGCCGCCACCCGCATGGCTGATGTTCCAATCCGCAAAACTGCCGCCGTCCGCGGCGAAATTTCCGTTTTGCACCAGGTTTTGGGAATAACCGGAAACAATGGAAAAGAAGATGATTGCAAATACCGCCGTCAACACTCCGCTGCGACCCTTGCACCCACGACCACAACCCTTAAAACCCAACTCCATCATAGACCATAACCCAACTTTAGGGTTTGTCTATGGAGGTAAACACTTTTAAGAATTTCTTCTTAACACACTAAATTGCATCAGTCTGGACCCGGTGAGTGCCGTAACTCGTTCACATAGTGAAGGTAGTTCAGTTGCTGTTCCCTCTCCGCTCCTACGTGCCACGCCGTAGCTTCAGCGGAGGCAGGGTCGATGGGAGGGGAGGGTCAGGGTGAAGGGGGAATCAAAGAAGCAGAGTTACACCCTTAATTGATTCGGGTTTTGCTCCGCATGCCGTGTGGCATGGTTTCTCACTTTCGTAAAATCACCTGACTCGCACCCGGCCACGAAACACTCTGTAACCGACTTCAATTCTTCCCAGCGCGCGCGGATTTGTTTTGCCTCCGCCTTCGAGACGTCCTCGTTGGCCGTGGCGTCGGCAATCACGTGCAGCAGGTCGGCAAACTCCTGGACGATCTGGTTGGTCGCCGGGATCAATTGATGCGGGTGCGGCGTGCTCTTGGGGTTTAAAATGAAAAAGCCGCCGGCCCGCTGGCAAATCCACTGTACGAGGCGGTTGTCGCCGGTGCTTTTGAGCAGCGCCTCCAGGCGGTCAAGTGGATTGCCGATGCCGCTGCCTGCGGAGTTCGGCTCGCCCCACTTGTAAATCATCGAGGACGACAGCCCGAGGTCGGCGGCAATTTCCTTGGGCTTCTTCTTTTCAAAGACTTCGCGGAACAATTCGTGGGATTGCATGGCGTAAACGATGGTCGCCCGCTAAATAATTGGCAAGCCGGAAAGCGTGTCACGCCGCATTCCGCATTGGAAGAACTTAACTCTACGCTATCCACGGCGGGCGCCTTGAATTTCCTGAGATGCTATTTTTCAGCCGGGGGTGCCAAATAACGGATGCGCTTGTGAACGTCAGTGTTCATGGAGTGATAGGGCAGGGAGAGATTTCCCGGAGCGAAGAGCGTTCGCCGGGTGTGTTCCATGTCATCCTCGCCGATGGCGTCCGTAAAAATCGGCAGCAGGTATTCCATCCCGAGTTGCGAAGGCTTCATCAATTTGGCGTCGTAAAGCAATGGGTGCATTTTCCGCGCGTGAATCAGACCCCAACGGTCGCGGAAGCGGTTTGCGTCGTAACCTTCTACGAAAAACCCCTGCCGGGAATTATATTGTAGGACGGAGACGGCATTGTTGCGGCCCTCGACGAGCAATTCCACAGCTTTCGCGCCTTGTGCGGCGGCATAAAAGCGGTCGAACAAAATCGGCCGGCCGCCGCGCTGGGTGTGGCCGACTTTGCGTGTGAAGATCGCTTCCTTGGCGGAATCGCCACGGCGATAGAGTTGGAAATATCGGTCGCCGATCATTTGAATCAGCTTCGAGCGCAACGCCTCTGCTGCGCCGCTGAGGACCACGTTGCCGGAGGGGTCGGTGGATTTGGTTTCCGCACCCAGTTCGCGGCCTTGTTCATCCACGATGCCTTCGCCACAAACGATGACGACATTCTTTTGCAAATCGTAAAGGTGTTTGACGCGCTGGGCGAGGTGTTCCAGGTCCAAACCGATTTCCGGGACCAGGATGATATCCGGCTGGCCATAAGCCGTGCCGAGCGCAATGTAGCCGGAGTGGCGGCCCATGACCTCGATGATGGCAATGCGCCGGTGGCTTTCCGCGGTAGTCCGGATGCGCCCGACGCCGCCGGCGGAAACGAAGACGGACGTGGCATAACCCGGCGTGGCATAGTTGACAATCTGGTCGAGGCTGAAGACGGCGTTGACGTCGGTGCGCTTATAGCGGAAACCACCTTTGGCGGAGGCGTCATTGACGCGGACATATTCGTCCGGTTCGCTGGGATAATTCAGGCCGAGGTCGTTGTCGATCGTCTTGGGCGCGAGTACTGTGGGCAGGCGTTCAGCGAGCGGCTGCAAGCCGTTCAGCGTGCCGTCGCCGCCCACGCAAATCAGTCCCTGGATGCCAAGTTTGTTCAACCTCAGCGCAATGAGGTCGAGGTCGTCTTTTTTTTCCGGGTCCACAAAATCGCGCGAAGAGCCAATCAGTGTGCCGCCCTTGGTCGGGTCGAGCTCGGGGATTTCCTGGTAAAGCGGGTTCAAGTGCACGTGCGGGACGCGCGGGTTGAACAGGCTGTTGAAGCCCTTGATCAGGCCGATGATTTCGATTTTGAGTTCATTGGCACGCGTGACCGCGCCGTGAATGGTGGCATTAAGGGCAGGCGTGTCGCCGCCTGCTGTGAGTATGCCGATGCGTTTCATAGGTATGCCTCCTGGAAGCCTGGGTTATAGGCCGCACGACCTTTATCACGGTGAAGTCCCCATGTGAAGTTATTTTAACGTGGCCGGGCGATAATTTCCAAAAACTTGACTCTGAGTTCTTCACGGTGGCAGCATCACAAGCTGTGGATACCGGCAAATGCAAGGCATTGAAAACGGCCCTGGAGCGGCAGCCGGAGCCGTGGATTGTAACCATCGAACTGTTTTTTGACGGCAACGATGACACCGGCTCGATTGGCTGGAATTTGCCGGAGCATCCCGGCGTGGACGCCTTCCGGGATTTGTTGACCGGGCTTCAGCGGAGTCCAGATGTACTGGCCATTTACGCTCGCATGGTCGAGATGGACGCCGGGGAGGACGATTGCTGGCCGTCCACCGACATCATTTTTGTAGTGGGTGCCACCGCATGAGTTGCGAAATATTTTGAATCCGCTTCACCCGGACGAAGTTTGCCGTGTTGAGTTTGCGGTCCCGGAAGTCATCAAACAGAAGCACCATGCGCCAGTTGTGGCGGCAAGATGCCCTTGATTGCATTGCCTGATATTATGCGTATAATTTGTAAAATAGTTTTCGCTATAGTTTGTTTATGCCTTCTATGGTGGGTCGCCGTTATTTTTCGAGTTTATTGGTCATTTTACCATATCGAACAGCATGCCAGGAAAGTGATTACCGGTACTGAGCTTCAGCAGTGGGCAGAAACTATCTCAGCTCAACGTCCCCCGCCGACGGATAACGACGGTGTCGTTGTTCATCGGTCGGAACTCGCTTCACCCATTCCGGAAGCGTTACTCGGTCTTTATCACAATCCACCGGATATTATATTACATCAAGCTACGACCGATTCACCCGCCTACCTTAGTCTTGTGTGGGGAGGCGGCCTCATCGGGCACTGCGGATTTGCCATAGGCGCAACCAATTTTGTTCATTACGCCGGACACAAATGGCAGGATGGTGTCTATTTTTGGGCTGACCCATAATTTGAATTTCGAATGCCAGCGGCTTCATTCCCTCCATTCTTAGTTCTTCGTTGATTTTTAACTCCCCTCCTGACATCATGGCCATGAACCGAAAGAGGGCCGAAACGACAGTGCCCGCCCGGAATTGATCCACTATGTCTGAATCTTACATTCAAAATCTTTTTGCCGACCGCATTGGCGGAAACCAATACGGCAAGTCCCAGAACATCTATAAATTCGAGAAAATCAAACGCGCCAAGCGGGCCGCCATGGCCGCCAATCCCAATGCCGAAATCATTGACCTGGGCGTGGGCGAGCCGGACGAAATGGCGTTTCCGGAAATCGTTTCCAAACTTTCCAGCGAAGCTGCACTGCCGGAAAACCGCGGCTATGCGGATAACGGCGATATCACCCTTAAGCAGGCTGCCGCGCGCTACATGGATTCAGTCTTTGGCGTCAAAGGCATTGATGCCGAAACCGAAGTGCTGCATTCCATCGGCAGCAAAGCCGCGCTCTCCATCCTGCCTGCCGCGCTAATAAACCCCGGCGATTATGTGCTGATGACCTCGCCCGGCTATCCGGTGTTTGGCACACACGCCCGTTATTACGGCGGCCTCGTCCATAATTTGAAACTCACGCCGGAAAACAATTTCCTGCTGGAGCTCGATTCCATCCCGGCCGACGTGCTGAAAAAATCCAAAGCACTCGTCCTGAATTATCCGAACAACCCGACCGGCGCGAGCGCCACGCCGGAATTTTTCGCGCGCGTCGTCGAGTTTGCGAAAAGGAATAACATCGTCATCATCCACGATGCCGCGTATGCCGGGCTGATTTTCGAAGGCCGGCCGTTGAGCTTTTTAGCAACGCCTGGTGCCAAAGACGTCAGCGTGGAACTTCATTCCGTCAGCAAATCGTACAACATGACCGGATGGCGTTGTGGTTTTGTGACCGGCAATCCGCTCCTCGTCAAAGCCTACGGCGATGTTAAAGACAACACCGATTCCGGCCAATTCCTCGCCATTCAACACGCGGCGGCGCATTGCCTCGACCATCCGGAAATCACCGCGAAGATTTCGGCCAAATATTCCCGCCGCATGGACGGCCTCGTCAAAGCGCTGCGTGCTGCGGGTTTCGACGCGAAAAAGCCGAAAGGTTCGTTCTTCCTCTATGTCAAAGCGCCTAAAGCTGCGCAGACCAGCGATGGTAAACGCATTCAATTCACCAATGGCGAAGAGGTTTCCCAATGGCTGATCACGGAGAAATTCCTTTCCACCGTTCCCTGGGATGATGCCGGCGCGGCTTTGCGCTTCAGCGTTACGTTTGCCGCCAAAACGCTGGAAGAGGAAAGCCGGATTTTGGGCGAGATTGCCAGCCGCCTGGGCAGCGTAAAATTCGAGTTTTAATCGCGGTTAAGCTGAACGTTTTAATGGTTGCCCTTGTCGTTTTTACCAGGATGAAGCTGATTCGAGCGTTTGTTTTTTGTTTTTGCGTGGCCCTGGTTCTTCCCGCCATGGGCGCGCAAATCAACATCAACTTCGGCAGCGGTGAGTACAAGGGCCTGACGAACGATTTTCGTGGCGCGCTATTCGGCGGCGGCCGGCCGGGCGACTGGCAAATCATCATGGACGAAGTGCCGTCGGCCTTCTCTCCTATTTCGTCAAACGCGGCTCCTCGCATCAATCATATTTCCGTGCTGGCGCAAACGGACACCGATCCGATTGACGAACGGTTTCCCATGCTCATTTACGATAAGGAAACGTTTAAAAATTTCCAGGTCAAAACGCAGTTCAAAATCATAGGCGGCGCAATGGAGCAGATGGCGGGGATGGTTTTCCGTTTTCAAAACGAATCGAATTTCTATGTCGTCCGCGTCAGTGCGCTCGGTCATAACCTGCGCTTCTATAAAGTTGTCAACGGCGTCCGTGGCAATCCAATTGGACCCACACTGGATGTTTCCCTGGGCGCGTGGCATTCGCTCACGATTCAATGCCAGGGCAACCAGATCATGTGCTGGCTGGACGATAACCTGGCCATGCCCGCCTTGCAGGACAGCACCTTTACCGAAGGTAAGATCGGTTTTTGGACCAAGTCCGATTCATTGACCCATTTCGGCGACACCCGTATCACGTATACGCCCGTTGTGCCCATGGCGCAGGTGCTCATCCAAAATATCCTGAAACAACAGCCGCGCATCCTTGGCTTGCGGATTTATACGCCGGATAAAAATGGCGTTGCCCGCATTATCGCCAGCAAGATACCTGATGAAGTCGGCATGGCTGGCGGCCAGGCGGAGCAGGGCGCCCTGGAAAAAGGCGCGACCTTTTTCGGAAGGGGGAAGGGGACTTGCGCCGTGACGATGCCTCTGGAGGACCGCAACGGCGATCCGATTGCCGCCGTGCGCGTCCAGTGGAAAACATTCCCGGGAGAGACCGAGGACACTGCGGTTACCCGCGCGCGCACCCTCGTGCAATCCATGCAGGCGCAGGTCTTGTCCAGCCAGGACTTGTTACAATAACTGGTGGGATAGACATCTCCCTCGCCCCCTGGGGGGTGAGGGGGCAAATGCTTATGCCTACGGTATTGTTCAAATCGTTAATGATAGCACGACAATACTCTCTCTACCCTCCAACCTGCGCCTTATACTGCTCCGGCGACATTAGCGAAGCCAGTTCGGCGGGGTTGCTCAATTTGATTTTGAAAAACCAGCCGCCGGCATAGGGTTCCCGGTTGGTCAGCCCGGGATCATCCACGACGGTTTTATTTGATTCAAGGATTTCCCCGCTCACTGGCGCGTAGATATCGCTCGCGGTTTTCACGGATTCCACTACCGCACAGGCTTCACCGGCTTTCACCTTGCGCCCGGCTTCAGGCAATTCGACGAAGACAATGTCCGTCAACTCAGCCTGGGCATGGTCGGTGATGCCGATGGTGGCGGTATCGCCTGTGGCGCGCACCCATTCGTGTGATTTCGTGTATTTCAGGTCGTTAGGAATCTCACTCATAAAATCTCCGGCGGTAGGTTATGCCAATGCCCTGGATTCTCAAATTAAAAATGCGAAATCATCCGGCAGTGGGTTTTTTGTAAATTGGTTTAGGTACGATGACCGCGGGGAATCGTTTGCCGCGGATTTCAATTTCAATCGCACCTTTCGCAAATTCCGGCGGGACGTAGCCCATGCCGATGCCCGTGCCGAGTGATGGGCTTTGCGTGCCGCTTGTGACTACGCCCACACTCTGGCCATTGGCCCAAATGGGATAATGCGGGCGGGGTGGGGCGCATTTGTCGGCCATTTTGAAAGCAACGAGCTTTTTCTTTGTGCCGTGGGCCTTTTGTTCCGCCATCACGCTGCGGCCGTTAAATTCACCTTTATCGAGGGAGACAAAATATCCCAGGCCGGCTTCGATGGGTGTCGTATTTTCATCCAGCTCATGCCCGTAAAGCGGATAGCAAACCTCTGTGCGCAGCGTGTCACGTGCGCCCAGGCCGCATGGTTTAATGCCGAAGGGTTCTCCCGCTTCCAGAATTTTGTCCCAGACACGGTGGATCGGAGCGGCTTCGCCCATGATTTCGAAACCATCTTCGCCGGTGTAACCGGTGCGGGAAACGAGAACACCGCCGTTTTCAAAATGAAATTCGCCAATCTGATTCTTTTTCAAATCAGTCACCCGATGGGTCCGTGTGCAGGCATAAGATCCGCCGGAAAAACAGCCGTCGATAAAATCTTTTACGCTCGGCCCCTGTACGGCCACGGCGGAATAATTATGGGATGCGTCAGTCAGGTTCACTTCATCGTGCCGGGCAAATGAGTGCCATTGCGCCTTCAGCCAGGCGACGTCGTCGTGGACGCGTGAGGCGTTAATGATGAGCAGATAGACGGACGCGGAAAGTTTGTAGGCGTACAAATCGTCCACCGTACCGCCACGCTCATTGCACATTAGGGTGTACTGGCCTTCGCCGGGCGACAGCTTGCGGATGTCGTTGGTCAAAACGTAATTCAGGAATTCCTCCGAGGCAGAGCCGCTGACGGTGACTTCGCCCATGTGCGAGATGTCGAAGATGCCGACGGCATTGCGGACGGCGAGATGTTCGGCCATCAGGTTGGAATACTGGACGGGCATTTCCCAGCCGCCAAAATCAATCAGGCGCGCGCCCAGTTTCTGGTGCGCGGCAAAGAGCGCAGTGCGTTTGAGCATGGACTAATTAGAATTGATGTGGGGTTAGCGGATCTAAAGAGAACTTGCGGATTTCGATATCGCCGCCTTCGCTTTGGATGCCGATGTAACCTGACGAAAGATTGCAGCCGGTGATCTGGTTCATCGCCTTGCCGTTAACGTAGAGAACGATGTTGCTGCCCTTGCACAGGACCAGGTTCGTGTTCCATTGGCCGGCAGGAAATTCATTTTGCTCGCCCAGTTGCGGGATGGTGAAGGTCTTTTTGCCGACCTGGTGGCCGTCCGAGCTCGCGCCGCCTTCCAAAATCAAATCGCCCTGGTGCTGATAGAGCCCCTGGCACTGGACGCATTCGGGAAAGACCACGTCCGGCGGCTGGATATGGATGAGGATTCCTGAATTATTCACTTTCGGCGTTGGGTCGAGCTTCACAAAACGCCAGACGCAAGTCAGCCGATAATCGCTGTAGGTTTGAGTGGTGCGCGCATAACCAATGGGCTTGCCGGTGCAGTGAATCACGCCATTGCTCACGCTCCAGGTTTGCATCGGGTCGGCGTCGTTCTTCATGAAGAACGCCCAGCCATCGAAGTTTTTGCCGTTGAAAAGGTCAATCTCCGTCTTTTGCGGTGGAGTGGCTTTGCATCCGGTCAAGGAAAGCAGCGCGATCGATAGCGTAGCGGCGGATAAAATCCGTGAAGCGATTTGCATGGGCGAAGGATTGTGGCAGAGGTGGCGCAAGTCAAGCAAACGCACGGATAGAATCATATTAACCCGTGCAATTCCCCAATTGATTCGGCAAGGTATGGGCGTGGAACCGTTGCTGGATATTATCCATGAAGACGCGGAGTTGCTGGCGATCAACAAGCCGGCGGACCTGGTGTGTCATCCGAGTAAAAACGGGCCGATGTCCAGTCTCATTGGCCGGGTGCGATTGTACCTGGGCGCGGAATTTCGCCCGCACCTGGTAAACAGGCTCGACCGCGAGACCAGCGGTGTGACGCTGGCGGCTAAAACAGACGATGCCGCGCGCGAGTTGCGGCAACTTTGGGAAAGCCGCGAAGTGGAAAAGGAGTATTTGGCTATCGTACACGGGCACATCACGGAAGATCACGGGAGCATTGACGCTCCCTTGGGCAAGGACGAAGCCAGTCGCGTGGCCATTAAAGATTGCGTGCGGGCTGATGGCCTGCCGTCGCAAACGGAATTCTTTGTGGAGCGCAGGTTTGAGGTTGCTGGTGCACTATTCTCGTTATTGCGCGTCCAGCCGCGTACAGGCCGCAAGCACCAGATCCGCATTCACCTGGCGCACATCGGTCATCCCATTGTGGGGGACAAAATTTATGGTGGCGACGAGGATTTATATCTGTCACTGGTCGAAGGGCGGCTGAACGATGAACAGAAAGGAAGGCTTGTTTTGCCGCACCAGGCGCTTCATGCGCGGGTGGTGCGATTCCAGTGGCACGGGCGGCAAATGGAATTTGCGTGTGAGCCGGAGAAATGGTTTAGAGCGTTTTGCAGTATGGAACGTGGCGATAGTATTTAGGACGGGAATCGAGCCGCAAGTGCAGCCAGGAAACTCCCATGCCCGCTGTGCTAAGCCAGGTGGGCGAATCAGACACGCGACTCTGCATCGCCACACCGGCGCTCTGCCAAAAGGCACTCACTTGTGAGCTTGGACCTTCCCTCAGGAACCGCGCAAGATGGGCGTAGCAATTCTCCGTGGCCAATGGAACCGGTACGATCAAAATGGCATCACCACCAAGATTGGGAAAGGTAAGAACTTCCTGGTCTTTTTGTCGTAAAAAATGGGCGGCAAATGAGGAAGAATTCGGTTTCGACTGCGCCAACAACGGGCTCTCAGTGAGAACGAACTCGAAAGATTTATCGATTGATCGCCATGTCACCGGGGGCGTTTCCCAAAAAAACGCTTCGTAGGGACAATTGCCGAGCGTGGTGGCAAAAAAGCTTCGAAACGCTCCGTCATTCTGCCACAGGTCAACCACGTTGCGAAATGACAGGATTCCGAAGCTATCGCGCAACGTACCTTTCGTTGCCTGCCGGTCGATTGGATGTAGATCGGCCATCCACATAATAGAATCGTCATTCCAGCGGCTCCAAAGTCAGTTTTCGAACTTCGATATCGCCGCCTTCGCTTTGGATGCCAATGAAGCCGGAAGTGAGGTTGCAGCCGGTGACGTGGTTCATCTCCTTGCCGTTGACGAAGAGATCAATTTCGCTGCCACGGCACGTTATCTGGTTGGTGTTCCAATTGCCCGCAGGATTTTCATTCGGCGAACCCATTTGCGGCAGGGCCATGGTCTTATCCTGTGCCGGATGGCCGTCGGCGCTCACTCCGGCGTGCATCCGGAAATCGCCCTGGTGCTGGTATTGGCCCTGGCACTCGACGCATACCGGCCATACGGCGTCCGGGGGCTGAATATGGACAAAGATACCCGAGTTGTCCGCGTGCGCCGCCACTTTCACGAAGCGCCAGATGCAGGTGAGTTTGTAATCGTGATAGGACTCGGTCGTGCGGGCGTAACCGTACGGCTGGCCGGTACAATGGATCATGCCGTGGCTGACGCTCCAGGTTTTTTCGGGCGGCGAATTGCTTCTCATGCAGAAAGTCCAGCTGTCAAAATTTTTGCCGTTGAAAAGTTCAGTCGCCGTGCCTTTTTGCACTGAAGCGGTTTTGCATCCGGAAAAAATAAAAAGGGCGAGGGGAATAGCGGCGGCAGATAAAAGGGTGGTTATGCTCTTCATCCACAGAACATTACGGCGCGCTTGCAACAAGTCAAGCGCGCCAAGAGGCCCGGGTGCGCGAAGATCAACCGGCGGTCGTCTGGAAGACCAGCAGATAGGGCACCGCAGGATGGCCCTGGGCATCCTTAAAATTGTGAAATTGCTGGCTGTTCAGCCAGAAACCATAGGTTTTGTTCGGCTCCAGTTTCACTTTCATGACACAGGTTTTTTGGTCGGATTCATAGTGAGGTTTGCCGACGGATTCCGGCGCGGAATTTTCCCACGCGGTAGACCAGCTCCACGACTGGTCTTTCATTTCTTTGCTGAAGGTGACTTTGATTTCGTATTCACCCGGAGGCACATCCCTGGTGCCCGCTTGGGGCACGGTTTTGACGACGACCGGCGCGATGGAATCGAGGTCCTGTGCGCGGACGGACTGTGGCGCGAGCTGGCAGACTGCGCCGATGAGTAGAGCAGTGAGGAATGATTTGGTCTTCATAGTTTGAATCACAGTTATTTAGACCGGGCCGGCGCCCAAAACGCACGGAGGATTACTTTTGGCGGAGAAAAAGGTTTTTAACCCATAAATTTTATTTGAATCGCGCCGAAAACTTTATACTTATTTGTCCTGACACATACCGAGCCAACGTGAAACCGACTGACCTGCGGGGCATCCTGCAATACATTCCGCAATTCCGCGAGAAGACATTCATCCTCTCGATCGATGGCGTTATCGTCACCGACGAGAATTTTGCCACGCTGCTGCTCGACGTCGCCGTGCTGCGCTCGCTGAACATCCGCGTCGTCATCGTGCACGGAGCATCGGCGCAGATTCGCGCGCTGGCCGAAGAAAAAAATATCACGCCATCCAACCTCGATGGTGCCGGCATCACGGATGATGCTACGCTCAAGCTCGCGCTGACAGCCGCCAACCGCCTGACGCATGAGATTCTGGAAGGGCTTTCGACCAATGACCTTCGCGGCGTCAATACCAACGCAGTCATCGCCCATCCCATGGGCATCATCCAGGGCGTGGACCATCTCTTTACCGGCAAAGTCGAGCGCGTGGATACGGAGCTCCTGCAATCGCTGCTTTCCCAGGGTATTATTCCGGTCATCCCGCCACTGGGCTTCGATGGCGATGGCCGGACGTATCGTGTCAATTCCGACGGCGTCGCCGTGGCTGTGGCCGAGGCGTTGAAGGCCGTTAAATTGATTTTTATCACTGCGCAGGATGGCATTTTTGTCCAGGGCCGGCTCATGCGGCAAATTCCTGTGGCAGACCTCGAGTCCGTCCTGGCGCTGCAAAAAAATGAAATTCCCGTCGAGCAGCAATCCAAAGCCATCCATGCCGTCGCCGCCTGCAAAGCCGGCGTCCCGCGCGTGCACGTCATTAATGGCAAAGTAGAGGAGGGCCTGCTCGCCGAAGTCTTTTCCAACGAAGGCATCGGCACGCTCATTTACGCGAATGATTACCAGCAAATCCGCCGCGCCATTAAGAAAGACGTTCGCGCCATCCAATCCCTGACGAAGAAGGCCGTGGAATCTGATGAGCTGGTCAAACGCACGCGGGCGGTGATTGAAAAGAGTCTCGGCGACTATTTTATTTTTGAAATTGATAAAAACCCCGTCGCCTGCGTGGCGCTGCATGTTTATCCCGAGCAGAAAAAGGGCGAGCTCGCCTGCCTGTATGTGAATCCGATCCATGAAAACCGTGGCATCGGGCGCAAACTGATTGCCTTTGTGGAAACCAAAGCGCGCGAAGCGGGCCTGGGCGAACTCATCACGCTTTCCACCCAGGCATTCACGTATTTTCAATCCAAGGGCGGCTTTGCTGAAGGCACGCCTGATGATTTGCCGCCTGCCCGCCGAGAAAAATACGAACAGAGTGGGCGGCATTCTAAAGTGCTGGTGAAGAAGTTGAAGTAACGATGTCAAAACAAGCGACAATTCCTTCAAATTTTATTGGTTCTTGCGAAAAACACGGCATCGCCCCAACTCAATTTGCCCTAATCATTAGCGTCGCTGACCAAACCGTGTCGCTTTTTGAACAAAACAAATTCGTGAAGAGATTTTCCTGCTCCACGTCGCGCTTTGGTATTGGGCAGATCGAAGGTTCAAACCAGACTCCGCTCGGCCTGCACCGTATCGCGGAGAAAATTGGCTCCGGCGAGCCTGCGGGAACGGCCTTTAAAGCGCGCAAAGTGGTTGGGCATACATCGCAGCCGGAATTTGCGGATGCCAAAATCACCACGCGCATCCTGTGGCTCGATGGTTTGGAGCCCGGCCTGAATCGCGGTGGCAATGTGGATTCGCACGTCCGCTACATTTACATCCACGGTACCGCTGACCAATCGAGCCTCGGCCAGCCCGCGTCCTGCGGCTGCATTCACCTGGCCGATGCCGACATCATTCCGCTCTTCGATTTGCTGCCGTCCGGGACGCTGGTCTGGATTGGTGAATCGTTGACTTAGCGAAATATTTCATTAGTTTGTCATGGTGTTTGTAAGGCTTGGCAAAGTTCTGGTTGTGGTTGCGCTCGTGACCACTCTCGGCGCGCATTGGGCTTTGCTTCAAACTGTCGCCTGGACAACGATGCTCGCGAACAATCTTGAGTCGAGCTCCCTTCACGATGCTATGGCCAAAACTTTCGATGGCTTGCATCCCTGCTGTTTGTGCAAAGCCATCGCCGCGGCCAAAAAATCGCAGCAGAAAGATGAGTTCATCGTTGATAAACAAAAGCTGGAATTTCCGCCCCTCCATGGAAACCTGGTTTTAATTGCTCCGTCGCGACTCGGTCTTTTTCTGCAAAAAGATTCCTTTGCGAAATCGTTCTTCCCCCAACCCGCGACGCCTCCCCCGCGCGGATTCTTCGCCTGATTCAATTCATTGGCAGGACAGCCATTGGGCTGCGCCTGTCCAATTCGTTTCCCAATAAATTTTAACCCTGGAGATGTCGCGTTTGCGGTGTCTCGTGACTTGAATTTGATAATGAAGAATCTACAGAGAAAATTTGCAGTTTTAAAAAAAGGCTGCGGCTGGCTGGCCGCTTCGGGTGCAGTTTTTACCATAATCGGTGTGGGCACAAACACTGCCTGCGCCCACGGTTTCGTGGGTGATTATTTTTTCCCGCCGACGGTAACCACGGACGATCCTTTTGCCACGGATGAATTGATGCTGCCATCGGTTTCTTATTTTAAGAGTCCAGGCAGTCCTGCGGTGGGTACGACGGATGTAGGCTTCGAGTTCGACAAAGAAATCTTCCCCAAATTTGCCCTCGGCATCTCAGGCGATTATTTGTTTCAAAAACCCGACGGCCAAAAGCTGCTCACTGGTTGGGACGATTTTTCCCTGAGCGCGAAGTATCAGCTCTGGCAAAATGATGCGCACCAGGCCATTTTTTCCATTGGCGGCGAATGGGATATCGGCGGCAGCGGCAGTTCCCAGGTGGGTGCCGACCCAAACAGTACCTTCACGCCAACCATCTACGGCGGCAAGGCGTTCGGCGATTTGCCGGACTCATTGAAGTATGCCAAACCTATCGCCGTCACCGGCACGTTGGGCATGGAACTCCCCACGAGCGGTGATCCGAACGCGCTTGATTGGGGCATTGCGCTGGAGTACAGCCTGCCGTATTTGCAAGAACAGGTAAAAGACATCGGCCTGCCACGGCCATTTCGGAATATCATACCGCTCGTGGAATTTTCCATGTCGTCCCCGCTGAATCGTGGTGGCGGCCTCACTACCGGAACCATCAACCCGGGTATCCTTTACGAAACAAAATATTTCCAAATCGGCGCTGAGGCGCTGATTCCCGTCAACAGCGCGTCCGGCCACCAGGTCGGCGCGATCGTAAATTTGGAAATATTCATTGATGACCTTTGGCCAAAAGCATTCGGCTTCCCGCTCATTGGCCGTCAAAGCGAAAAAACCAATATGTGAAGACCATTATGAAAATGATTAAAACCATTCCATTCCGTTGGAGCCTGGTGGCGCTTTTGTTTCTTGCGGTTCCGTCCGCCGCGTGGGCGCACGCTTTTTTGGACCATGCCGATCCCAAAGTGGGCAGTACCATCACAAGCTCCCCATCGGTAATAAAAATCTGGTTCACGCAAGAGCTTGAACCCGCGTTCAGCACCATCGAAGTGCAGGACGCCAATCACAACGAGGTGGACGAAAAAGACATCCATCTCGATGACAAGGACAAGACGCTGCTCACTGTGTCCGTGCCACCATTGCCGGACGGCACGTACACGGTCACGTGGCACGTGACGTCGGTGGACACGCACCGGACACAAGGCCAATTCGAATTCACCGTAAAGACGTCACCCAAATAAAACAACCAGCAGGCATGACCACCTTTCTGATCCTCACGCGAGCGGTTCATATCGGCTCATGCCTGCTTTTTTTTGGCATCTTTGTGTTTGACTGCATGATTGTTTGTGGCAGTGCGCGATCATCATCCGAAACCGGCGATGATGGGAAAAACTACTTGGGCCTTTATAGTTTGATTTTGTTGCCAATCATTTTGATCTCCGGGGCAATCTGGTTTGTGCTGGTGGCCGTGGCAATGAGCGGCCAGCCACTGCAAATGGAGACTTTGAAGATCGTTTGGACGCAAACGCAGTTTGGAACCGTCTGGGAAATCCGGCTGGATTTTCTATTGATGGCAATTATTGTCGCCACAGTTTTTTGTTTCCTTAAATCGCAGGGTCTGATTAAAAAACTGGTAGCCTGGTTTCTATTGGCGATCGGCACCTGTTTGCTCGGCAGCCTGGCCTGGGCGGGGCACGGACGGGAGAATTCACCCTGGCATTTGTTTGCCGATGTTCTGCATCTGCTGGCCGCGGGCATCTGGCCAGCCGGTTTATTGCCTCTCTTTTTGTTATTACGAAAATCGCAGCGCGCCGCCACGCCGGAGGATTCGATTTTGATGGCGCAAATCGTCCGTCGCTTTTCGGCGATGAGCCTGGCTGCCGTTTCGCTCCTCACCATCACCGGCTTAATCAATAGCTGGTTCCTTGTAGGTTCGTTTTCAAATTTATTTGGAGAACCTTATGGTCGCTGGCTTTTGGCAAAAGTCATTCTCTTTTGCGCCGTTTTGGCGATTGCCTCCGTAAATTTATTGCGGCTTAAACCGCGGCTATTGATAGAAGGTTTGCAGCCCGAAAAAGCGCATGCCACGGTCGCGCAATTGCAAAGGAATGTCCGGCTGGAGCTGCTTTTCGGCACCATCATCATCGTCATCGTGGCTATTCTGGGAATTTTACCGCCGGCATTTCATTAAAACGCTTTTGTTTCACTGGCTGTCAATTAACATAATAAATTATATGCCTCGCGAAGACGGCGCCACATCCAGCAAACGTAATGACGAACGGCTGTTCCTCATTGTGGCCGTGGTTATGTGTTTCATTTTGGGAACGGGTTTTTGCGCTATGTTATTTGTGTTGAATTATCGCGGGCAATCGGAGGACGCGTCCACGTCCAATTTACCCGACTCCAAACCTGCTTTTATTCCTCCGGACCATCCCCGCAACCTGGTGGATTTTCGCCTGACCGACGCTTCCGGCCGCGCTGTTACGCGCACGGATTTGGATGGGAGAATTCTCGTGGTGGATTTCCTTTTCACAAGCTGTTCGCTGACGTGCCCCGTCGTGAATACCCAGATGGCCCAAATCCAGCAGTTGACCACCAACCAGCCGGACGTAAAACTCGTTTCGATCACAGTGGACCCCCGGGATGATACCCCGACGGTGCTTCAAAAATACGGGGCGCGCTTCGGCGCTGATACCAACCGCTGGCTGTTCCTGACCGGCCAAAAAGAGGCGCTTTACCATTTTATCGGGAAAAGTTTCCTGGCGCAGGATCTCAACGATCCCTTTGGCAACATGCCGGGAAATTTTTCCCATACCGAACGCATCGCCGTCGTGGATGCTCACGGCAATTTACGAGGATATTTTGACGGCCTGAACCAAAACACGGCCGGCGCTGTCGTCGAGGAGATTGCAAAATTACGAAACGAAAAATTATGAACGGATTGGGATTAAAGGGCTCACTGCTGTTTTGTATCACTCTATTTGCATGGAGCGCCTTTGCCGCGCCGACGAGTGATGCTGTCACCTCTCATGCGGCCAGCGGGGTGATGGAGAAAATTGCGGCGGACCGCCACACTGCCACCATCCACAACTACGAGATCCCCGGGTATATGGCCGAGATGACCATGGATTTTCCTGTGCAGGACACGAATGAGCTCAGCAATGTCTCGCCCGGCGATATCATCACGTTCAACGTAGTCGTAGGTGAAAGCAAATCATGGATTCAAGAAATCAAGCGCACCGGACGAACGGCGCCGGTGGAAACCAATGATGAGCAAACGATGTCCGATGCGCCCGCGGACCTCGGGCCAGGAGACAGGTTGCCTGATGGTTTGTTGACAACGGAAGATGGCCGGCAAATTCATTTCTCGGATTTTCGCGGAAAGGCGGTGGCATTCACCTTCTTTTACACGCGCTGTCCGCTGCCGGATTTTTGCCCGCTCATGAACCGGAATTTTGCCGCCGCCCGTACCCTGATTTCCTCCACCACCAATGCGCCAACGAACTGGGAATTTCTTTCCATTTCCTTTGACCCAGCCACTGATACCCCCGCTTTGCTCGGCAGCTACGCCGGGCTTTTTCGCGGGGATAGTTCAGCCCATTGGCTATTCGCTGCTGCCTCGACCAATACCCTGGCCACACTTGCGCCGGCGCTGGACCTGATGATCGCCCGTCAGGGGAACGGTATCTCGCACAACTTGCGGACAGTAGTGCTGGACACGCAGGGCCGCATTTATCACCAGTTTGACGGCAACCAATGGACGGCCCGGCAATTGGCCGACGCTATTTTAGCCGCCGCCCGCCAGTAAAAGAGTGTGCGTTGGTAAAATTTCAAGTTGCGAATACCGGCAAATCCTGTATATCCTCCGTTCAATGGGTTCACTCAAAAAACGTCGTAAAGCAAAAATTAACCGTCACAAACGGCGCAAGAAGCTGCGCTTGAACCGTCACAAGAAACGCACCTGGCAGGCCTAATCGCCGGTGCTTTTTGATTCTTCCGTTCGCGGCAAATACCTTAAGCCGGCCGGAGCATCGAGTTGACGATGCTCCGGTTCCGGCGGCGGCTGGCAAAACGATTTTCCTGTTGGTCTGGCGGGAAAGTCGGGTCATTCAGGATATCGAAATGGAATTGCGTTTTGAAAAGCATTACACGCGGGAGGAAGCGAGCGCGCTGCTGCCGCAAATCCGCCAGTGGCTTGCGGGCTTAAGCCAGCTCCGCAAGGACGTGGAGAAATTCGAGCGCCGCCTGAGCCAGATGAGCGCGCAGTCCGATGATATCGGCGGCGAAACGGTCAACGACTGGATTCGCGCCCTGGCAGACATGCAGCAAATCCTGGTCGAATTTCAGCGCCGCCAAATTTTTATCAAAGACCTCGACCGGGGGTTGATTGATTTTCCCGCCATCATCGGGGGCCGCGAGGTTTTTCTTTGCTGGGAATCAGACGAGGACGACGTGGAATTCTGGCACGACCTCGAATCCGGCTTCGCCGGCCGTGAGCGGCTCTAAGCTTTAATGGCCGTTTACCCGCCCCGTATGCTCCGCATTTTGCCGGAACATTGGCCATGAGCTATTTGCCGGCGGAGGAGTATTGGTAGGCGCAATGGCGATTAAATACCCCAGGTAAGGAAAATAAATAATCCCGTTTTTACCAATCGTCGGTGAAGAGGTGATTTGATCGGTAAACTTCTCAGTCCAGGCCACCGTTCCCCCGGGCGTCAGGGCCATCAACAGACAGCTTCGTGAAATGAAATAGATTTGTGAATCTGTTGCCGCCGGCGCGCCTTCGATCCAGCCCCAGGAGGGTTGTCCCCATAATTCTTTCCCCTCAGGACTGGCCGCATAACAGCGTTCGGTCGCGCCGATATAAATGTTGCCGCGGCTGTCCAATACCGGGGACGACGGCGAAGCGCCCAGTGAAAATAATTGCCAAAGTTGAGTGCCGTCCGGTTTCAGGGCATGAAGATAACCGTCGCCCGAAGTAAATATAACAACGCCATTGGAATTGATCGCCGGGGAGGAAATAATTGTGCCGCCGGTGGTAAAAGACCATTTTAATTTTCCATCCGGCGCCAGCGCGTAAAATTTTTTGTCGTGGGAACCGAAATAAATCGTCCCGTCGGCTGCAACCGCCGGGGATGAAGTGATAACTGCTCCTGTCGTAAATTTCCATTTCAATGAACCGTCCGGCTTCAAGGCATAAAAGGTTTTATCCCAGCTTCCGAAATAAATCGTTCCATCGACAGCAATGGCGGGGGATGAATCGTTCCACGCACCGGTTTTGAAGGTCCATTTTAATTTGCCGTCCGGTGTGACGGCATAAAATTTCCGGTCACGCGAACCAAAATAAATTGTTCCATCGTCGCCGATTGCCGGTGAGGATTTGACTTCCAGCCCGGCTTTAAACTGCCAAATGATTTGGCCGTCGGGGGTGACTGCCAGCAGTGTGCCGTCGAAGGTCGGCTGGTAAATCGTTCCGTCGGGAGCGATGGCCGGTGCGGCGTCGCTAATAACTCCCGGCAAACGGACGCGCCAAAGATTGGTCTGGGCGCTGCCGTCCACGGTGGCAAGCAGGCAAAAAATCAACAGGCTAAAAGAGAATAATCGCGTCAGCTTCATTGTTTTCAATTATTCGTCCAGCGAATTAAGTTCGTAGTTCATGATCGAAAGGCAATAAATCACCGCTGTTTCGACGCGTAAAACGAGACGGCCCAGGGAAATGGGCTGGGCGCTGGCATCGAGGATCGATTTTAATTCTTCCGGCGTGAAATCTCCTTCCGGCCCAATCCATACCGCCGCGCTTTGTGGCAGCCGGCCATTGGATTCCTGGAACTCCCTAAATACCTGGCGCGGATGCCGCCGCTCTTTTTGGAGAGAGCCGACCAATGACAATTCGGCCTTTTCTTTTTGCGCCAGGAAATGGTCAATGGTCGCGGGCGTTTTGATTTCCGGCAGCCATGCCGTGCCGCATTGTTTCATGGCTTCAATGGTCACCTGTTGCCATTGCTCGCGTTTTTCTTCGGCGCCTTCTTTGTCTAATCTCGTGATGACTCGCTCCGTCAATAGCGGCGCAATCGTGCGCGCGCCGAGCTCGACCGATTTTTGGATGATGCTCTCGATGATTTTTCCTTTGGGGATGCCAACGAATAAAGTGAGAGAGCAGGGGAGGGATGGGATCAGGGCCCGTTTCTTTACGCGCAAAGAAAGCCGATCCTTCCCCGCGGCTTCCACGACGCAGGAAAATTCATTGCCCGCGCCGTCCAGGACAATTGCTTCATTGCCCGCTTCCAGGCGCAACACGCGCAACGCATGGTGCGCCTCGCGCCCGTCGAGTTGCAAAATGTCTTTGCGACAGTTCTCCGGTGGCAGATAAAAGCGATGCAGTTGCATTGAGCTTTAGTTTAACGACCGCATTTCCGAATTCACGCATTATAAGCCGGACGGCGGCCGGTGGCGCACGCGTGCGTCAGCGGAAAAACTTTTTTGCTTTTTCAAAAAAGCTCTGGGCCAGCGGCGCTTCATGGCCGTCACACATGGCGGCAAATTCCTGCAGCTTGGTTTTTTGCTCGTGCGTCAGGCGCGTCGGCACTTCCACCTGGACCCGCGCGTGCAAATCTCCGTGGCCGTAGCCTTGCAGGTTTTTTACGCCCTTGCCTTTCACGCGAAAGACCGAGCCGGGCTGGGTTCCCGCCGGGACTTTGATGATGGCCTTGCCTTCCAGCGTGGGCACTTCAATTTCTGCGCCCAGCGCCGCCTGGATGAAACTCACCGGCACTTCGCAATGCAAATCGTCGCCATCCCGCTGGAAAATCTCATGTACCTTGACGTGCAGGATGACGTACAAATCTCCCGCGGGGCCGCCGCGAAATCCCGCTTCGCCGTTTCCGGTCGAGCGCAGGCGCGTTCCCGCATCCACGCCCGGCGGAATTTTTAATTTTATTTTTGAAGAATGCTCGCGCCGTCCTTCCCCGTGGCACGATTTGCACGGCTTCTCCAAAATCCGCCCGTGGCCTTTGCATTGCGGGCATGTCTGCGCGATGCTGAAAATGCCCCGCGACATCATGACCTGGCCGCGTCCGCCGCAGGTCTGGCACGTTTTTACGCCGGAACCCTTTTCCGCGCCTGAACCGCTGCACGTTTCGCACCGGTCCAGCTTGGATACGGAAATTTCCCGTTCGCAACCCGCCGCCGCTTCTTCCAGCGTGATTTCCAAATCATAACGCAGGTCATCGCCGCGCTGCGGGCCGGAGCGGTCGCCGCCGCCGCCGAAGAATGTTTCAAAAATGCTTCCCCCGCCGGCGCCGCCGAATACTTCGCGGAAAATATCCATGGGATCATGGAACCCGCCGCCGCGACTGGCGCGCTGGCGCGGGTCAAACGCCGCATGGCCGTACTGGTCGTACGCCGCGCGTTTTTGGGGATCGTTCAGCGCCTCGTAAGCTTCACCCAATTCCTTGAAGCGATCCTCAGCCGTGTGGTCGCCCGGGTTTTTGTCCGGGTGGTATTTCACCGCCAGCTTGCGGTAGGCTTTTTTGATTTCCTCGAAATCGGCAGTCTTGCTGACTCCCAGGACTTCGTAATAGTCGCGTTTGGCCATCTGATTAAAAATCTAAGAATGAAAGCGCAAAATGAAATCTCATTTCGCGTTGGCGGGTTTCTTTGCCACCACGACCGAAGCTGCCCGGAGCAGCCGTTCGCGCAATTTGTAACCCTTGCGAAGCTGCTGGATGACCTGTCCCTCGGGAACATCCGCGGTTTCCTGTTGTGAAACTGCTTCATGTTGCGTGGGGTCAAAAGGCTTTCCCGTGGCGTCAATTTCCTCCGCCCCGGCTTCCGCCAGCGCGTTTTTAAGCTGTGATTGGACCATGACGATTCCGGCCTGCAACGAGGACGATTGCGCATCCTTCGCGTTTTGTGTGGCGGCCAGCGCCATCTCGAAGCTGTCGAGCACGGGCAACAGTTTTTGAATCAGCGAGGCATTGGCGAATTGGACGGCATCCGTCCGCTCGCGGGTGGCGCGCTTTTTAAAATTATCGAAATCCGCCGTCGTGCGCAGCAGCCGTTCCCAGGTGTCTTCCATCTTGGCTGCACGCGCCTTCAACTCTTCAAACTGTTCAGGCGTCACCGACGCCAGGTCCAGCGACGTCATCGGTTCAATGTTTTCCGCCTCTTTGTGCGTCTCAGATTTGCTCATGGTTTCAAAATATCAGACAACCAAGTTATATGATATTGGCGCCGCCAGCAAATTGAAATAACGGCGGGCAGATGTTTAACCACGGATAGACATGGATCAACACAGATGCCTTTACGCGCCCCGTGAAACGGGGTGAAAATTAACGCAAATTTGCGCGAAGATATTTAAGTTTGAATGTATCAATTTGTTGCTTGATTTTGGTGTGCCCGGGTGCAGCTTTTAGAGCAATGGTTACTTATATCATTTATATAATCATTATTATTGCCCTGGTTCAGGCGCTTCTTTTCTTCATTAAACATAAGACAGGTTCCAAAAATTCTGATTCATTGGGAGACGGCGGCGCAGGGTGGCCCGGAGATTCTCATTCCGGCTCCCACGGCCATGGCCATCACGACGGCGGTGGTTTTGACGGAGGCGGGCACGGCGGTGATGGTGGCGGGTTTGGAGGGCATTAATCTTTGTGCCGCCAGCAAATTGAAATGAGGGGAGGCGACCGCAGGTTTTTCCAGAAAACTCTGGACATCATCCGGGAGAAGGACTATTCAGCCATCGCAAGTTTCCCGGCATCAATAACCATATTCAAAGGAAAAACTATGCAACGTCCAACGTCGGTGACTGTGTTTGGTATTCTCAATATTGTTTTTGCGGGTTTGGGGCTGTGTGGAACGGCGTTTTCGGTGATGCTCTTCATGCCGTCAGCCGCCACGGCCAACAATCCGGTGGTCCAAATCATCCAGTCCAGCCCGGCTTATGCGGCGTGGATGAAAGTTTCACTGGGGTTGGGACTCGTGGTGATTGTGGCTTTGCTGGCGGCGGGCATAGGCCTGCTGAATCTCAAGCCGTGGGCAAGGACGCTTTCTATCATTTATGCCATTTACACTATCATCATGACTCTCGTAGGCGTGGTCATAAATTATTTTTTCCTGATCCAACCGATGCTGCAAAAGGCGCAAGGCCAACAGGGCCCGGAAGCGGCCGGGGCCATTGGCGGGGCGATCGGCGGTTTTGGTGGCGGTTGTATTGCGGTCATTTATCCCATCCTGCTCCTGATCTTTATGACCCGGCCCCATGTGGTCGCGGCATTTAATCAATCCACGCCCCAAGGCGGCCCGCCGCCTTTGCAATAAAGCGGATATTTTGGATTGGTGGATTGGGTTCGGCGGCGATGCAGCGCCGCCCTATCATGATCAGTTTATAGCTCGCCCTCATCCCTGCCTTCTCCCCCAGGAGAAGGGGAAGCATTCGGACAGTTATCGTATTTGTTTGAGCTAAGAGCTTTTTCCGAAGTTGTGAACGGATTGGAACGTCTCGCCCACCATGACTTCGAGGACGAGGATGAGAATGAGTAAGAGGAGGATTCCCCTTTGCTCTTTAATTCACCAGCCGATACCAATTATCCCGCTGGCGGGGTTCGTAGCCGAGTTCGGCAATAAGGCGTTTCATGTCGGCGGTGCCCATGCGGAAGGTCGTGCCGGCCTGGGAAACGACGTTTTCTTCGATCATGATGCTGCCCAAGTCATTCGCGCCGTACTTGAGCGCTACCTGGCCGATTTCCAGCCCTTGCGTCACCCACGAGCTTTGTACGTTCGTGAAGTTATCCAGATAGATGCGCGAGAGCGCCTGCATGCGCAAATATTCGTGCGCGCCCACGGTCGGCGCCTTGAGCTTCGTATGCTCGGCCTGGAAGGTCCAGCAGATGAACGCCGTGAAGCGTCCGCCGCTGGGATACGTCAGCGACTTGTCCTGTTGCGCGCGCAGGCGTTCCAAATGTTCGATGCGATCGTCAATGGTTTCCACGTGACCAAACATCATCGTCGCGCTCGAAAACAGTCCCAGACGGTGCGCCACATCCATGACTTCCAGCCAGTCATCGCTCATGGCTTTGAGCGGGGAAATCCTTTTGCGCACGCGGTCTACTAAAATTTCCCCGCCGCCACCGGGAATGGAGCCAAGCCCCGCTGCGCGAAAATCGGAAATGATTTTTTCCAGCGGCTCGTTAAATACTTCCTTGAAGTGAACAAATTCGCTGGGGCTGAAGCCGTGGATATTGAAATTCGGGAATTTATTTTTTACGTGCGAGAGCAAGTCCAGGTACCATTGCTTAGTCAGCTTCGGATGATGGCCGCCCTGCATGAGCATCTGCGTGCCGCCGAGGGCGATGGTTTCCTCGATTTTTTTATCCAGTTCATCGAGGCTGATGACGTAGGCATCGGAATCCTTTTCCACGCGGTAAAAAGCGCAGAACTTGCAATACACGTTGCAGACGTTCGTGTAGTTGACGTTGCGGTCAACGATATAGGTGACAATGTCATTGCCACGGCCGTTGAAGTCTTTCGCCTTGGCGAGTTGCCGGCGGCGGTCGGCCAGGGCGCCGAGTTCCTCCAGCGGCAGGCGATACAGCCGCAGGGCATCGGCCTGGGAAATGCGCTGGCCATCCCAGGTTTTTTGCAGCAAATCGTCCAATAACGCGTCGTAAATCACGTCGTTTAAGGTATCAATCCTGCTCTTAAGGCACAAGATGCAGTCATTAAAATATTGCCTTGCGAGGCCCGCTCTGGCTTCATTAACCGCTGTGTCAAGCAAGGCGCCAGCGGAAAAACGGGAGCGAATGACGGTTTTTTACTCTGGCCGCGTGCAGGGCGTGGGATTTCGTTATAATACGAAATCAGTAGCGACGGGATTTGAAGTAACCGGGACGGTGCGCAATCTACTGGATGGCCGGGTGGAATTGATCGCCGAGGGAAACAGGGCAGAATTAGAGGATTTTCGCATTGCCATAAGAGATTCAGGTCTTACTGGATTTATTCGTGATGAGAATGTATTATGGAGTGATGCTAAGAATGACATGCGCGGTTTTCAGATTATTGCATGAACAGCAATAAGCTACCGCAGGTCAAAGCGAGAGTTGAGATGCAGGGGTATTCCCTAAAGGAATTTAATAATCCTGCCGCGGTTTTTTCTGATTAAGATGAAATACGCAATTATTGCGGACATACATGCAAATCTGGACGCGTTCCAAATGGTGCTGGAAGACGCGAAAAACCAGAAAGCCACGCATTACGTGTGCCTCGGCGACGTCGTAGGCTACAACGCCAATCCCAAGGAATGCCTGAAGATCGTCCGGGACATGAACATGCCCTGCGTCAAGGGCAACCATGACGAATACTGTTCCACCGACGAACAGTTGGAAGGCTTCAATCCCAACGCCGCCGACGCGGTGCATTGGACGCGCAAGCAATTGTCTCAGGATGACCGGGACTGGCTGCGCGAGCTTAAATATACCAAGATGGTCGCGACTTTCAGCATCGTCCATGCGACGCTAGACGCCCCGCAACGCTGGGGCTATGTCTTCGATAAACTCGCGGCGGCCGCCAGCTTTCCGTACCAGAACACGCCCGTTTGCTTTTTCGGCCATACACACGTGCCAGTGGCGTTCATGCGCGATACCGTCGTGCGCGGCGGAACGTTTTCCAAGTTCAAAGTGGACCCGGCCAAGAAATATTTCGTGAACGTCGGTGCCGTGGGCCAGCCGCGCGATAATAATCCCAAGGCGGCCTACGTCATTTACGACCTCGACGCCGCGACCATCGAATTGCGCCGGGTGGATTATGACATCGCCGCCGCGCAGCAAAAAATTCTCGATGCCGGCCTGCCTCCGCGCCTGGCCGAGCGGCTGGAGTTTGGACGATAATAGTGGGACAGGCATCCTGCCTGTCTGGTTGGAGTTCAGGCTTTAGCCTGGCTGCTTTTGCAATGCGCTGTGGCGTGTGCAAGTTCGAATCGTCAGAGATATGAAGGAACAGAAATGAAAAAGGAAAAACCCATTGTCCTTTTCGTTTCCGCAATCATTGTACTGCTTGTAAAAATTATCCTTCACCATTATAGCGTCGGCCATCCGGTTCTCTCGTGGCTCATTCCCTTGCTTATTGTATTTATTGGAATCACGTGGTGGTATATGACCAAAATCCACCGGAACAACTCAAATTAGGACGCTGCCAGATAATTCCCATGAGTGACGGCGCGCCGCGCCTGTGTTATAAAAAGGCGTGCCCAGTATATCCGCGCCGCGGCCTTTGAAAATTCTTATCCTGAAACCCAGTTCGCTGGGCGACATCATTCACGCGCTGCCGGTCCTGCGCCTGCTCAAGCTTCATTTTCGCGACGCAAAAATCTATTGGTGGGTTGATTCCGGCCTGGCGCCGTTGCTGGAAGGGGATCCCGATCTCGCCGGGATCGTGAAGTTCGAACGCAAGCGCTGGTCATCGCCGCTGCATTGGCCGGAGATGGCCCGCAGCATCGGATGGATGCGCGCGCAACGCTTCGATTGGGTGATTGATTTGCAAGGGCTATTGCGCAGCGCGATTTTTGGCTGGCTGGCGCACGGGAAATTTTTTGCCGGTCTCGACAATCCCTTTGAAGGCGGACGCGAAGGCGCGCGTTTGCTCTACGATTTAGCCGTGCACTCCGGCCCGGCCCATGCCGTTGACCGTTACCTTACCCTTTTACCGGCACTAAACGTGCCCGTGCACACGAATTACAAATGGCTGCCTGAACGTCCGCAAATCGCTGCTGCAGTTAAAACCAAATGGCCGGAGTCCGCGACATCGCGCTGGATTGCGATTCAACCGGGCGCGCGTTGGGCAACCAAATGCTGGCCGGTCAAAAATTTCGCCGAGCTGGTGCGGTTGTTGGCTCAAAGATTTCCCGATGTCCGTTTCGCCGTCATGGGCAGCGCCAATGATAAACCGCTGGGCGAGACGATTTCGTCTGCAGTACCAGATCGCGTCCTGAATTTATGCGGGCAGACCTCGCTGTTTGAAATGATCGAATGGCTACGACGATGCGAATTAATGGTGACGAACGATACCGGCCCCATGCACGTGGCCGCGGCGCTGGGCGTGCCGGTCGTCGCGCTCTTTGGCCCCACCGACCCGCGCCTGACCGGGCCTTACGGCCAGATCGAAAATGTTTTGCGAATCGAACTGCCCTGCGCGCCTTGTTTCAAATCCCATTGCACCTGGAAAAATCCCATGGAATGCCTCACGGCCATTACGCCGGCAAAGGTGTTTGAATTTGCAGAGAAGAAGTTAAAAGACGCGTCAGGGTTGTGAGATTTGCATTTCGCGCTTGCGTTGTGGGCGTGGCTGTTCTCTTTGGTTTGGTCTTATCCGAGTGTTCTTCTATGATGTTATGACATCAGGTGAGAACGGGAACCGACGTGCGTGCCGGAGCAATAATAGGGCTGAATGCCCGTTCTGTGATAGCCCGGCCTGAAGGGCCGGGGATACCAGTACACCCAATCACAGAAGCCCTGTAAGGGCGAGCCACCTATGTCTCAATCCCTGGCCAACATCGTTGTTCACCTCGTATTCAGCACGAAAGGCCGACGACCATTGATTCGCGATCAGGAGCGAGGCCAGCTCCATGCCTACATTACTGGCATTCTAAAAAATCACGATTCGCAACTGATCGAGATCAATTCCGTCCGTGACCACATCCATATTTTATTCGCGCAATCGAAAAACCATGCTCCGGCAAAGATAGTAGAACAAATCAAAAGCAGTTCGTCCGCGTGGATAAAAACATTGGACTCATCATATTCGGATTTCGCATGGCAAACAGGCTACGGCGAGTTCAGTGTTAGCCCCATGCAAGTGGAAGTGGTTCGGGAATACATTCGCAAGCAGCCCGAACATCACCAACAGGAGGATTTTCAATCCGAGTATCGCCGGTTTTGCGAGAAAAATGGCAAACCCCTGGATGAACGGTATGCGTGGGATTGAATTCATATAGTCCGGCAATTGTTGCGGTCTTACAGACCGCGGGAGAAATTGTTCGGACATGTTCCCGGCCCTTCAGGCCGGGCTATCCCATAGCCGGCTTTCAGCCGGCAGGCGAGGGGGGAAAACTAAGACAGGAGGGACGCCTGCGCACTACTAATCCACCACGGTAAGTTCCATGTCGCGGGTGTAGTAAAGGATGCGTCCGCAATTGGAGCACGCGACGAGTTCCTTCTGCGACCGGCAACTGACCGTGATTTGCGCAGGCAGCTTCATGTGGCAGCCGCCGCACACGCTATGCGCGATTCCTACAATCACATTGTCGCCCTTGCTCTTGAGCAGGCGTTCGTAGCGCACGCGAGCCGTTTCGTCCACCGCCGCCGCCAGTTCCGTGCGGCCCTGCTGCAGTTCGGCGAGGTCTTTCTTTAAATTTTGTTCCCGCTTGTCGAGTTCGGCCACCTGGCTCTCCACCAGTTTTTTGGCTTCGCTGGCATCAGCCATCGCGCGCAGCACTTCCTTTTGCGCGCCCTCGGCCTTCTCCATCAATTCGATTTCGCCGTCCTCGATCTTGGTGATCTCGGCTTTGCAATGCTCGATTTCCTGCGCCAGCGCGCGGTACTCTTCATTCTTGCGCGTCTGCAACTGTTGGTTGGCGTACTTCTCGATCTGCGTTTTTTTGGATTCCACTTCGATCTCGAGCCGCTTGCGTTCGGACTCGATTTGCTTCACGCGATTTTTCGCGGCATCGAGTTGGGCCTGCGTGGTAGAAGCCTTGGCGCGAAGATTTTCGCGTTCAGGGGAGATATGGGCGAGTTCTTCTTGAACCCGATGAATTTTGCGGTCGCGGTCCTGGAGGACCAGCAGTTTCTCAATCGTCTCCAGCATTGAATTGATAATGTTATCAGGCTTTCAATACAAGTCAATGCGGGGAAATGGAAGGCTAAAACTATTATGACAGCGGTTCGACGCGATGCTTAGCGTTCCGTTTCCATACGATAACGGTTCTCGTAAAGCTTCTGACTCCCGTTTTCGGGCGCTCAAAGATAATGCCATCTGTCGTGAACTCACTCTCCATCGAACAATGGGGGCAGACTACAAGAAATGTGCTTCCCGGAAGTCGCAGAGATATCACTGAATGTCCGGGCGCTGGATTCCAGAAATAAGAAGTCTGTCTCATTGTCGAAAGAATGCTTGAACTATAGATCCGACTACAAGTAGGGCAATTCAGTGAAACCATGCGCTTCAATGCTCTCTTGCGACGCAAGTGACTGAGAGTTCCAGCAGCAATGCAAATACCAATGATACTGATCATGGAAATAATCAAAGCTGTGACGATATTTGGCATAGATGCGTGACGCCACCGAATGTTCCAAAGCTGAACCACGATTTTCAGGAAATCAAGCCCACAATCCCCTTGTTGTTTTGCCCGAATGATTTGAGTTGTGCGAATGGAAAATGGAGGTCGTATCACGTAGATTAGTTTCATGTTGTGAGTCACGGTAGGGCTGCGCTGCTGCGCAGCCGCAAAAAAGGAATTGGACGTAAAGCGCCTGCCCTCTACTTTATTACCTATGTCGGCCAACCCATTTCCAGAACGCCGCACTCCCGCCAAAGGTGTTCGTGTTTCTTTAGCTGGACCGAATTGGGTTTTTCTGACTATTTGCACTGAAGACCGCAAAGGCTGGCTCGCGCAAACATCTGTCCAAAGGGCTTTACATAATGTCTGGTTTCATACTGCCACCGCATGGCTGGTCAGCGATTACCTGCTGATGCCGGATCATCTGCATCTTTTCTGCGCGCCGCGTGATCTGCAATTCACGATCGAACGTTGGATGGCCTTTTGGAAGGATCAATTTGCAAAAAACTGTTCTCAAGCCGGAACATTCCAATATGGCGGATTCCATCATCGACTACGTAACGGGGAAAGTTACTCCCAAAAATGGCAGTATGTTTGTGAAAATCCGGTACGCGCTGGTTTGGTAGCTAGACCGGAAGATTGGCTATATCAAGGGAGAGTTCATGAGATCCATTGGCGTGAGCCGGTAAAGTGACGGCTGCGCAGCAGCGCAGCCCTACCGCATCAATCAACGCTGAAGAATTGTCAGCGTCTCTTGCGTGGCCCAACAATCCCCTTGTTCTTTCATGCCAATAATTTAACCTCGTGAAAATGAGAAAAGGAGCCCACCCATCATTGCCCCTGTTGTTTCTTTTCGTTTTAGCCATCGCTTTGACCGGTTGTGTTTCACCCAAATCCGTTACCACGATAGGTGGTGATGATTTGTCGCGTTACCGGAAAGTTTATTTTGTCGCCGGCGGAGAAGACCCGCGTGGCGTTTATCCCCGCGTAGAATCGCGCCTGCGGCAAGCCGGATTTAATGTCACGGTGGTGAACCCCAAAGGCCCGCCGATGAATATGCAGGGCACCGGGTTTGTCATTTCGTCCGACGGCTATGCGCTCACCTGTGCGCACGTAGTGACCGGCGTCCACGAAGCCACCATCTGGGTGGAAGGCGTTCGCTATCCCTGCCGCGTTTTAAATTCCGATACCAACCTCGACCTCGCGTTGTTGAAGGTGGATGGCGACCATCCGCCGTTTCATTCCTTACGCCTGGAATCCGGCAAGGATTACAGCCTGGGTGAAAACGTTTATACGATGGGATTTCCTCTCGTAGATGTCCTGGGCACGTCGCCACGCCTGAACAACGGCCTGATCAGCGCCAAGGTGGGCCTGAACGATGACACCAACTTTGTCCAGGTTTCCGTCCCCATCCAACCCGGCAACAGCGGCGGCCCACTCTTAAATGCCGATGGCCAGGTCATCGGCGTGGTGTCCTCCACGTTAAATCCCATGGGGATTTTGCTGCGCACGGGAAACGCCCTGCCGCAAAACGTTAATTTCGCCATCAAGCTCGCGTCTGTCCGGAAATTTCTTGAGGCGTCACAGGTGGCCATTCCCACTAATGTCATCGCGGGAAATTTTGACCAGGCGGAAAGCGCCGTCGCCCTGGTGCGCAGCGGCAATGTGACCGACGCGGAATTGAAAGAGCCGGAGCTTTATTGCGCCTGTACCTATCAAAGCGAGCACGGTTTCAACTGGCACTTCCATGTCATCGGCATCGGTTTTGTGGACGGCAAGACCGGCAAGCTCATCTTTCGCATTGCGGAAGGCTTCGGGACTGTTTCCGAAGACAAGGAATTGGACCACATGTTCTCCGTCATTTCCGATAAGTTTTTCCCCGGCCAGCCCAACCCCTTTGGAGGAGGGTGACATTCCCTGGCACGCTCAAAATATCTCAATCAAACCTCGAATCGAGGAAGCAACGGCATGATTTGGTTGAGGCAAACTACCGATTAAATATGACAAAATACGAAAAGTTGGCTTTAGAAATGATTGCCGGATTGATGGGGGCGGTGGCGGCCCTGGCTACTGCTAATGGAGCAAAGTCTGAACTATTGAGCCTGCATCTTCCGAGCCTTTCGCCGGAAGAGAGACAAGAGCTTCAAGATGATTTGCAGGTTCAATTGGAAAACGCCCGGCAATTGAAGGAAAGTGTGAAGAGTCTGAGAATGATTTTGGAGCAAAATTCGTAGTTTTTTCCCTGTAATCGCTTCCCGGAAAATCAAGCCGCCAATAGTTGCATAACCTTTACATAACCGCCCTTGACGGCCTGAGTTATCTAGCCAACATTACCACCCGTGATTCAGGCGCAACCCGCCTGAGTGGAGATAAAAGCAAGGGAAACAGGAGAAGATTATCTTGGCCGCAAACACGCAAAAAACAGAGACGCGCGCGTCCGCCGGACTATCCGGAGAAAAATTCATTCTGACCGTCAACGGCGGTTCATCCTCCATCAAATTTGCCCTGTTCGAGACCGGCTCGTTGCAACGGATTTTCTCGGGACGCATTGAAGGCATCGGTCTTTCGGACGCCAGCTTCACGCTCAAAGGCCCAAACAAAGCAGATAATTTTTCAGAAAAAACGACCGTGCCGGATTACGCGGCGGCCGTGAACGTGCTGATGAGCCGGATAGGGGAGCGAATTTCGCATGATAAGCTGGCCGCCGTCGGCCACCGCATCGTCCATGGCGGCCCGAAATACTGGCAGGCGCAACTCGTCACGCGGAAGATGATTGCGGAGCTGCACCAGATGAGCCCATTTGACCCGGAACATTTGCCGGGAGAAATTCTCCTGATCGAAACGATCCAGCGCCTTTTTCCAAAACTGCGGCAGTTCGCGTGTTTCGACACCGCTTTCCACCACGATTTACCGCGTGTGGCGCAGTTGCTGCCGATTCCCCGCCGATATAATAAGCGTGGTGTCCGGCGTTACGGTTTTCACGGATTGTCCTGCGAGTTTTTGATTGAGGAACTTCGTCGCCGGGCTGGTGCGAAAGCCGCGAATGGCCGGGTCGTCCTTGCTCATCTCGGCAACGGCGCGAGCATCACGGCTGCGCGTGGCGGCAAGAGCATGGATACCAGCATGAGCTTCACGCCCACGGCAGGGTTGGTGATGAGTTCGCGCACGGGCGATCTGGACCCTTCGCTGGCCTGGTATCTCTTGCAGGTAGAAAAAGTATCGGCCAAAGAGTTTCATCACATGGTCAACCATGAATCGGGCCTGCTGGGCGTTTCGGAAATCAGTTCGGATACACGTGAATTGATGGCGCGCGAAAAGAAAGATATTCGCGCCGCGGAAGCCCTGGCCCTGTTTTGTTACCAGATTAAAAAATACATTTGCGCCATGGCGGGGGCGCTGGCAGGTTTAGATACATTGGTATTTGCAGGCGGTATTGGGGAGAACGATTCCATCTTGCGCGGTCGCATTTGCGACGGGCTCGAATTTCTCGGAATTGTATTGGACGCGGAACGGAACGGCGCCGGCGTCGATGTCATTTCAGCGAAGGACAGCCGGGTGACCGTCCGCGTGATTCGCACGGATGAAGAGTTGATCATTGCGAAAACCGTGGGCGGGCTTTTAGCTTCAAAATAAAAAAGGAGATTATGAAAACAAAAACGACGAAACCGCTTTCGAGCGAACTTCTGCGCAAGATGCACGCCTACTGGCGCGCGGCCAATTATTTGTCCGTCGGCCAAATCTATCTCTACGATAATCCACTACTGCGCAAGCCGCTCAAGCGCGAGCATATCAAGCCGCGCCTGCTTGGGCATTGGGGCACCACGCCGGGGTTGAATTTCATTTACGTCCATCTCAACCGCATCATCAATGAGCGCGACCTGAACCTGATTTACATTACCGGCCCCGGCCACGGCGGCCCCGGGCTCGTCGCCAATACTTACCTCGAAGGCACTTACAGCGAATATTATCCGAACATCACGCAGGATGAAGTCGGGATGCAACGGCTGTTCAAGCAATTCTCTTTTCCCGGCGGCATTCCCAGCCACGTCGCGCCGGAAACGCCCGGTTCCATCCACGAAGGCGGCGAACTTGGCTACGCCCTATCGCATGCCTACGGCGCGGTGTTCGATAATCCCGACTTGATTGCCGTATGCGTCGTCGGTGACGGCGAATCCGAGACTGGTCCGCTGGCCACGAGCTGGCATTCGAATAAATTCCTGAATCCCGAACGCGACGGCGCAGTGTTGCCCATCCTGCATCTCAATGGCTATAAAATCGCCGGGCCCACGGTGCTGGCACGCATTCCCCAGGAGGAATTGGAATCACTGATGCGCGGTTACGGTTACGAGCCGTTCTTTGTGGAAGGCGATGAGCCGGACGTGGTTCATCAACAAATGGCCGCGACGCTCGACACAGCTTTTTCGAAGATCAAAAAAATCCAGAGCGACGCGCGCAGTAAGGGCTTCAAAGAACGTCCGCGCTGGCCGATGATTGTGATGCGCACACCCAAAGGCTGGACCGGTCCCAAAAAAGTGGACGGCCAGCAAATCGAAGGGACGTTCCGTGCCCACCAGGTCCCGATGGGCGACATGGACAAAGCGGAGCACATCAAAATCCTCGAGCATTGGATGAAGAGCTACAAACCCGCCGAGCTGTTCGATAAAAACGGCCGGCTGGTGCCTGAGATTGCGGAACTCGCTCCCAAAGGCACGCGCCGCATGGGCGCAAACCCCCATGCGAACGGCGGCCTGCTGCTGCACGATTTAAAGATGCCGGACTTCCACGCTTACGCCGTCAAAGTGCCGAAACCCGGCGGAGTGATTGCTGAGGCTACGCGCGAGCAGGGGAAATTCATCCGCGACGTGATGAAGATGAACCCGGAAAATTTCCGCGTGTTCAGCCCGGACGAAACCTCGTCCAACCGCTGGGGCAACGTCTTTGAAGTTTCGGACCGCTGTTCCACCGCCGAAGTTTTTCCCTACGACGACCATGTTTCAGCCTCCGGCCGCGTCATGGAAATGCTCAGCGAGCACCAATGCGAAGGCTGGCTGGAAGGATACCTCCTCACGGGCCGGCATGGATTTTTTTCCTGCTACGAAGCCTTCATTCACATCGTGGATTCCATGTTTAACCAGCACGCCAAATGGTTGAAGGTCACGCGGCACATTCCGTGGCGCCGGCCGATTGCCTCGCTGAATTATTTGCTCAGCTCGCTTGTCTGGCGGCAGGACCACAACGGTTTCAGCCACCAGGATCCCGGCTTCATTGACCACGTCATGAATAAAAAAGCCGAGGTCATCCGTATTTACCTTCCGCCCGATGCCAACACGCTGCTCTCCGTGACCGACCACTGCCTGCGCAGCCGCAATTACGTCAATGTCATCGTCAGCGGCAAGCAGCCCGACTGGCAATGGCTGGACATGGATGCCGCCGTGAAACATTGCACTGCCGGCTTGAGCATTTGGGAATGGGCGAGCAACGACAAAGGCGGCGACCCGGACGTGGTGATGGCATGCGCCGGCGACGTGCCCACGCTTGAAACGCTCGCTGCGGTGCAAATGTTGCGGCAGCATTTTCCGGAATTAAAAGTGCGTGTCATCAACATCGTTGACCTGATGACCCTGCAGCCCAAGTCCGAACACCCACACGGGTTAAGCGATAAAGACTTCGATGAATTGTTTACCGAGGACAAGCCGGTGATTTTTGCGTTCCATGGTTATCCCTGGTTGATTCATCGGCTGACCTATCGCCGCACCAACCACAACAACATCCATGTACGCGGTTATAAAGAGGAAGGTACCACCACCACGCCCTTTGACATGGTCGTTTTGAACGACCTCGACCGCTTCCATCTGGTTGGCGATGTCATTGACCGCGTGCCCGGACTCGGTTCGCGCGCGGCGTACGTCAAGCAGCACCTTCGCGAAAAGCTGATTGACCATAAGAAGTACGTTTGCGAACACGGCGAAGACATGCCCGAAATCCGCAACTGGCGATGGGAACTGTCAGGAAAAATCGCGGGTCGCGGTCATGGCAACCGGTTGTCAGATACGGCCGCCGACTATTCTCCCTCTCCTGGTGGAAAAAAGGGGAAGTAAAGGAGAGTCGTTCGCCAGACAATCGCCACGCTGCTGCGCGGACTCCTGTGCAACGCTCGTCGTACTATCGGGCGATAATTCCCCTCTCCCAGCGGGAGAGGGCAGGGGTGAGGGAGAGCCGTACAAATAATTTCATCTGTGGCTTAATATAGGTTTGATTACTTTAGAATTTCTAAACTTGAAACCTGCCATCCGAACCCTGAAACTCCTCGAATGCGATTCATCAGCAACGTCATAGATAAGTTGCAGCGACATCCCAAGCGAGTGGTTTTCCCGGAAGGCGAAGAGCCCCGCATCCTCCAGGCGGCGCGACAATTTTTTGCGCTGCGGCTCGGTGCGCCCATCATCCTGGGCGACCCCAAAAAAATCAACGACGTCGCCGCGGCGCTGGACGTTTCGCTCCAGGGCATTCGCATCATCAATCCCGCGCAGAGCGAGGACCTGGAAAATTTCACCCGGCGCTTCCACGCGTTGCGCCGCGAAAAAGGCATGCGCGCCAACGAAGCGCGCGAAGCGATGCTCCAGCCAAACTATTACGGCGCGATGATGCTCGCCATGCACCAGGCCGACGGCTTGATTTCCGGCGCCTCGCACATTACCGGCAGCGTGTTGCGCCCGCTCTTCCAAATCATCAAGCTCGCCCCGGACATCCAGGCCGCCTCGTCCTGCATGATTATGGAAGTAGAAGACACTCGCGTGGGGGATAACGGCGTCCTGTTCATGGCCGATTGCGGTGTCATTCCCGACCCCAGCGTTGATGAGTTGGCCGCCATTGCCATCTCCACTGCGCGCCTGGCGCGTCATCTCACCGGCATACGGCCGCGCGTTGCGATGCTTTCTTTCTCGACCAAAAGCAGTTCGTCGCATCCGAGTGTGGGCAAAGTCCAGGCTGCCACCGCGCAGGCCAAGCGCAAGGCGGAGCAGCTTCGCCTCGAAGCCGATTTCGAAGGTGAATTGCAGGTGGACGCCGCGCTCGTCCCGGAAATCGCCGATAGAAAAATCAAAGACAGCCCCGTGGCCGGCCGCGCGAACGTCCTCATTTTCCCCGACCTCAATTCCGGCAACATCGCCAGTAAACTCGTGCGCCTTGTCGGCCATGCCAACGCCTACGGCCAGATCTTGTTGGGGCTGAACCGCCCCGCCGCCGACGTCTCACGCGGTTCCAACGCCCACGACATCCTTGGCGTCGCCGCCATTATCGGTGTGCAGTCCACGGATTATCAAAAGCTCTATCCGGGCGCAGACGCCCGTTTGCCGGGAGAATAAGCCGCGGACGAGAATCAGGAAGAGGATGATTTAAAGTGAATACCGTTACGCCCCGCGTTTTCATTGCTGCCACCCGCCAGAACGATGGCAAGACCACGACTTCGCTCGGGCTTATCGCTGCGTTGCAACAATCCTTTCCCCGCGTCGGGTACATCAAGCCCGTCGGCCAGCGCTTCGTCGAAGTCGAGGACGAGAAAATTGACGAAGATACCGTGCTCATGAACGCGGTCTACCGGCTGAACACGCCGCTCGTGGACATGAGCCCGATTGCCGTCGAGCCCGACTTCACCCGCAAATATCTCCAGGCCGCCAACAACGACGCGCTCGTCAAAAAAATCCAGAAAGCCTTCGACCGCGTCGCCTGGGAAAAAGATTTCGTGCTGTGCGAAGGCAGCGGGCACGCCGGCGTGGGCTCGGTGTTCGATTTGTCAAATGCCCGCGTGGCCAAATTACTCGGCGCCAAAGTCATCATCGTTTCGCAAGGCGGTATCGGCAAACCGATTGACGAAATTGCGTTAAATCAGGCCCTGTTCGAAAAGGAAGGCGTCGAAATCATCGGCGTCATCCTGAACAAAGTCATCGGCGTGAAGGTGGATTACGTCACGGACTTCGCCCGGCGCGGTCTCAAGCGCAAGGGGCTCGAGTTGCTCGGCGTTTTGCCCTACGAACAAATCCTGAGAAATCCGAGCATGGAACTCATCCAGGAGGAACTCGGCGCGCAACTCCTCAATCCCACCGCCAATCTCGGCATGTTGGTGGATGACGTCATCGTCGGCGCGATGAGCGCGCAAAATGCGATTGGATTTTTTAAGGCCGGCGCATTGCTGATTACCCCTGGCGACCGCGAGGACATTGTGCTGGCCGCCTGCGCGAGCCTGGAATTACACCAAAGCGCCAAGATGGCCGGCGTCGTCCTCACCGGCGGATTGCGCCCCGGCGAAAATATTTTAAAAATCATCCGCTCGATCGAGACGCCCTTTATGATCGTGAAAGACGACAGCTACCAGGTCGCGTCCAAGGTCAATAATCTCATCGTCAAAACCCGCCCCGCGGACTCGGAAAAAATCTCCGTCATCCGCAATCTTGTCGCCAAAAACGTCAATGTGAAGAAAATCATTGAGTCGCTTTAAATAGTCCGTAGCGGCTTTCGGGAGAAAGCCGCAAACTAAAAGCCAATAATGATTTTTTAAGAATGGGGACGCTCTGCCGAGACGCCGCTACGCCTGAAAAATCTCGTAATCGCTCTTTCTCTGGACAAAGTCTTTGGCTGGCGCAAAATCTGGCCATGAAATCAGGGGCTCCTCAGGCTAAAACCGTCATTCTTACGCTGATTGTTTTCGTCAATCTGGCCCTGGCCGCGCAGCCCCAGCCCTTTCCCCTCTATTTGTCGCCGAATAACTCATCCGCCGGCACCAATGTGGAAGGGAAAAGCATGGTTCTTCAGCCGATAGAAATGAACCGCGTTCCTCTGGGCGTCGCGATTCAACAACTGGCCCGGCAGGCCCGCATGAACATCATCTTCGATGATCAGCTATGGGAATGGTGGGGCATGACGGGTTATTTTGGCCGGGCAGTCCATCCGGAACCCGTGTTGACGTTTCGTTGGACGGACATTACCCCCAAACGGGCGCTCCAGCGATTGTTGCAGGAACAAGGCATGGTCCTGGTCGAGGACCCCCAGACCTTCGTTGCTCAAGTCACCTTCACCAACCATGTGGTGACCATTGCACCCCTGGATACCAACATATTTGGCAATGACCAACCTCTGGTTCCCGGCAATGACCCGGCGCAGATTCCTTTGATTGAGTTCGAAGATGTACCGCTCACGGTCGCTTTGGAAAATTTGGCGCGACAAGCGGACTTTAATTACGTGCTGGATCCTCAAATCGGTTATAATCAGCCGGACAAGGACGGACAAATTAAACCCGAGCCTGTCATTAGTTGTTACTGGGAAAATATTACAGCCAAACAGGGATTGATGGCGCTTTTAAAGAAGTACGGTTTTACAGTTAGCAAAGACCCCGCCAGTCCCGTCCTTCTTGTTCGGGCAAAGAATCATCCCGTTCATTTTGTGGACGTGACCCTGCTCGGGAACGATACGAACGTCATACCTCTGATTAAGTTTGAGGGTGTCCCTTTAACCTTTGCTTTGGTGAATTTGGCGCAGCAGGCAAAAATCAATTACCTGCTGGATCCTAATATCGGTTATGGGCAGGAGGATAAGGATGGAAATATCAAAATCGAACCGACGGTGAATATTCGATGGGAAAATCTTACAGCCAGGCAGGCATTTATCTCCCTCTGCGAAAACTATAATTTCATATTCATCAAAAACCCGGCAACGGACGTGATCCGGATCAAATCGGATGAGTAACGGCCATTTTCCTCTTTTACCGCCGCTTCCTTGGATTAAACTAATCCCGTGAATATTCACGCCGGCCAATTTCCCAACTATCGCCCGCGCCGTTTGCGCTCCTCGCCCGCGTTGCGCAAGCTCGTATGCGAAACGCACCTCAGCGCCAGCCAGTTCGTCCTCCCGTTCTTTGCCCGCTCCGGCAAAAAAGTGCGGCGCGAAATCGGCGCGATGCCCGGCGTGTTCCAGCTTTCTACCGATGAACTCCTGCGCGAAGCTGAAAAGGCCCACGTCGTCGGCGTCCCGGCCGTTTTACTTTTTGGCATCCCGGACAAAAAAGATGATAAAGCCAGCGGCGCCTTCGCCAAGAACGGCGTCGTCCAGCAAACCGTGCGCCTGATCAAAAAAGAATTGCCCTCGTTGCTCGTGATTACGGATGTCTGTCTTTGCGAATACATGGCCCACGGCCATTGTGGCGTGGTAAGTGGCGGAAAAGTTTTAAACGATCCCACGTTAAAAATTCTCGCGCAAACTGCCCTGAGCCATGCCGAAGCCGGTGCGGATATCGTCGCGCCCAGCGATATGATGGATGGTCGTGTCGCCGCCATTCGCGTCGCACTGGATAAAAATGGTTTCGACGAAACACCCATCATGTCCTACGCCGCGAAATTTGCCTCCGCTTTTTACGGGCCGTTCCGTGAAGCCGCCGAATCGGCGCCCCAATTCGGTGACCGCCGCAGTTATCAGATGGATGCCGGGAATGCGAACGAAGCCCTTCGCGAAGTCGCCATGGATATCCAGGAAGGCGCAGACATCGTCATGGTCAAACCCGCGCTCGCCTATCTCGATTTGATCCATCGCGTGAAACAGACATTTGGCTATCCCACCGCGGCCTATTCCGTCAGCGCCGAATACGCGATGATCAAAGCCGCCGCCTCGAAAGGCTGGATTGACGAGCGGGCCGTGACCCTGGAAAGCCTCCTGGCAATGCGGCGCGCCGGTGCCGATATCTTAATCACCTACGCCGCCACTGACGCTGCAAAATGGTTGAAGGGTTAAATTTAAGGTTAATGGGTTTCTTAATCTGTTTGAGTCTTCTCAGCCCGAAGGGCTGAACCTCAGTAGCCGAGGGCATCGCCCTCGGAAAAATGAAAACTAATCTAGTTCTGCCCTGTAAGGGCAGCCCAGAATTTTAATCCCACAAATACTGTTCGTCATAGGGAGCGCGATATTTCTTTAGAATTCGTAAATATTCCTCCTGAAAGGTTTCTTTTTTATGATGTTCTTCCTGGTTCAGAATATATTTTCTGACGGCTTCGAAATGCGATGGGCTGATGCTGAAAAGACCGTACCCGTCTTGCCAATGAAATTTTTGCAAATTTGGGTCAAGCGTTTTAACGAATTTGGATGAATCTTTTTTGAGAATTTCCATGACCTTTACCGTTGGAAATTTTTTGGTGAGATTGCAGAGAATATGAACATGGTCAGCCGCGCCGCCGGTCGTAATTGAGCCACATTCTAGGTTTCGGAGAATGCGAGCTTGATAGGCCCATAGGCGGTCACGGATGGCGGGAGTGATCAATGGCTGGCGATCTTTGGTGGAAAAGATGATATGGGCAGTCAAGACATGCAACGATTGTGGCATGAGCCGAGAATGGCAAAACTTGGATTGCCCTTACAGGGCAAAAAATGTGTTTTAGATGTATTCTCCGTGGGCGTTGCCCACGGCTACGATGGATCAGGCCTACGGCCTGAATTGGGGTCCATAGTCCCCTCTTGGCCTGAAATGTAGCCACTTAACCATTTGGCTATCAACGATGTAGCCACCTTTAAAAAATTGTAGCCGGTTGTGTAGCCACTTTAGTCCTTGAACCTCAACGATGTAGCCAGTGTAGCCACTTTCCGCGATATATTACATTGTGAGTTCCGTACCCTTTTCGGTTTGACTGTCATTCCCATTCAGCTATTCTCGCCGTTCGCTTTTTTTAAATTACAATGCTCGCTACACTCCAAAAGCACCATAAATGGATCATGTGGTTCGTTGCCGGTGCCACTATCATTTCATTCGTCTATTTCATGGGTTCCGGTCCGGCGCGCATGGGTGCCGGCAGCGGCCGGGTAATCATCGATACCAATATCGTCAGCGGCACTATTTATGGCCAGAAAGTGACACCAGCTGATTACGACCGCCTGCGCCGCGATGTTAACCTCTATTTCCTTTTTAATTATGGCGTCTGGGCTGACCGCGACCCGAATGTCACGCAACAGTCGTTGCTGCAGGAAACTTATATCCGCCTGATGATGTACTTGAAGGCAAAGACCCTGGACATCCATGTCAGCGATGAGCAAGTGGCTCAGGCCGCGGCCATGCATTTGCGCTCGCCGCAACTTATCCGTGCCCTGGGCGTCAGCGGCCAAAGCAGCGTGCCCTTTAATGTCTTTGTTAATCAGGTGCTGGCGCCGGCCGGCTATACTGCGACCGATTTTGAAAATTACGTCCGCGACGATTTGGCGATCAATCAATTGCAGGAAACCTATGGCCTGCCCGGGGTGCTCGTCACGCCGCAGGAAGCCGCTGTCGAATATATGCGCGAGTTTCAAGAGCTGTCGGCGCAAATCATTTTCTTTTCCGCATCAAACTTCCTCTCGCAAGTCGCTGTTAGCCCGCAGGATGTTGGATACTACTACACCAACTACATGGCCAATTACCGTTTGCCGGACCGCGTACAGGTCAGTTTCGTTGAGTTCTCCGCCTCCAATTATCTTGGCCAGGCGCAAAAGGAATTGACCAATCTCGATGCCCAGGTTTCAGCCATCTTTACGCAATACGGCATGCAGGCCACGCCGAATGCCAAGTCTCCTGATGAGGCTAAAACCGAAATTCGCAAAGAAATTGTTCGTCGCCAGGCCCTCAGCGACGCCGCGCAGCAGGCCGGTGATTTCGCCCAGTCTGTTTTCAGCGTTTCTACCAGTGCCAATAAGCCGGCTTCGGCTTCGGACCTTTCCTCAGTCGCCAAACAAAAAGGCCTGCATGTCCAGACGCCCGCGCCCTTTTCTGCCGAATACGGACCGGAAGATTTTGCCGCCCCTCCCGCTTTTACCCGGCAGGCCTTTCAGTTGACCTCAGACAGCCCCCTGGCTGAACCAGTCGTCGGCCCCGACGGCGTTTATGTCATGGCGCTGGTCACCACTTTGCCCAGCGAAATCCCTCCGCTGGCGCAAATCAGCGGTAAAGTCAGGAATGACATGCAGCTTCAGGAAGCCACCATCCTGGCCCAGCGCGCCGGAACCAACTTTGTGCACAACCTCTTCACCCAAATGGCCTCAGGCAAAAGTTTTGCCTCCGCGTGCGTCGCCGCCGGCGCCACGCCCCAGATGCTGCCGCCGTTTTCGCTGGCTACGCAGGACCTGCCGGAATTGGGCGGGCACGCTACTCTAAACCAGCTTAAACAGGCCGTGGTATCCACACCCGTGGGGACGCCCAGTGGTTTCATGCCTACGGACGATGGCGGTTTCGTGTTGTATGTCGGGTCTAAAATGCCGCTGGACCAGTCGAAAATGGCTGCCGAACTGCCTCAATTTACCGCCGAGCTCCGTCAGCAGCGCCAATCACAAACGTTTAATGACTGGTATTTGCGCCAGGCCAACCGCGAACTGGGGACCACACCGGTTGCCCGCATGAAATAAAGGGATCAGATGT
>DATJXK010000228.1:0-9261 GCA_035500235.1 Pseudomonadales bacterium | reverse complement strand
ATATAAGCCCTTACCGATTTTTTACGCAAACCGGAAAAACCATATTTGTTTCCGTCATTCTGGCGTTGCTATTTCTGGCAATTTCTGCGCGCGGAGCCTGCATCACAGTCGAGGCTGAATCCGGAGGGCTTGGGCAGGACTGGGTGGTGAGTAACAGCAGCAGCCCGGCATACATCTCTATTACCACCCAGGATTCCGGCAACAATCCGATCAGTTCAAACCGGGTGGCAACCTATTCTGTGACATTTCCCGCTCCGGATACCTACCAGCTTTATGCGCGGGTTCAGGTTGGTCCGGGTGGATTCAATAGTGACAGTCTGTTTTATGGGAATGGTTTCGGGACGAAAAACCCGACGAACAATTCTGATTGGATCCTGGTGAACGGGCTGGCCGGAGTGGGTTTCAGCAATAGCACCGACGTGGTAACCGGCGGCGGGACGCTGGGCAGCGGCATGTGGAAATGGATCAACCTTTCGCAGTTTACGAGCCAGTCGGGATTCACCGTCAGCGCGGGGAACCTAACGCAGACTTTTCAGGTGGGCGGCCGTGAAACCAATCTCTGCATAGACAAATTCGTTTTTGGTTCAGCAAATTACACGTTCACCGTTTCCAATCTCGACACCGGCACGGACGGGACGCCACCACCACCTCCATACTGTGCCATCACCTGGACCAACCTGCAGCAACGCATTGACGGATTCGGTTTTTCCAGCGCATGGTGCGGCCAGTTGTCCAGTGCCAAGAACAATGCGCTCTACAATACGTTGGGCCTGTCCATTTTGCGCGTTCGCATTGATGAAACTGGTGCCTGGAGCCAGGAGACCGCCAATGCGGCAGCGGCACACGCTGCCGGCGCAAAAGTGCTCGGCTCTCCGTGGTCAGCCCCGGTTGCATGGACCAGCAACGGCAGCAATAGCATGGGTTATCTGCTTCCCGGTCATTATGTGGACTACGCCAACTGGCTGAGTAATGCCGTCGTGCAAATGGGCCTGGATTATGTATCCATTCAGAACGAACCCGACTACGCCGCGTGGATGAACTGGACTGCCACCGAGATATTCAACTTCATGAAGACCAACGCACCGGCCATCGGCAAATCCGTCGTCATGCCGGAATCGTTCCATTTTGACGACACCTATTCCGACCCGGTAATCAACGATTCCACTGCGGTGAACAATTTCGCCATCCTCGGGGGCCATTTTTACGGCGGAGGCAATTATGTGCACACCAACGCGATTGCGCATGGGAAGCCGGTCTGGATGACAGAGCATTATGAAACGGGTGGTACCACCAACTTTCCCATCTGCCTTGTCTGGGCGAAAGAAATCAACGACGCGATGAATAACCAATTCAACGCCTATATCGCGTGGTGGGTCCAGGATGGCGACACCAATATCAACCTCGCCAACCAAAGTGGCGCCATCTTCAAGGACGGCTACACCATTGGTCAATTTGCAAAATTCATTCGCCCCGGTTTTTACCGGATTGGGGCCACCAACACTATCGGCGCCGCACAAATCAGCGCGTACCGGGATTTGTCTTCGAGTAACTTTGTCATTGTCGCCCTGAACACCGGCAGCACTGTCGTAACGCAGCAATTTAATCTGGTTGGGTTTCCCGCGATGGAGTCAACGCCCGCGCTCACTCCCTGGATGACGACTGCAAGCCTGTCGCTCGCGGCGCAATCGCCCATCACAAACCTCGGCTCGTCCTTTGCCATTTCCATTCAACCGTCAAACATCGTGACCTTCGTGGGCACACCGTTGGTAGCGGCTCCCACCGGATTGACGGCAGCAGCGGGCAACAACAAGGTGAACTTAAGCTGGAATGCTGTTCCGGGTGCCACCAGTTACGAAGTTATGCGCGCTGCCATCAGCGGCGGGCCTTATACCAATGTGGTCACCACATCGACGACCAGTTACGTGGATTCCGGGCTGGCCGCACAGACGATATATTATTATGTCGTTACCGCTTTCATTGGTGGAGGCCAAAGCTTCAACAGCCAGGAAGCCAGCGCAACCACTCCTGCGGTTTATAGCGTCGCGCCATTGGCGGATTCCTATGCGGAAAGTGGAGGCAATGCGAATGTAAATTTTGGGACATCCACAAATCTGCTGGTAAAGGATAACGTCACCGCCGGCACTGCCATCCGCAACACGTACCTGATGTTTGATGTGCATGGATTGGCCAATGTCTCCAGCGCGACTCTGACACTGGTACCCAATCGCGTGGACGATACCACTGTGAAAATGGTTTACGGACTTGCCCCGGCCACCTGGACGGAGAATGCCATTACCTGGAACAACCAACCCGGCGGCACAGGGGTTTTCTTTGCCACCAATACCGTGGCCGTTGGAGTGCCGGTCGTCTTGGACGTGACCAGCGCGGTCACGAACCAGGCGGCAAACGGCGGATTGCTTTCAATTGAGATAACGCAGCCGACCAACGGCTTGAATGGATTGGTTCAGTTTTGTTCCAAAGAACATCCGACCAATAGCTGGCGTCCCGTGCTGACGTACGTGCTGGCGGCAAACACGCCGCCTGTGCTCGCGGCCATCCCCAATCAAACGATCGGCGCGGGTATCACCTTGAACATCACCAACTCAGCAACCGACAACGATGTGCCGGCTCAGACATTGACGTTCAGTCTGCCAAAAGCTCCGACCAACGCGGTGATCAATGCTACCAATGGCGTGCTGGCATGGCGGCCATTGGTGACGCAGGCCAATACGACCAACCCATTTACAGTTATGGTCGCTGATAGCGGCACGCCGGGCATGAGCGCAACGCAGAGCTTTGTGGTCACCGTCAGTCCGTTGGCACAATCACAACTTTCGACGATATCATTGAATAGCAGCCAACTGTTGCTGCAAGTCAATGGTCCGGGCGGACCAGACTATAAAATCCAAGCTTCGACTAATCTCGTCCAATGGAACGTCATCTTTACAACCAATTCACCGGATATGCCATTTATCTATACGGACAACGTTACCGATGGACCGCCAATCGAATTTTTTCGGATTATGGCCGGACCCCCGTTCCAATAAGTTTCAAAAAGTTGGCCACGGCCGGATGAGCTTTGTTCCAGATAATTGATTTGATAAAATGCCGGCCTGTTTTTTTTGCTCTGAGATTAATTCCGGCCATACGAAAACGTTTTACCAAAATTCCGCTTTCGCACGGGCCAGTCTCAGAGGTTTTTTGCGGGTCTCGGCAGCCCATCGTTGTAAACATTTATCGTGACGTCGTCGAGCGCATCGGTTGAACCTGTCCCTGAAAAGCCAGCCCGGCCAGGGAACAGAATCCAGATTGCAATTTTCCAAACGACTATCCCGAAAGAAATAAAAAGGCATCACTCTCTTGCCGCAGGCTAGAATCAGTCCGAGGTCGAATTGAAGCATCTTCACGCCTTGGATAGGTTTTACCCGTATGTTAAACATAATTTTTAGGCAGTGCGCGTTGCAAAGAACGCCACTCACACCTTCGGAGCTAAACCCCGCCAAACTACAAATAAATACTGCCTTAACGCCGGAAGTGGCAACGGCTCCTGCCGCTCCGGTGGCTTCTTTAAAGCGCCGAAATGATACCTCTCGTTCCATTTGAGAAAGGAAAACCATGAGTGACCGCATTCCACATATTGTAATCGTCGGCGGAGGCTTTGGCGGCTTAGCGGCTGCCAAAGCTCTCAGACCTGCATCAGCGCACATCACCTTGGTTGACCGCACAAACCACCACCTTTTTCAACCACTGCTTTATCAGGTGGCAACCTCGGTGTTGACGCCGGGACAAATCGCCACTCCGATTCGCGGGATATTACGCAACCAGAAAAATACAACCGTCATCCTTGGAGAAGTTACGGGCGTGGATAAAGACCTGCATCGTGTCTTTGTAAACACAGCTGACCGCGAAGGAGTGGAGCTGCCTTACGATTATCTAATTTTGGCGACCGGCGTGCGGCACAGCTATTTCGGACGCAATGAATTTGAAAAATTTGCGCCGGGGCTGAAAAGTCTCGCGGACGCTGTCGCCATACGAAATAAAATCCTGGCGGCGTTCGAGCAGGCGGAGGCCGAGGAAGATCCCAACCGACACCGTGACTTGCTGACCTTTGTGCTTGTTGGGGCTGGCCCGACTGGCGTTGAGATGGCCAGCGCAATTGCCTTTCTCGTCCACAAGACGTTCAAATCGGAATTTCGTCGGATTGACCCCGCATCGGCTCGAATTGTCCTGGTTGATATGTCGCCGCGAGTGCTGGGTTCATTTTCCGAAACGCTTTCAAAGGCGGCGAAGAACCGGCTCGAACATTTGGGTGTGGAGGTTCGACTCGGTCAGGGCGTGGATCAGATTGATGAAGACGGAGTCGTTGTGGCGGGCGAGCGTATCGCCAGCAGGACAGTGATTTGGACCGCAGGAGTGGCTCCCTCGCCTGCCGGCAAATGGCTGGGGGTCGAGACAGATCGCGCCGGACGGGTGCGGGTACAAAAAGACCTGACAGTGCCCAATCATCCGGAAATTTTCGTGGTTGGCGACACTGCTTCACTCGATCAGGACGGCAAGCCATTACCTGGCGTGGCGCAAGTGGCAATGCAACAGGGACGCTATGCCGGAAAAGTAATTCGCGCTCGCATTAAAGGTTCTTCGGCGCCGCGACCTTTTCGATATTTCGACAAAGGCAACCTGGCGGTCGTTGGAAAAGGTTTCGCCGTTTTGCAAAGCGGCAAGGTTCATCTGAGCGGATTTGTTGCCTGGCTTGCGTGGGCGGCGGTGCATCTGGAGTTCCTGGCCACATCCAGCTTGCGAGTTAGCGTTTTCGTTCAATGGGTTTGGACCTATCTAACCGACCATCACGGCTCGCGGTTGATCGTAAATCATCGTGATCCGGAACAGGCAGGTCTGAAACCAATAGAACACGCAGTTCCCAAAGCCATGCCTGCAATGAAGTAATGGCCTAAGAGCGAAAGAAAACATGAATTCTACAGCCATCAAAAACCGACTTGTCGAGTTTGGCGAATCTAAAAATCGCACAGAAAATTTTCTTTCAGCACCTCAAATTTCATGGAGGTCGTCCCTTAAGGGTTGTAACGCTGTGAACCTCTCCTTTCGCGAACGCAAAGCCGGCGGCGAAAAATTCGCCATGCTTACTGCCTACGATTACCCCATGGCCCGGTTGCTGGATGAGAGCGGTGTGGACCTCGTGTTGGTGGGTGATTCGCTCGGTATGGTCGTGCTCGGCTATCCAGATACGACCAGCGTGACCATGGAGCACATGGTTCACCATTGTCGGGCAGTTGTGCGCGGTGCGAAAAGTGCATTTGTAGTTGCTGACCTGCCGATTGGCAGCGTGGATACGCCGGAGGTGGCGGTGCAAAACGCCATGCGGCTCTACGAAGCCGGCGCGCATGGCGTAAAGTTGGAAGGCGGCGTGACTCGTTGTCGCGAAATCGCCGCCATTGTCGAGGCAGGAATTCCCGTGATGGGTCACATCGGCATGCTTCCACAGCGAGTCCTCGTAGAGGGAGGCTATAAGATCAAAGGCAAGACGCCCATTGAAGCCGCACAGCTCTGCGCCGATGCGGTCGCAGTGGAAAAGGCTGGCGCCTTCGCTGTGGTGATGGAGTTGGTGCGCCACGAGGTGGCCCACGAAATCACCACTACGATAACCATTCCCACCATAGGCATCGGCTCAGGTCCGGATTGCGATGGCCAGGTGCTCGTCATTCACGATCTCGTCGGCCTGTTCCCTTGGTTCACTCCGAAATTTGCCACTCCCCACGCCCACGTCGCGGTGGCCATTAGGAAGGCGGTGCAGACCTTCGTGCGGGATGCGAAGGCTGCGGGCGAAGCATATTCGACTAAGTCTCATGACCAATCTTTGCCATTGGAGAAATCGCCCTTGCCGGAAATAAGCTCTCTCGAAAGTAGGAAGACGCAGTCGCCCGGTCGCGGCAATTTGAATTCTGTCCAAGGCCAAATAGAACCGGAAGCATCCAACCGCTAGGGTGTACATAGATTTGAAAATGAAAAGTCAACAATTTCGAAGCCGCTAATGAGCGAACATGAAGCAAAGCTTAAAGCCATGTATCAAGATCGTTTTAGCGGCACGTATGTAAAAAAATAAAACAAATAAAAAGAAGAGACAAATATGCCTGCATCTACAGTTCCCAAAGCAAAACGCGCCGCGTCAGGCGGCAAAACCACGGTTGGCCTCCTGTTTTTTCTGGACGGAAGCGGCGGTCGCATTCTCTCGGTGAAACCCGACGGTTCGGACAAGAAGGTCATCGTAACTGGAGCAGGCCCAATCCCCGATGGGATCGTGGTGGATGTCGAAGCCAGCCACATCTATTGGACCAACATGGGCGTTCCCAGCAAGAACGACGGCTCCATCGAACGGGCGAATCTGGATGGAAAGAATCGCACTACGATCATTCCCGAAGGCGGAACATTCACCCCAAAGCAGCTTCATCTCGAAAAGGAGAGCGGCAAGCTGTATTGGTGCGATCGCGAAGGGATGCGAGTGATGCGCGCGAACCTTGATGGTTCAAAAATTGAAACCCTCGTGGACAGCAGCGGAGGAGACGCGCGTCCCGGCTCCGATCAAACGAAATGGTGCGTCGGCATCACGGTTGACCCCGAACGCGGCAAAATCTATTGGACGCAAAAAGGACCGACTAAAGCCAACCGTGGTCGCATATTTCGCGCGAACATTGAAGTCCCGAAAGGTGAGACACCGGCTAATCGCAGCGATATTGAAGTATTGTTCGACAAATTACCGGAGCCGATTGATCTGGAACTCGATCTCGAAAATCGCGTCCTGTATTGGACGGATCGGGGCGATCCGCCGCGGGGCAACACTGTGAACCGCGCGTCAATGGACCCAAAACCTGGCGAGGCCACACCTGAGATTCTGGTCACCCACCTGATGGAGGGAATCGGGATTGCTCTTGATTTCAAGGGCAACAGGATGTTTTTCACCGACCTGGCCGGCGATCTTTATTCGGCCAAACTTGACGGTTCCGAAGAGAAGCTATTGCTCGGTGCGCAGGGGAATTTAACCGGCATCGCCTACGTGGAAATTCCCTAATCCAACAAACACAAAAATTAATCAACCAATCAAAAAATAAAGGAGAAATGATTATGACCTACAACAAACCAATTAAACGAATCGCCATCGTCGGCACCGGAGTCATCGGAGCGAGCTGGGCGGCTCAGTATCTTGCCAAAGGCTTTGACGTCGTTGCGACCGATCCCGGACCAAACGCAGAAGCCGCATTGCGCAAGTATGTTGACGAAGCTTGGTCGGACCTGACGAACATCGGCCTCTCTCCGGGCGCGTCACGCGATCGATTGACCTTCACGGTTGACATGAAGAAAGCGCTTTCGCAGGCAGACCTCGTCCAGGAAAACGCACCGGAGCGCCCGGACTTCAAGATGAAGCTCTACGCCGACATGGATGAGATTACTCCCATTGATTCAATTCTCGCCTCGAGTTCTTCGGGGATAACGCCGAGTGTTATTCAATCGAAGTGCAAACACCCTGAACGTGTTGTCATCGGCCACCCATTTAATCCTCCGCATGTCGTTCCGTTGGTCGAAGTAGTCGGCGGCAGCAAGACATCACCCGAGGCCATCCAGCAAGCGATGACCTTTTACGCAGGGATTGGCAAGAAGCCGATTCATTTGAAGAAGGAACTTCCCGGGCACGTGGCCAACCGGTTCCAGGCTGCGCTCTATCGAGAGATGCTTTACCTCATTGAGCAAGGCGTGCTGAACGTCGAAGACACAGACGCGGCCGTTTGCTATGGACCTGGCATTCGCTGGGGCGTAATGGGACAAAGTTTGCAATGGCATCTGGGCGGGGGCGCGGGGGGGATCAAACACTTCATGGATCACCTGATGGATCCGTTACAGGGCATGATGAAAGCCCTTGGAACACCAAACATCACGCCTGAGCTGAAACAAACGGTCATTGATGGAGTCATGCGCGAAGCGGCTGGACGCTCCGTTGAACAGCTCGCTCAAGATGAAAATCGGGTGATGATCGGACTTCTTAAGTTGCGAGCGAATGGTGCGAACGCGTCTTCGGCGAAGAACTAGGGGGCAGAGGCAACGCAATGACTGAAGTAAAAGCAAAAAACCGAATACGCAGGAACCGAGAACCATGAGCAAGACCATCGATAAAGAACAATTGACCACAACGGGTGGAAATCCGGTGGCTGACAACCAGAACTCCATCACCGCCGGACCACGCGGGCCGTTGTTGATGCAGGATTACCAACTCATCGAGAAGCTGGCGCACCAGAACCGCGAACGCATCCCCGAGCGGACCGTTCATGCAAAAGGATCAGGCGCTTACGGAACACTGACTATCACCCACGACATCACGAAGTATTCGAAAGCTGCTGTCTTCAAACCCGGCACCAAGACGGAGTGTCTCCTCCGCTTTTCCACAGTGGCCGGCGAACGCGGCGCAGCCGACGCGGAGCGCGACGTGCGCGGAGTCGCCATCAAGTTTTACACCACGGAAGGCAATTGGGACATGGTCGGCAACAACACGCCCGTGTTTTTCGTCCGCGATCCCTACAAGTTTCCCGACTTCATTCACACGCAGAAACGCCATCCCAAAACCAATATGCGCAGCAACACTGCGATGTGGGATTTCTGGTCGCTCTCGCCGGAATCGCTTCATCAGGTGACCATCCTGATGTCCGACCGCGGCTTGCCAATTGGTTTCCGCCACATCAACGGCTACGGCAGCCACACTTACAGTTTTATCAACGCGCAGAACGAGCGTTTCTGGGTCAAGTTCCACTTCAAAACTCTGCAGGGGCACAAATATTGGACTAATGCGGAAGCGGAGCAAGTCGTGGCCAAAGATCGCGAAAGTTCGCAGCGCGATTTGTATGAAGCCATCGCGCGCGGAGAATTTCCAAAGTGGCGTTTCTGCGTGCAAGTCATGCCGGAGGCGGACGCCGAAACCTATCGCTGGAATCCGTTTGACCTCACGAAAGTCTGGCCGCACAAGGATTATCCTCTGATCGAAGTCGGCGTCATGGAATTGAACCGCAACCCGGAAAATTATTTCGCCGAAGTGGAACAATCCTCTTTCAGTCCGTCTAACATCGTGCCGGGCATCAGTTGGTCGCCGGATAAAATGCTCCAGGCGCGCATTTTCTCCTACGCCGACTCGCACCGTTATCGCGTGGGCTCAAACTATGAGATGCTGCCGGTCAACCGTCCCAAGTGTCCGGTTCACAATTATCA
>DATJXK010000227.1:0-4821 GCA_035500235.1 Pseudomonadales bacterium | reverse complement strand
TATTGGGTGCTCATGTCCCTCAAGCCGGGAGAAAGCGATCGTCAGTTTTGCCGGCGTTTCAAATCGCACCTGAAAGATTGGAACCCATTCAGTTTCTGCGCTTTCGCCAGCTATGAGTTGACGGAGCTAGAATTAGGAAATGTGAAGGAATATCTCGTTAATTGGCTGGACGATGCTGGTAAACAACCCGTTCAAGGAGAATCTCTCTCGCTGGGAAGTTTTGAGCTTATTAATCACAGGGCTCCTGCAACAAAGAGGTCTTATCCTGAAGCAGGTTATGAAGTCCGTTGCTCCAGCTACACTCCCTGCACTTGGCCCTGGATAGACTTTTATTTGAAGATGCGCAGAGAGTTGCCTGCTAAAAAACGGCTCTCTATACGCTTTTTTAATTCATGAATGTTCAAACCACGCTGAATTTCTACGGATGCACCGAAGAAGCAGTCGAGTTCTATCGCCGGACGATTGAAGCTGAGACCCTTTTCCTGATGCGGTTTCGTGACCATCCGGACCGTTCCCAATCCAAGCCCGGTTTGGAGGATAAGATATTTCACGCCACCTTTCGCATCGGTTCCACCGTCATCATGGCATCCGATTGTGGTTGCGAGATGGCCTCGGCCAAAACAACGTTCACCGGCTTTGCGTTTGCCCTTCGCGTTGAAACTCCCGAGAAAGCTGAACGCTTCTTCTCGGCCCTCAGTGAAGGCGGACAGGTCCAGATCCCTTTGCAGAAAGTATTTTTCGCAGAGCGATACGGCATCGTCATCGACCGCTTCGGCGTCTATTGGAAGGTCATGGTCGAATCAAATCCCGGCGCAGCTCCTGACCGAAAGCCCTGATAAGGGCGATCGATAGTAGCCCAGGGCAAGCGAGTCCGCGAGCGGCGCCCTGGGTAGGGTCATTAAAAAATAAACCGCTGATTGCGAAGCCGCGCGCCAGCGCGCATCTCATCTACTGCTATAGCATTATTGTGGTTTACCTCCTCTACACCGCACAATGGCCCAGCTCCCGTAATGACGAATAATCCTTCGGCCGGCTGGCCGTCGGGCGGCCGATAATAACATGGTCGAGCACTTCAATCCTCAGCAACTTCCCGGCACGGATTAAATCGCGCGTCGTCTTGATGTCCTGGTCGCTCGGCGTGGGATCGCCGCTGGGATGATTATGCACCAGCACCACCGCCGACGCCCCGGCCTCAATCGCTTTCTTAAAAACCGCACCCGGATCCACGAGCAAGGTATCGCGCGTGCCATCGGAAATATCTTCCACGCGAATCAATTTATAACGCGTGTTGAGCAAAAGCACCTGGAGCGTCTCCACGTTTTTGACCAGGTTCTGGTCGCGCAACAGTTGGACGACGTTTTCGGGATTATCAAGCACCGGCGATTCGCTCTGGAGTTCCCGGGCCATCTTGCGCGCCAGCGCAAACGCCGCTGCGAGCGTCACGGCTTTGTCCCGGCCAATGCCTTTGATCTTTTGCAAGTCTGAGAGCGACGCGCGGGCCAGAGCCTGCAACGTCTGATATTTATAGACCAATTGCTTCGCTACATCCACGGCATTGGTGCCCTTCAATCCGGTTCGCAAGAGAATGGCAATCAATTCGGCATGACTAAGCGCATCGGCGCCGAGCGCCGCGAGCCGTTCACGCGGGCGTTCACTGGCCGGCTGGTCTTTGATGCGGAGTCCTTCTGGCATGATTTGCGATAGTTTTAAATTAAAAGGGACGTATCCCAAAGGCGAAAAGGAAAAATTCTAAAACGGTTAACGCAAATCAACGGGACGAAAACGTGAGTCTCCTGCGCACATTTCACGGCTCTGTAAACCGATAAAACCGTTTGGGATATTGGACGGCGGCAGAATCGGTAAATTGCAGGAAGCCGTTCGCTGGCGCCACGTTCGTGCCAATAGATTGCCAGGCACCTGTCGTCAGGTTCGTGGCCGCGAAAACGCGGTTCGTGGTGTTGGGTGTGGTGAGGTAATTAAACGAATAGCTGCCATTGTGATTGTATTGCTGGCCGGAAATGAGAGGCACGACATTCGCCTGGGCCACATACGCCGATACATTGGTGCCCACAATGGTAAAACCGCCGGTCAAAAAAAGACGTCCAGCGGAATCAGCTTTGAGTGAGGTCACCGCACCCACCGCATTTCCTCCGCTACTGACTCCCGAACCCAAAGATACCCAGTTAGTGCCGGTCCATCTGGCCAAATAATTTATCAATGCACCGCCTGAATTGGTAAAAAATCCGCCGGCATAGAGATTGTACATCGCATCCAGGGCCACGCTATTAACACTGCCGAAACCGTTCAAGCCCGCGCCAAGGGCCAGCCAATTGGTGCCGTTCCAGACGGCGACGTTGGTAGCGCCGATGCCTCCGATGGTGGTAAAACTGCCTCCCACATAAAGGTTCCCTGCATTGTCGGGCACCAATCCATTCACTCCTCCGCCGCTGCCGACCCCAGAGCCAAAGGCGATCCAATTGGTCCCATTCCATTCGGCAACGCCATTGGCGGCTACCGTACCGGCCTGGGTAAAATAACCGCCCGCATAGAGGTTTCCCGATTTGTCCAATGCAATCTGCTCGACGATATTATTGACCCCTCCTCCTACGGCAGACCAATTGGTGCCATTCCATTTAGCGATATAGGTGGCCGGGACGCCGCCAGCCGTGGTGAAAGAGCCGCCGGCATAAATATTTCCTTTGGCGTCGGAGACCAACGTGTTGGCGCTTTCATTGAGGCCGCTGCCCAAAGCCAGCCAGGTGGTTCCATTCCATTCCGCAATATTATTAGCGGCCACTCCGCCAGCAGAAGTAAAATTGCCCACCGCATAGAGGTTGCCGGCTGCATCCGTCGTTACCGAGTAAACAACGGACGGCGGATACATGGAAGACATTCCTGAACCCAGGGCCACCCACGATGACCCGTTCCATTTGGCTACGTTACTGGCATTGATACCGCCGGCCTGGAGGAACATGCCACCAGCATAAAGATTTCCAGCATTATCAAAAGCCACTGAATAAGCGGGATAATTAAGTCCGTTACCGGGCGGCGGCGCCCACGCGCTGCCATTCCACTTGGCCAGGAAAACCGGCTCGCCACCGTTGAGGCCAAAACTGCCACCGGAATAGAGATTATCTCCGGAATCAACACCTACCGCATATATAAAATTTCCCGGAGTGCCAGTGGGAAAAGTTGACCAACTGCTGCCATTCCAAAAGGCGACATTCGTAGCAGCGATGCCGCCAGCTGTGGTAAAGATGCCGCCGACATAAAGGCCGTACGTATTATCCACCGCGAGGGCGAACACAGAGCCACCTATGCCATTACCCGATGCCGCCGGCAATGCTCCCCACGCTCCCCCGGACCAACGGGCCACACGATAGGCGGTAGTACCACCCGCACTGTTAAAGAGCCCTCCCGCGAAGACTTCACCGAGCTGATCCACGGCCAAAGCTTCTACGGTGCTGTTCATGCCCGAGCCCATCGCCTGCCAGGTACCACCCGTCCATTCAGCGACGTACGGCATGGAAACGCCGTTGACCATGGTAAAATTGCCCCCCGCATAAACATTTCCTGAGCTATCCACAGCCAGCGAATACACAGTCGAGTTCATTCCCTTACCCATGGCCGACCACGAACTGCCGTTCCACTTTGCGATATTCGTTGCTGAAATAGTGCCGTTGGTAAACGTGCCGCCGACATAGACATTCCCCGAGCCATCCACGGTAATGGCCAATCCATATCCTTTGATGATGGGCAGACCCAGGCTGGACCAGGAAGTGCCATTCCACTTGGCCACATTGGTAATCAGGAGCGATTGATTGGTAAACGTCCCCGCGGCGTAGAGATTACCGGCACTGTCCAACGCGAGGTTTTTTACCGTCCCCCCAAAACCGCTGCCAAGAGGCGCCCAACTAGTCCCGTTCCAAACGGCGACCCCATTTGCCAGCACCGAACCGATGGCAGTAAAGCTCCCGGCCACATAAAAGAGGCCCGCGTTTTTGTTATCCGCCATCGAATAAACAGTCCCATTGGCTCCGTTTAAAGTGCCGAGACTGACCCAATCGGCGTCGGTAAAGGTTGAACTGGCATGGAGGGCAAAAGTAACGCTGGCAAAGAGCAGCGATACGAAAACGCGGAGTTTTAGCGTGTTCATAGTTTTCTCAGGGGCCTTCTGCCTCAGATTATATTCATGATTAAGCGGGAATGTCAACAGAATTGGGTTCTCTTTTGCAGGGGGGACCCCTTCCGTAGCCTTCCGTAACCACGTGAAACGTGGTAAACCTTCCGAAACACGGACGCGAGGATGGAAGATGGAGGATAGAACGGCCGCGCAGGAGAAAGCGGTGCTGAAGCACACGCACTCCAGACGCTACCGCGTGTGCCGGACGTCATACGACTTCGCGAAGCGTCTGGAGTGCGGCGGTTCACCGCCGCTCTTGGCGTGTTGGACAGTCAAACGGTCTCCTCCGAACTGCCACCTCCAATTTTTAATATGTCAAAGAACGCCACGTGAAACGTGGCAAGCAGTGGGTATTTTAGCATAGGGGAGAATTTATTTTACAAAAACTTGACTCCTGGTTCTTCACGCTCCTGCGCTAAAGCTAACAGATACAACAAGCTAAAGCTTTAACTCCAACGAAACGATTGCAGTAGTCGCTAACTATGTCCTCTCGGCCACACATGGTAAATTGCCCGAATGATGAAAGTAAATGTACGTTCGCATACCGGCAAAATCGGGCATCTGCCCCATGAAATTCGCTGTCAACTTGGCCGCGCCATCCATGAGGGCATCTCCGGCGTCCGCATCGTGGCCTGGCT
>DATJXK010000226.1:0-4234 GCA_035500235.1 Pseudomonadales bacterium | reverse complement strand
GGACCTGGTACATGCCATTGCCGAGTCCCAGTCCAACAGTGTTCTTGCCGCCACGAAGCAGGCCAGTAACAACGAACGTATCGTACAGGCAGGTTTTATTATATTTCGTCCAGCCGGGCGAAAGGATATCGTCGCCAACTTTTTTTCCATCAATTGTCAATTCATATTGGCCCAGGCCGCAAACGTTCACGAGCGCACGCTTTAATCCAGGTTTAACGGAAAATTCATGACGTAGCAGCAGTGAGGGGATATCCGTATCCTCTGCTCCAATCCAACGGGCATGCCAATCGGAGTCTTTCAGGACGCCCATGATCCAGTCTGCGGGTCGGCTCCAGTCGGAAATATTTCCACTGGCATCCCACACGCGGACTTTCCAAAAAACCTTCTGCCACGAATTCAATGGCTTTCCCATGTAACCAATTTGAATCGTGTTGGGCGATTCCACCTTACTAGTGTCCCAAAGATCACCTTCATTTTTGGCCAACAAAGTGGGCGAGGATGAAACCAGGATTTCGTAAGCCACCTGCCGCGCGCCACGTTCAGGGCTTTCCAGCTTCCAAAACAGCCTTGGCGGATTTGAATCCACGCCCAAAGGATTAGTTGCATAATCACAACGCAAATCCACTGGCGTCAACTTCGCGGCTGCGGAGAGAGCTAACGTGAATGCGAATAAAATGATGTGGACGCTTTTTTTCATGGTGATGGGGTGGACAGTAAATTCCGAAACGTCGGTTCAAGGCCCGCAGCATTTTTAATGGTCTGAGAAACTTGCGGGCCGTTGTTCGTCCACACATAGCCCGGGCCGTTGGCGTTGCGTAAAAATCTTTCCAACGGGCACCAATTGTCGCGTACGGTGATAAACGATGAGCCTTCATCCAGATAGATATAAAACCAATGTTCTGGGTCCGGCACGTATTGGCTTGGCTTCATCTCATCAACGACATTTTCTGCAATGACCGTTCCCGGCTGCGCGGACAATGCATAAATGCCTCCCAAATCACCCAGCCGTTGCCCAACCCGAAAAACATGATTAGCAAAAATCAGATTGCTCCGCATTGCATTGGTCATTTTCGTCCAGCCCCAGCCAACGCTGATGCCCGTATAAGGCAGTTCCGATACTTCGTTATGTTCAATTTTGGTATCGCGAACGTACCCTGCTGCAATGCCTTCGCATCCCCAATCTTCCTGAGCGCAGTGTGTTACCAGGTTGTTAGCGATGATTTCATCCGAACATATTTCGCGTTCGTCGGTCGGGTTCCACGGAAAGTGCGTTTCCGTTTTCGGATCAGAAAATTCCCCGAGCTGGATTCCATTCCCGCCAATGTCACGGAAGATACACCCCTGCACCAAACTATCATGCGTTCCATTTTGCAAATCCAGGCCAGCGGACGCGGTACTTTCAAAGATGCAATATTGAAATGAAATATGATCCGCACTACGCACTGAAACTGCCGCCGGCGGACGCCCGATCCATGCGACATTGTCGAGTTTGCGATGATACGGCGTGCCTTTGGGAACAAGTTTGTGCGCGTCCAATAGGTACATTCCCGCCTGCAACGGCACGTGTCCTTCTTTCGAAGGGCGCAACCACGTCGTATAGGCGAAGGTAACGCCTGTAAATTGGATGTGGGAGACTGGCTTATCGAGGGAACCGCCAATTTGCACCAGTGTTTCCAGCGCGGGAGCGATAACTTTTGCCTGTGTCATGTCCTCTCCCTCGCGCGGCCAATAATAAATTTTCCCTGCTCGCATGTCTTCAAACCATTCTCCCGGGGAATTCAGAAATTGAATCGCGTTCTCGACAAAAAACGGCGCGCGGTAATTTGTATTTACAATCACCGGCGGCCAAGGGTGCGCAAATTCGATTTTGCTCTCCGGCTGCCGGAACGTCACAAACGCATTCGTACCCTCAATGTGCAATGACTTTATTCGCAGCACCGCGATCTCCCATACCTGGTCAATTACCATTTCGACATCCGTGGGTTTTTCAATTCCCATTAATTCGGGCGCGGGTATCACAGCTGTCTCATTCGTTTTATCCCAGGCGGCGAGCCGGGCCATTTGATCATTTGGTTCGCGCGCACGAATGGCCTGCCGGCCATTTACCCAAAGCTCGCGGAAATTAAGAGTCGACCACCATCCCACTTTTGGCGCATCCGCCATCCAGATTTTTCCTTCGGCCATTTCAGGCAAGCCAGGAATTTTTCCAACGGTTTTCGTCCAGTTAGAAATTTCTACTCCACCGCTCAAAATCGGATGCTCACCCGGCGCGGCTTCGATGATTAACGGGGTTGCTTCCGTTCCTGAATCCTCTACTGAAAATCGAATCGGCTCTGTTAATGGATAAGTGCCGTCATGTAGTATGATTTTCACCGGCGTATTGGAAGAAATCTGGCCGTCCCTCCGCATTTCACGAATCGTATGTAAAACATCCGCCAGTTGTTTTCCGGTGGGGGACACCTGGAATTCCTGCGCTATAGCCGTGCATGCTGAAATCATGCCAGCTATCAACAGCGTGCTGACAGCATAAGCATGGCGCGGGAATATTTTCATAGGATCTCTGGCCACATTCTGGACATGCGCCAAAGTTTGTAAATTGCCTCGTGGCGTTTTGTCAGTTTTGGCAAATTAATTGGTGCTTTTCGTATTATCATTTCTGCCTAGGACATGGTAGCATTTCAGTGTTACCAAACTTGAACCAAATGCGCGCAATTGATTTGTCGTTCAAATAGCTATTCGCTCTTAAGCTTTACGTAAAATGCATGAAAAATAAATTTGTTTTTGCCGCCATTCTTTCAGTGCTGTCTGGCTTTGTGATTCAATCCGGTTTCGCGCGCGAAAGCTGGCCTGTGCCTGCGGGCGCTGATCTCGAGCGACAACAGGAATTCAAAGCGTACGGCCAGCAGGTCGCCTCAAATGTCGCCCCGGCCCTTGTCGAATGGGGCAAGCGCGGAAAGCCGTTTATACCCTGGGCAGCTAAGCCCGAAGATTTGCCGCAGGCAAAAGTCCCGGCTTTCCCGGGAGCTGAAGGCGGCGGGAAATTCTCCTTTGGCGGACGCGGCGGAAAAGTGTACGTCGTGACCAATCTGGCTGATAGCGGTCCCGGCACTTATCGCGAGGCATGCGAATCTGCCGGCCCGCGCATCGTCGTTTTTAACGTCGCTGGCGTTATCCATCTGGAAAAGCCAGTCTGGATCGAAGCCCCTTATATTACCATTGATGGTCATACCGCTCCCGGTGACGGTATCTGTATCGCCGGCGAAACCACGTTCATGGATGCCCACGATATTGTGGTCCGCTACATGCGTTTTCGCCGCGGCAACACCAGTGTATTCGACCGCCAAAGCGGCCTTTGCGGAAATCCCGTGGGTAATATCATTATCGATCACTGCTCCGGCAGTTGGGGCAACGACCAGACGCTCGACACTTACCGCCATTTGTATACGCCCCCGACCGGCGGGCCCACGCTTAAACTCCCGACGGTAAACGACACCATCCAATGGACCATCGTTTATGAAGGCCTCAACCTTTATAACCATGCCTTTGGCGGTGATTGGGGCGGGCGCAACTCCGGCTTCCATCATAATTTGTTTGCCTGTAACACCGGCCGCAACCCCAGCGTAGCGATGAGTTTCGATTTTAATTTCGTCAATAACGTCCTGTTCAACTGGCGTCATCGCTCGGTAGACGGAGGCGATGCCAACAGCCGCTTTAACATCATCAGCAACTATTTCAAACCCGGCCCGGCTACGCTGGATAATCCCGTTCGCTTTCGCATCCTTGAGCCGGCTCAGAGTTGGAGCAAAACCAATCGTGTCAGCCGCTGGGGCAAGGCGTATGTCTCCGGCAATTTTGTGGTGGGGTATCCCGCTGTGACCGCGGATAACTGGGACGGCGGCGTCCAATTCGCCAAAGCGCCTGATGCTGACGCTAACGGCGACATCGCCAAAGGATTGATTGACGATACCAATTTCTTTCAAAAAATAATTTCGGAGGTTCGCGTGGATAAACCTTTCCCCATGGCGCCGATTACCATGCAAACTGCCCCGGACGCCTATGAATCTGTATTGGCAGGCGCCGGCGCGACGTTGCCGGTCCGCGATTCAGTGGATGAACGTGCTGTTCGTGAAACCAGCACCGGTCACGTCTGGAGTGAAAATAAAATATTTACTCCGAAGTACCGGGATGATCTCCCGAAAAATGACATTGGCATCGCGGGCGATGGCATCATCAC
>DATJXK010000225.1:0-9229 GCA_035500235.1 Pseudomonadales bacterium | reverse complement strand
TAACCAGGTTATTCCCGGCCAGGAAGAAGGCAACGCCGAGCTCATTGAGAAGCTCAACCTCGGCGCCGTCGTGGAGAAAAACAAAGAAGTAGCCGAAGCCGTGGAAATGGCCTTCGAAAAGAAAGCCACGCTTTGGAATGAATGGCGGAAGAATTTGAAGAAAGTCAGCCGGCCCGATTCTGCCATGAAAATCGCCGAACTCGTGTTAGACGAATGCGAGAGCGGTTTTCCCGGTGGGAAAGCTGTGAAACTTTTTGACAATGCTCCTGAACGCGTCATGCGCGCACCTCAGCCTGCCGCCCCCAGCCCTGCCCCTACCGCACAAATGCTCCTGTGCGATTTCCATATCCACACAAACTATTCCGACGGCAAACTCAGCGTGCCGGAGATTATTGATTTTTACGGTGAACGCGGATTCGATTGCATCTGTATCACCGACCATTTGGCCGACCCTAAACGCCTGCTCGGCAAACTCGCCGAACTTGCCAACTGCACGCTCGGCCAGGAGCAGATTGGCGAATATTTCTCCGTCATTGAAAAAGAACGCCAGCGCGCCTGGCGCCGCTACAAGATGCTCGTCATGACCGGCATCGAGTTCAACAAGGATGGTTACAGCAAGAAAACCTCCGCGCACCTGCTCGGCATTGATTTGAAGTCGCCGATTGATTGCGGGCTCGACATTCCCGAAATCATCGAAAAAATTCATGAACAAGGCGGGCTGGCCGTGGCCTCACACCCGCACATCATGAAAAGCGAATGGGGCAAGAACACCCTTTACCTCTGGGAGAACCAGGAGAAATTCGCGCCGCTCCTCGACGCGTGGGAAATCGCCAACCGCAACAACATCTTCAACGACATCGGTCTCAAGCGCCTGCCTTTCATCGCCAATAGCGACTTCCACAAGCCCAAGCACATCTATTCGTGGAAGACGCTCATCCATGCTGAGAAAGATTACGAAGCCATTAAAGACTGCGTCCGCCGCAACGAGCACGTCGCCATCACGCTCTACCGCGACTTCCCCGCTGCCGCCAAAGGCGTGAAACACGGTTTCGAAGCCCCGGCGAGCATGCCGCATCTATTTGAAGAACGCCTCTCACTCCAGGCCCAGGCCGTGAATCATTAAGTCAGCCAGGCATCACTCCAGTTATTAGGTGGAGCGCTGCCGTCAGACGTGCTGTTCGCGAGCCGTCACCCTCGCCCCCATCGGGGGAGAGGGACGGGGTGAGGGGGCAACGACGCTTGCGTCCTGGACTGCGGCGGCTGTGACGCCGCTTTTCCCTCATCACTTCCTCAGAAACTCTCCCTGGGCCACCTCCATCCATTCCCCATACACTCTCATCAATTCCCCATGCCGGTCCGTGCCCTCAGCCAGATCCATCGGCGATCCCATCGCCCGCTCATACCGTTTCGATAAAGCCATCCCTTCTTCATCTCCCTCAAATGCCCCGAGTAAATCCTGCAACTTCTTCAAAATAGTTTTCGCACTGGAAATTTTTTTCAAGGCCGCGCCTGGCTTCATTTCTCCGGCATTCACCCTCTTGAGCAATCCACATTCAAACAATCGGCAATGCCCCGGCCGCTCGCCGTAAATTTTACAAAGCCTGCCATCAAAACACGCGCACGGCTGCACAAAGGCTTTTTTTACTTTTTTAAAATCCTTCTCATCCTCGTGCTCAGCCTCATCCTCCTTTTTATAGATGGACAATCCTAATTTCTTTAACCGCTTCGCATCATCGCCCGCGCGCAATTCCACATCGGCGAAGAGCGTTCCATCGCAGCATAAGCCGCATTGGGTGCAAAGTTGGTCAACCGCGTCGATCATTTTCTTATTTTACGGGACCGGCACCTGGAAACCATTCCGTGTGCTGGTCACCCTGGCGGCCAAAATACGTCACCCGCTTGCCCCGCAGAAAGGCAAAATATCCCTGCACCCCCGCCTCCATCGCGCGACGTGTAAAGTCCCGGTACTTCTGCCCGTTCCGCTGGCTGTCCAGAATGTCTGCCCTGATTCCTTCCAGCGAAAATTCCGCAGCCACCGGCGGCAATCCTTCATAGTTAATCGGCACGATCACGGCATCACCGTCAGCGCTGTAGAAGGTCTTGCGCATTCCCACATAATCCACCTGGTAATATTCCACGCCGGCAGAGAGCAATTGGCTGACGACTTCCGGAAAGGAGATTTCGCCCGCAAGGGTTTTGTGGGCTGTTTCGGTTATAATTTTTGTCTTCATTTTTTTTCGTTGGCTTTCTTTATCCCATTCGGTCCTGTCCCCGTTTGGCGAAAATATTATGGGAACGTCCTCCATGACAGCAATAGTTGTATCTATTGGGAAGCGATGACTCTATGCTCGGCGAATGAATGGACTTACGCTCTTCGGCCTGGTTGCGGTAACGGCGATGCTGGTGTTTTATGCGCTGGAGAACCGGAGTCCGTGGTTTATTTTGGCTTTTGCCGGGGCTTGCGCCCTGGGCTCCATCTACGGATTTTTGCAGGGAGCATGGCCTTTTGGCCTGGTAGAAGCAATTTGGTCGCTCGTTGCAGCCAGGCGCTGGTGGCAGCAGCGGAAGCCGTTAAATTAGTCATACAAAAATCACACCCGCGGTGTCTATCTGGTTGGAGAGCTGATTTATGGACTCTTACGACCCAGCGGATGATAATAAATATGCCATTGGCCTCGCGGCCTTTCTATGCCTGCTGCCATTGCCCATTATATTTTTCGCGCTTCTACCCATTATTCCGAACCTCCCCGCCCGATGGACTCCATGGATACTCGCGCTGCTTCTTTTGGCAACTCCTCCACTGACGGCGTTTACCATCCTGTATCATGGCCCGTGGCGAGGCGATTGGCCCCGGTCCAAACGCATTCTGCTTGGAATCCCGTTATCCTTAATGATTGCTACCTGTGATGTCACACTGATCCTGGTCTTTATCTTCCCCTTCTCCGGCGTTTGTTATCTGGCATTTCCAGATCTTTTCGTATCCACCCCTCCGTCTCGCGGCCAATATTAAAGCTACGTGATCACGATTTTGCTCTATGAACCATCACGAACCAGCGGACGAAAATAAATATACGATTGGCATTGCCGCTTCTCTCTGCCTGATGTCATTGCCCGTTATTTATCTCGGGACGCGGCCTCTTGTTTTAATCGTCCATGCGCAATGGGTACCGTGGTTCCTTGCCGGGCTTTTCACATTTGTTCCCATCTTCATGGCCTTTAACGTCGTCTACTGCCACACATGGCACTTGAAATGGTCCCCGCTCAAACATCTTCTCCTCTCCACGCTACTGGCTTGCATCATTTTCTGCGCAGATTTGGTGTTGATCGTATTTATATTTTTAATGGTGTCATCTTGTCCTGGCTGTATTTGGGGGCATGAAGAATAGCTCATGCCACTTTGGTCACCCGGCACTGGTTTTGCGCGTGGGCGAGTTTTAACTTCAACGTTTCTCCCTGCTTGCATCCCATCAGTTGCTGCCCCAAGGGAGATTCCGGTGTAATCACCAGCACCTCTTGCCGGTCATGGATCACTTCCGTGCCTCCGGCCTTGGGACCTATGAAATAGGCCGCCTTTTCCCCATCCAATTCCAGCTCCACAAAAGCCCCAACATCCACCGGTTCAGCTTCGCCGAACTTGCGCGCATCCAATTTCTCGAAGGCAGCAATGGCGGCCTGGATTTCCGCTGCCTGCCTGGATTGTCCGCGGGCCAGGTAAGAGGCTTCCAGTCCGCGGGTATCGTACTTGTTCTCCGCCTTGCTCTGTTCGTGCGTGGCTTCCGTGCGCGAGGCCCGGGCTGCCCGGAAATAAATCTCCAGTTCCTCCGTCAGCCGGCCAATGATTTTCTTAATGAGCGCGCGTTTGTTCATGCCAAATTCAAATCAATATCAGGCCGCCGACCGAACCGTCAATGTTGTCTTATCTCCGCGTGAACAACGAAGAGCTAAGTTTTGGTTCTGGTATAAACATTCTATGGTAAAATACCCTTTAGTTCTTTGACATAGGCATGTCGGGAAGCTCCGTAAGAGCGGCATATTTATAGTTCCCGAACTTAAAAGGCTCAAGCCCCATCGGGGCGACATATTTCGGGCTTGTCTCGGACTATGCCGCTCCTACGGAGCTTGGGATCTGTAGATGGACGACGTTTCTACAAATATGTCGCGCCTGACGGCGCTGGATGAGGCATTCCAAGCTGTTGCAAACCATTGCAAGGCTATGCAAGGGGTTTTTGGAAATAAAAGATTGTTTAAAATCTGTGGGAATCTGTGTCCATCTGTGGCTCATTCCGGCGATAACGTTAATGTTAAGACTTAAGTCCTTGGTTATCAATGGTGTTAAGTCTTCGAGCCAGTGTGTTAAGGATAGTGTTAAGCCTTAAGTGCTTGGGAATCAACAATGTTAAGGATGTTAAGCCTTTCCCGCGAATATATACAATGCAGCTTCCAGCTAGCTCTGGCCCTTCGGAAGGTTTACCACGTTTCACTTGGCTACGGAAGGGTCCCCCCCCATGGGGATATAGCCCAAATCTGTGTTTCATCTGTGCCTATCTGTGGCTAAAAACTCATCTCCACAAATGCTTCGGATACCGCCGCGCCAGTTCGGACTTAATCTTTGGATAATGCTCACGCCAGAAATTCGCCAGGTCCTGCGTCACCTGGATGGGTTTCATGCCCGGCGTCAGGATATGCACCGTCACTGGCACGCGGCCCATCGCGATTTTGGGCGTCTGGTTCACATCATAAAGCTCCTGGATGCGGATGGAAATGTACGGCGACTTCCCGTTCTCATATGTCACCTTGGGCGTGCGGCCATTCGGCAGGGACAAGCGCTCCGGCGCGTACTTGTCCAGCAATTCGCGTTGAGGGTGCGATAGCCACGACGTCACTACCGGCATCACATCCTTCTCTTTGATGTCCTTGTAGCTCACCGCGCCATGGCAAAGCTGCTCGATCACATGCTGCCGGTCTTCATCACTGAACGGCGGGAGCTGGAGGTCAGGGCAATTCGCGCACAGGAAATTCAGCCGCACCAGCCATTGCTCAACGGCATGGTCCCAATTGGGCAACGACAATCGTTCAGCCAAAACTTCCTGCGCGAGGATGCGCGCGGCGGCATCCGCCGGCGGCGGTTCGACGCGTTTGGCCGAAAGCGCCAGCCCGCGAAAGCGTTGCAGTTCGGCGGCAGCCACACGCTTCTGCGTCGCGTCAAATTGCACGCGCAAATCCGATTCAATGTCCTCAGGAAACAGCTCTGCCAGCCACGCGGGTTCAATCGCCGTGGCCAACGAAAGGATCGTGTTCACTTCCTTGTCGCGCGTTTCCACTTCGCGGATTTCGGCGACGACAAAGAGTTCCTTTTGTTGCACGACGCTTTCGCGTGCGAGGACGCCCCGGCGATTGTGCACCAGCTCACAACGCAACGTTCCCGAATCCAGCCGCCGGGCGACACGATCGCTAAAGCCGATGAGGATGCACTTCTGCAACGCCTCATCCTTCACCTCCCTTGGCTTGGCATCGAGGCCTTCGCGTTCGGCGATGCGCAGGAATTGTTCGAGCAGCGGCCCAACCTGCCGCGCGGTGACGGCATGAATGCCCAGCTTGCGACACGCGTCCATACGGAACTGGTTGTTCATCGCGTAAGTCCATGCGCGCATGAGAATCCAGAAATCCGACGACGCTTTTTCACCAAGCAAATCCTCGCGAAGTTCATTCGTGGCTTTGTCCACGTTGCGCAGGAGCAAGTCACGCCCCTGTGTGAGCGCGGCCACCAGCGCGGCCTGGTACACGCAGCCGTATTCCTGAGCCGCCAGCAGCATGCGCGAATAACGCGGATGCAGCGGAAATGCCAGCATCTTGCGCCCAACCGGCGTGATGGCGCCATCCTTGGCCAGCGCGCCCAGGTCGTGAAGTAATTCCTCCGCGTGCGTCAGGGAAATTTCGTCCGGCTTCTCCAACCAGCGGAAGTTCCGCAAATCATTCACGCCGGCGGCTTTCAGTGTCAGGACTACTTCAGCCAAATCGAGTCGTTTGATCTCCGGCAATTCCTGCGGCGCACGATGCGAATGTTCTTCACGCGACCACAACCGCATACAAACGCCCGGCGCGGTGCGACCTGCGCGACCTGCCCGCTGGTCCGACGACGATTGCGAGATGCGTTCGATCAGCAGCGTATTAATGCCACGATTCGCGTCGTACCGCGCGATGCGCGCTAGTCCGCTATCAATGACCAGCCGCACGCCATCAATCGTTAGCGACGTCTCGGCCACATTCGTGGCCACGACGACTTTGCGCCGGTCGTATCGCGCCACGGCGGCATCCTGCAGTTTCGGCTCCAATTCACCGTGCAGCGGCAGCAGGATAAATCCTTTAGATTCCGGTTCATGACGAATGGCCTCGATGGTCTGCGAAATCTCGAATCCGCCCGGCATGAAAACCAGCACATCCCCTTCCCCGCCCGAGTTCACGTAATGCGAAAACGCCTCGGCCGCCTGTTCCCACACCGGCCGCTTGTCGTTATACGACGGCTGCGCGGCATACTGGATATCCACCGAAAACTGCCGGCCTTCCGATGCCAAAACAGACGCGCGAAAGTTATTTCCATCACTCTTGTTTTTAACATCGGAAAGATAATCTTCGAGTTCACCTGCATTCAACGTCGCGGACATGACGACAAGGTTCAGGTTCGGGCGCGATTGCTCCTGCAAATCCAAAGCACGGGCCAATGTAATATCGCCGTAGAGATGCCTTTCGTGAAATTCATCAAAGATCAGCACCGAAACGCCATTCAGCTTTGGGTCCTCAATCATTTGCCGCAGCAGAACTCCTTCGGTAACAAACCGAATCCGCGTTTTCGGCGACGTGCAATTTTCAAACCGGATTTGGTAGCCCACCTCATCGCCAAGCTTCACCCCGAGCTCTTGCGCCACTCGTGCAGCGAGTAAACGCGCTGCCAAACGGCGCGGCTGAAGGATAACCACCTGCCCATTCTCAAGGAAGCCGTGCTTCAAAAGCATTTGCGGCACCTGCGTGGATTTGCCGGAACCAGTTGGCGCGGACAAAATCAATCGCCGGTCGGATTTCAGGCGCGTGATGATTTGGTCTTCAATTTCGTAAATAGGCAGACGGCTGCTCATTCACAAAATTTTAGCGAATTTTTTGAGCGAAGAAAAAGCAAAAGGGCCGTACAACAAACAAACTTACCGCAATTTAAGTCTTTCCCCAAGTGGCGTCAGGACTGCCTCATCGGAGAGAATTCCCTGCGCCGCTTGAATCAGGTCGCGAATGCGTAATGCATCGCGTTTTTTGTGGCCGTGGCTTTTGAGGGGGTCGCCACCGCCGTCAGACTCAATCAGGATATCCGACCAAATCATTCCGGTTTTAATGTGCACCGAGGCTACTTTGGAAATGCTATAGCTGATTTCATCCTTGCTGAACCACGAGCGTTTGTGGCGGATGATGGCATTCTCTGTGACCTCAATGACGGTGGGAAAAAGAAAATTTCCCCGCGTCCAACGGCTCGCCTTAAAAAACTCCGGATCCATTGTCTAACCTCCAATCGTTCAACGATTAAGTCAAGCGAGCGCCAGGCCAGAAATAATCTCTTCGTCCAAAGACACTTGTGACGCACCGGCCAAAAACTTCCGTTCCGCCAAAATGCCAATCATCCCGGCGTTATCGGTACAGAAACTCTTTTCCGCCAGGCGCAAAATGAAGCCATTCTTTTTACAGGCAGATTCAAGTTGCTTGCGCAATTCACGATTGCAGGTGACACCGCCCGACGCGGTGACACAGCAAACACCTGTCCGCTTCGCGGCACGGATGGTCTTCGCCACAAGCACTTCCACGATGGCGGCCTGGATACTAGCACACAAATCGCGGATCTTTTGCGGGTCCTGCAACAAATCCGGATTATCACGCAAAAAATAGCGGACGGACGTTTTCAAGCCGCTGAAACTGAAATCATCGCTGCCAGCGTTGAGCAATGGCCGGGGAAAATCAAACGCCTTAGGGTTCCCCTGCTCAGCCAGCTTGTCTATCTCCGGCCCGGCTGGATAAGGCAGGCCAATGAGCTTCCCGGTTTTGTCAAAGCATTCGCCAGCGGCATCATCAATCGTCGCGCCCAGCACCTGGTGTTTTAATTCTGATTGCACCCACACCAAAATCGTGTGCCCGCCGCTGACGATGAGCGAAACGTTCGGCTGGAATGCAGAGAAATCCCCGATCCATGGTGAATAGAGATGCGCCTCGTGGTGGTTGATGCCGATGAATGGCTTGCGCAAGGCAAATGCAATAGCCTGCGCAGCTTTGAAACCTACCAGCAATGCCGTCGGCAATCCGGGTCCTTGCGTAGCGGCGATGGCGCCAATTTCTTCTGCGGAAATTTTTGCGTCTTCCAGGGCCGAGCGTACGACGGGCTGTAAATTTTTCAGGTGTTCACGCGCGGCAAGCTCCGGCACCACGCCGCCATACTCGGCGTGCAGCGCAATTTGCGAGGAAACGACGTTGGAGAGGATCTTCCCATCATGCACCACGGCGGCGCTGGTTTCGTCGCAGGAAGTCTCAACGGCTAAAATGGTCATTGCTGCCATTTCTAATTACCCTATCGCGCCGCCATCTTTCCGGACTTGGTCATTTCACAATAGAGTATGATACCCTGGAGCAAATCCTGGGCAGAGGCGAGTTGCGTGTCCTGAATTTCGGCGACGCGCATACGGTTGGTTTCATCGAGCGATTCTAAGCCACCGATGGAAGACTTCACGAGCAGCGCACCCTCCTGCTCTTCCGTCATGGGCACAAAAATATCCGGCGTGATGCCGTGCTCGTGTATCACGCGATGACTCGGCGTGTAATATTTGGCCGTGGTCAGTTTGAGCGCAGAGCCGTCATCCAGCGGAAAAATGCTCTGGACCGAACCTTTGCCGAATGTTTTCTCACCAAGGATGACAGCACGGTGCAGGTCCTGCATGCAACCGGTGACAATTTCCGCCGCGCTCGCACTGCCAAAATTGACCAATATAATGATAGGTTCGCCCTTCAATTCATCGCCCTTGCCTTCCGCGCGGCGAACGGAATTTTCGTGCGGGTCGCGGCCTTCCGTGGAAACAATCAGTTGTCCGCGCGGCAGAAATTTCTGGCTCACATTCACTGCTTCGTCCAAAAGGCCGCCGGGATTTCCACGCAAATCAATAATCAAGCCTTTCATGCCCTGCGATTTCATTTTGTCCAGCGCTTC
>DATJXK010000224.1:0-15515 GCA_035500235.1 Pseudomonadales bacterium | reverse complement strand
AGCATGGCGGCGGGCACTTTTTTAACTTTTTTTGTTGCGCTCCTTGGCGTCGTAGACTAATGTCTCCTCAGAAATTCTCAAACTTGAGTGATTATGTCAACGGTAAAGTTGAAAAAAATTGAGGAGACGTTTTCTGGACGTTTAAAGATGCTTCGGAAAGAGCGGGGATGGTCGCAGGAAGACCTGGCCACGAAGCTGGATGTTTCGCCAGGTAGCGTCGGGAATTGGGAAATAGGGCCATACGAGCCACATGCGAAGACGTTGAAAACGCTCGCGGCTCTGTTTGATGTGGATGTCAGGTACCTGTTATATGGCGAGAAGGGCGGGTCTCTCACGGTGATACGGGAGCCATCACCCGAATATAAGACGGTTAATCTAGCTGAATTATTGAGGGAAGTTGAGGAAGCACGAGACAGGCTCGATCAGATTGCGCAGCAGTTAAGACGGGCAATGACGCCATCCGGGGGAGCATCAGTCTTAACTGAAACAGCGTCAGCTAGTTATGATTTAAAACGCAGTGGGGTGGAGAAAATCCGGGCGAAGGAGGGGACTGATGTTGAAGCGCAACAAACATCTGCCAGGACAGAAACCCATCGTTCAAAATGAACGCGGCTTTTAGCAGCATTTCATCCAGCGCTTCCGGTTTTTCGCATTGCGAAAGACTGGAGACAATCTCATCAATCTCTTTCACAAACCGTCTTCCAGTTGACTGGAACATAGGCATGTTTCCAAGAAAAAGTTATTAAACTTATTCACCGCCCGGCTTCTAATACAAAAAAGGGCGATGGGCGCATGTGTTCGCATGGGGTACTGTTGCTTCATAGATTCAAGCGGACCGGTTTCTTATGACGAATAGACAAACAATCTGAAAAACAATACCGACAATGATCGCCCAGCCGGCGAGTCGCATCATTTTGCCTGCGCTGATACTGGCCTGCCGATAGTTTTCAATCATGTCATCCTGCTGATGCACGGTATCAAGCCATTGGCCGACCGTGAGACGGGACTTGCCGGTGTGAACGTTGGTGGCAAAAACGGCAAATTTTTTCTGATGGCCACTGTCAATGGCGGCGTTTTTGAAAAGCGCGGCGGCCATGAAAAGAAGGGCGATTGCGGCCAATGCGAAAAAGCCTATTGGGGCCAGGAAAATAAGGGTGTTTTGTTTCATCATAATCTCTTCAATCAAGAAGCAGCGGTGTGGACTCCATGGTGTGCATAAGTTGTTTGACCTTTCAACTCCAGCCTGACAAGACCAGTTTACCGATCGAGTGACCGGATTCAACCCGTGCATGGGCCTGACGAAGGTTGGCGGCGTTGATGGGTGATAATGTTTCGGTCAATGTCGTGCGAAGCTTCTTTGCGTCCACGAGCTCCGCGGCTTCGTTTAGCAAATCGCCTTGTACTGCCATGTCCGGCGTTCGATACATGGGGCGTGTAAACATAAATTCCCATGCGAACGTTGCGCTCTTGCTTTTGAGGAGGTTCAAAGCCAATGGCCCGCTGTTTTCGACGATACCAACAATCTTTCCCTGGGGCCGGATGAGTTCGGCCATAATACTCCAATAGGTATCGGTGTTGTTAAAATTGGCGATATAATGGACGGCGGCGAAATTAAGTGCGCCGAGTTGCGTGGGCAGGTGTTCGCGGTGATTGACGACGTGATGGGCGCCCATGCTAGTAACCCATTCCCGCGTTTCAGGACGTGACGCGGTGGCAATGACAACAAGGCCGGCCATCCGCGCGAGCTGAATGGCGATGGAGCCGACACCACCCGCTCCGCCGATGATAAACAGAGATTGCCCATGGTGGGCGCCGTTTCGGTCAATGTGCAGGCGCTCAAAGAACGCTTCCCAGGCGGTAATAGTGGTAAGTGGCAGCGCTGCGGCTTCGGTGAAAGATGATGTTTTTGGCTTATGTCCTACAATGCGTTCATCTACCAGTTGAAACTCTGAATTCGAGCCAGGACGGGTAATGTCCCCGGCATAATAAACTTCGTCGCCGGGCTTGAAACGCGTGACATCTGCCCCGACAGCTTCGACAACGCCAGCAGCATCCCAACCCAGTACGCTTGGAGCAATTTCCACATCTGCCTTGGGCGCACGAACTTTGGTATCCACGGGGTTTACAGAAACGGCCTCAACACGCACGAGCAGGTCATGGGCTCCGGGCAAGGGCGTGGGCAGTTCGGTATCGAAGAGCGATTGGGGATCGCTAATCGGCAGGTAGTGTGTCAGTGCGACAGCTTTCACGGACCAAACGATGGGCGTCTTACGCTTATTGTATCGGCGAAAAAATCAGGCAGTTAAAAGGAAAAATAAAACGAACTGCTGCAAATGTGAAGATTCAAGCGATCATTTTCAACGACTCGTTCCAAAGACGTTCAGCATTGACGGGGTCGAGGGCGTAGGGCGCGACGCCGGTGAAGTCCGGCTGGCGGCGGGCAACGGTCGCAGCTTCATTACAATCAGCAAAATAACGGCCGCTGATGCCTTCTACCAATGGGGAGGCAGCGAGAAGGACAGAAGTGGCAGATCCCTGTTCGCGGGTTTTTTGCAGTTGAGTTGGAGTCAGAAGTTTGCCGCCGACATGGCGCTGAAGGTTGGTCGGGATGGCGCCGGGGTTAAGCGCGTTGGCCGTAATACCATCGCCATGCCAATGAGCCATTGCGCCAACGGCGAAAAGAATGTTTGCGGTCTTGGACTGGGCATAGGCCAGGCGGGGCTCGTAAGTGCGAAAAGCGAAATGGATATCGTCGAAAACTACAGGCGAGAACAAGTGAGCCGCGGAACTAAGAGACACGATACGGGCGGTGGCGCCGGTTTGCGCTGCGGAAGCAAGGGCATCATGCAAACCGAGAGAGAGGGCAAAATGCCCAAGATGATTGGTGGCGAACTGGAGTTCCCATCCCTCCGATGTGTATTGTTCGGGGCAAGCCATGATTCCAGCGTTGTTAACGAGGATGTGCAAAGGCCCTTTCCATCCGGCGACAAAAGCATTAATAGAGGCGCGCTCAACAAGATCAAGCTTTGCGACGCGCACAGCCTTATTTTTTGTACTCGTTGTAATGTCCGCAGCCACACGCGCACCGGCTTCCACATCACGGACAGCGAGCGTTACTTCCGCGCCGGCACCAGCCAATGCGCGTGCTGTTTCTACGCCGATACCTGAAGCGCCGCCGGTAACAATGGCGCGTTTGCCGGACAAATTTATGCCTTTGATAACTTCGGTGGCAGTCGAGTGGAAATTGAATGGAGTCGTGACGAGCTTCATAGGCTGTGAAATGACAAGTATCTTCTTACCCGGTTACAGTATTCCAAATATTCCGGGCCGTAATGTTTTTTTAAATATTCTTCCTCACGCATTATTTGGCGATGAATCAGCCAAATGGCTCCGACGATATAAACCAGGCGCACCCTCTCAGGGAATATGAGGAACTGCCCAAACAATATAAACTCGAATGCGACGGAAATGGGATTGCGGCTGACGGCAAAAATGCCGGTGGTGATGAGTTTGTCAGGATGCTTGTTATCAATGCCTACGCGAAAACTTTGTCCGAAAGAAATCAGGCTCCACAATAATAGCGATAGACCGGATAAACAAAACAGGACTCCAATCCATGACACGGCCCTGGACCAAAAGAATGCCCGGCCGCCAGCCAGGGGCAGATGAAATGCTGCCGCGAAGATGATATAGAAATAGAAAATCGCAATCGGCGGAATCAGAAAATCCTTTTTATCTATGTTGCCGAAATACATCGCTTTTATCCCTTGTCTCTTCATGAGGAAAACCCGGGTCAGCACCATTCCCAGCAAAAGAAGCATTGTCAGGATTGCAAAATAACGTGGCATAAGGAAAACGCTCTACGACTTATTCCTCGCCATCGTAGTAATCGAGCGAACCGGAGCGGATAAAATTATGTTCGGGTATGGTCACGCCCCATTTTTTGCTGTCAGGATAGTACCACGATTCGCCGATGGGATTATCGGCAACGACATAAAGAATCAAATCCTGGGATCCATTATTGGTAATCTGGTGTGGTTCATTGGGCTTAAACAGGAAGGCATCACCGGTTTCGATTGAAGTAGTGCCATCCTTGTGCCGGACAATGCCGCTGCCGGAAATGACGTGGTAAAACTCCCATTGCGCACTATGCGAATGATAAGGGCAGGGCGATTTTCCCGGAGGAATGCGGCTAATCTCGACATCGAACGGATGCCGTTCGTTCAGATCAGTGGATTTGGGCTTGCGGCCAAGTTCCTCTGAAACTTCTTTGCCCGCTCCGCCAAATTTTCCTTTGGGCGACGACCAGGTAACCTCGATTATTTTTGCGGTGTTGACCTTTTGCATAACGATTACAAAACTGCGCCGCGCGCGGCTAGCCAGCAAGAGAAATCAGAAAATCACCCGCCTATTTGTCCGGGGGGTTGCCAAAATGCGCTGCGTACGCAGCATAGGCCCTGGCGTCGTCGAGCATCGCATCGATCGCCGCCGTTAATGGCGCAATTTTTACCAGCCCGGAAATGACGGCCCGATCGCCGATGTTACTTTCGAGGACAAACGTCGGCCGTTGCGTGACTTGCAAAGCATGAAATTCTGCCGTGGACGCGCGGACCCGCTTGTCAATTTCCGGTGACCTGGCTTTAGCCAGGAGGGTGTTGGTATCCAGTCCCACGGCTTTGGCCGCAACGGCGGCCGAGACTTCCCATTGTCCCACTTTTTGCCCCGTGCGCAGTGCCGCTTCGGCGATGGCAAGGCGTACGCGGTCGTCCGTGACGCCAAGATCTTTGGCCGCTTCGGCCACGTAATTCGGCGCGAGATACTCTTTCAGGCCCGGCTCAAACCAATCTGAGCTGAGCATGAAGGGCGAGCGGACGATGGTCCCGCTGCGACGATAAAACCAGTCCTCCTGCTCACGCGAAGCGGGCAGGCCGGAGGCATCGATCAGGCTGATCTTCCAGCTAAAGTCCACCGGCTTGCCTGCGTAGTGGCGCTTTAATTCGAGCCAGGCGGGCTCGGCCCAATAACACCAGGATGAAATGACATCGAGATAGTACGTGACGGTAATTTTCATGGCTGCATGCTCTCCAACAATTCCAGCGAAATTTGTGCTTTCGAACCGGAATGTTCAACTGAAATTTCGAAGAGCAGCAGTTTGCAGCTCAGTTTAGTTATCGGGGATTGGTGCTAAATTTTCCCGTTTGATGGCCGGTGCAGGCGTCACGGCACGTTCCCAGGAGAGGCCGGTGCGTTCGTTAGCGGTGGGAATGCTTTCTTCAGCCAGTTGATAACCGGCTTGCCGCATGGTGTAGAGCAGATCGGCGAAGGTCTTGGCGTCGGCATCGCTCAAGCCACCCCAAATAAATTTGACGTCGCCGCGCAGATTATTGAGATCGCGGAACGGCCACGCGATTTGTTTCTTGCACGTTTCCGCCAAAGTCATTTGGTCGTGAACGCGCACGTCTTCGCGAATGTTTTGCTGGAACTTGTTTTCCCCGGCATTGAGCCCGGCAGGCTTTTTAGTCTCTTTGAGCCCCGTGATGCGAAAGGAAATGGCAGAGTTGCAAATGTTGTGAAAACTTTCATAGCCATTGGCCATGCCGGCAACCATGGCTTCCTTCAATTCCACTTTGGAATTTTCATCCACGACCATGCCGCCCAGGACTTTGGATAACTTGAAGGCGTCGCGCATAAGTTGGACGGCTTCGGGGTCTTTGGAATCCGTATAGCCGATGGGCCAGGGTGCGCCGTAACTTTCCATGCCTTTGGCAAACCAGGCACGGCCTAGCTGGCGATAGAGCCACCAATAGAGCAGCGAACGGCCCGGTCCACCCCAATTATCGCGAAATTCGGTAAGGTCGTGGCCGCGGTGAACCACATGCCGCGCCGGATCGAGATATGACGCGTGAGTAACATCGTAAATAATACGGCCCGCTTCATCTATCGGCCAAAGTTTAATGTAAGGTTCCCAGCGTTCGAGATCTATGGTGTAAGGATGACGTTGCTTATCATGAGTAAGACGCCGGTTAACATCAGGTAGATTTCCCAACTGCACCGCGCTCGCTGTTCCGAGCCCCACGCCGCCCATCATGTAGGCCCATTGGAAGCAGAGCAGTTGCGGATTCACCGGAACGAATTTTCGGAGAGTATAATTAAGCTTTGGTTCCCCGGCGCGAGATGGGCCAGCGGGTTGGTACAGGCGTTCAGTTACGGTTACTGGCCAAACCGCGTGGGAACCCATGAGCGCCTTCATGCCGTCGAGCCAGTTTTCGCAATCGTTTTTGGCGCGCAGCATGGCCTTCGCCAGCAGGATATCGTCGGGATTATTTTTATCTTCCGGAAGGATGGCCAATGGTTGGGACAGAACAGCCAGTTTGCGCGTGGAAAATTCGCCGGCGATATGGTCATCGCTCAAAAGGACATCGCGGTAGAAACGGAACAACTCCTGGGTGTCCCCTGATTCGGTAAGACGGATGGCTTCAGTAATCTGCATGACGTTGGCATCCGAGGAAATATTCGATGGCTCATAACGGGGCGAAAGAAACTTCGTTTGCTTTTGTGGAATGCGGCTGTCGGGCAATGAGCCAAATTCCAGGACGTTCAGGCCGAATAATTTTAGTTTGATTGATTTCATAGATTAGATTGGTAACAGGACTTCGCGACTTTTTAGCTCATTACACCACACTGGCGGATTTATAGGAAGGTAGTGACTACCGCAATCGGCGGGACCCTTAATTTAACGAAAATGACCGTCTGGCAAGGGTTTTATCGGGGTTTGGCTGGTTTTGAAAGTGCGGAAATTCCAAAATAATCTACCAGAAAATCATTTTCCATTTGCGCAATTGGGCGACCGGGTGAACATTGCTAACGGCAGCGCTTGCTGCCATTGATTTTATTTTGTGTAAGGAGGAATTGGTACATGTGGGATTTTTTGAAGCCGCGGCATTTGCGTTACCGTTCGGTCGAGGAATGGCGGGACCGCGAGAACATCACGTCATTTCAACATCCGGAAAACCCCAGGCTCGAGGCGCGGTTGAATCGCCACCTGGCGGAGTTGAGAGACCATCTGTGGAAGAAACATTTGCGCGAATTGACGCGGGAGGAACGCCAGCAGTTAAAGACGGGCCACCATCCTTCGCAATCCCACAAAGGCTTCGAGCTGGCGGCGCCTATTTTTGATGAATTTCGATCACGCGTTGCGGCCTTGCCCTATGTGGAGGAAGTGGCGATGGTCACGCGCCATTTGCAGCCCATCGTGTTTCGCGCGAAGCTGTCGCAAGATGTGAGCTGGCGCGTGTGGCAGGAAAATATCCCCCCATTTTATCGTGGATTCGAAGTGGTCGTGAACCGGGCGCAGAACCGCAAACCCGCCCTGACACGCGAGAGCGCGGCTGCGCTGATTCCCAATGGCATGAGCGAGAATGATGTCTACTCGCTCCTCGGAACGAATGCCCGGGTCTCCGTTGTCAATGGCGGCCAGAAGCATTTGTCCTATCTATTTCATTTCCCTCCGTCACCGCCCAAAGTGGATCCGAAAATTGATGCTATGACCGTGGTCATCTCCAACGGTGCCGTCATAGACAGAAAATTTGAACAAAATCATTCCGGATAAAATAATTAAATCCGGCGGAATTATCTTCTATTAGTCTCAAATATAGCGGTAATCCGCTATGATTAGTGGGATTTTAAGTTAGTAACTACCTCGTACGATTGCGTTAGTCACTAACTATGTCTTTTCCCATAGCTGTGTTGTAATGGCGTGATAGGCGCGCAATGCGCCTGACGACAAAACGACATAGACTATGAAAAACCAACACTCGAACTTATCAAACACGTCCCAACTCTTCGCCGCTATCGGCGCTTTATGCCTGCTTGCAGCCGGTATTACCGCACAAGCGCAACTGCCTTCCACGAACCTGCCGCCGGAACAGAATTTCTTTCAATCCGTCGGAAATTACTTCACCAGCGCCAATACTAATTATACCTGGACCAGCAATACGCTGGAAGTTGCCATCGGTGCGGATTATATGTCTGGAGCCAATTGGGCCAATTACGTCGCCGCCCAATTCGACGCCGGCCGCTTCGATATTGGGGCCAAAGTGCGAAACGTCGGCATCGCCGGCACGGTAGAGTCTGCTGAAGCGGGCATCGGCTATTCCCTCATCGAGTTCTATAGCGTGAAGCTCGAGGCCGGCATCGATGGTGGCTATGATCTCAACCACCATTCCGCCATCTTTGAGCCTCAGATCACACTTCGCGCTAAATTGACGCCCAATACTTTCCTCGGGATCTCCCTCAGCCTCCCCATCTGGACCAATGGCAAGCTCATGAACAATGTTCCCAGCATTGGGATAGAAACGGGATTTACCTACTAGGGCGATAGGGAATCCTCCTCGTCTCTTGCGCGCCAAAGCGCAGCGACGGCGGGCCATTCTCGTCCTCGAATAACCTTTAAAAAGTTATGCTCGATACCAACCAAATCAATCAGCTCGGCGAAACCGCCCAGGCTGTGAAAACACAATTAAGCCCGTGGCTTCCGGCCCTGGCCATTGCCGCTGCGTGGCTGGGTCGCGAACTGAACCGGTTCGCAGCCTGGTCTGCCGTGGCCGCCGATAAAATCATCGCCCATGGCGGCATCTTAAAAATCATCGGCAAAATCTTCTGGAACAAAAATCTATGATCCCGCTCGCTCTTTATTATCTGCCGTCTTCGATGCTTGCCCAGGCCAGCATCGAATCCATCCCCGATACCTGGCTTAAGCAAATGGCCGCCTTTGCCCTCGTGGCCATTACCGTTGCATCGTTCGCTGCCGCGGCCATTTTCTCCGGCCTGCAATATTTCCTCGAACGGCGTAATACTGCACGCCAGCAGGAACGAAAGAATTCCGCTGGCGAAAAACGCTTCACCATTGATGAAATGTGCCTGCAACGCCATGTGGAGAACCGTACCCGAATTGAGAAGGCCGAGGAAGACATCCGCGCCCTCCGTGCCGAGATGCATAGCGAAGACCGGGCCATCCGCCAGGACCTTGCCGAAAAATTTTCATCCATCCAGCGCCTGCTGGGGCGGATTGAAGAAAAAATCGATTCCAAGTGAGCCGCTGTGGAACATCGACTGTATCAAAAGGAAGCGCTGGGCGAATTCGTTAAGTCGGATTCGCGCCTGTGGGCGCTTTTATGGGAAAGACAATCAGGAAAATCTACGACGTTGGCAGATTTCGCGCTCTACGAGATGTTGCGGCAAGCCAACCGGACGGTCATTTATGCTTCTGCTTCGTTGCTGCTTGGCCAGGAAATTACGCTCAAGACAGCCGTCCGCGCCAATCAAACGGCCAGGGACGTCGTTGAGAATGATGCTGCCGTTCTCAAACGTTTTGCGGAAACAGCACAATCACAAATCGGCAAAAATTATAGTTTCAAAACTTTTGATGCAATCACTGGAAAAGAGGTAAGCATTCGCAAGGCGAAGGGTGGTGAATTACAGCGCAGATACTCGTTTGCGGATTTTATGGAGTTATTTCGGCAACAACGCCTCGAATTTCGCGTCTATTTTGACCATAGTTCTTATTCCCGGACCAAAGTTATCGCGCCGAACATAGCCACCGCGCGTTCGTGGTCCGGGACGGTGTTATTGGATGAAGTTGCTTTCATCAGAAATTTGCGCGAACTGGTCACCGCGCTGCTGCCGGTCATTTCTACGAACAAAGACTTCAAGCTTATCCTATCTACTACGCCGCCGGAATTCGACGATACGCATTACTCATTCGAATTGCTCGCGCCACCCGCCGGCGAGGAGTACGTGCCCAATCCGGCCGGGACCTGGTATATGTCCGAAGGCGGCATTCGTGTCCATCGCGCCGACGCTTTTGACACGTGTGCCGCCGGCAAGAAAATCTTCGACCTCAAAACAGGCGCAGTCATCACGCCTGCCGAGGCATTCACTCGGGCGCCAAACAAAGATGGTCATCGCATCGCCCATTGGCTGTGGTGGATGCTTGGCGGCTCGGCCGCCTGCGATTTGAACCGCCTCAAGACCGCACAAGAACGAGGCGCCGGTGGAGACGGCACGCGTGCCTGCCAGAATTTCCAGATCGGAAGCGACGCCGAGATGGTCAGGGCACTGAATTGGCTGGCTGAAAATCTTGGCGGCGTAGCGGCATCTCGGCAGAGCGCCGGAAATTCAAATTTAAAAATTGGCATCGGCTTCGACGTTGCCACGACAACCAAGGGCAAATCGAATCCGAGTGTCGTCAGCATTATCGAAGAGCGCGGGCTGGAATGGCTGGTGCGCGCGCGATTCATTTGGCGCACAACCAATCCGGAAACCGCGAACCAGCGCATTCACACTATCCTTGATACCATCGAGCATCGCGGCCTGCGGCCCCGGGCCATGGCGCAGGACGCTACCAATGAGCGTTATTATGCTGAGCAAAACCGCAAGCATTTCCGCCATCGTTTGCCGGTCATATTGGTCGTTGCCTCACAGTCCGTGGACAAACCCGGCCTCGATAAGCCGACCAATTGGAAAGAATATCTTGGCAACCAGCTCATCGCCAAGCTGGATGACAATAACCTGACGCTTCCGTCCGACCCTTATACCCGCGCTGACTATCGCCTGGTGATGAAGGACCGTGGAAAGTTTGTCTGCGAACCGAATGACCAGGGCATGCATGGCGACTGTTTTGACGCTGATAAACTGGCAGGATACGCGCTCACGGCGTCATCCAGCCAAAGGACAATTATTGCGCCGCTATGAAATCAAATTTAAATCAATGTTGGGGGCCGATTGGCCTATTGAACATAGCGTGGCAACCAGCCACATTCAGCGCCAGGAGCGCGCACAAGATGCCAAAGGCGATGAAATAGGGGACACGCCGTTTCTGTAACAAACCAATGATCGTTAATGCAACATATAACGCCCAGGCCATGAGCAGAATCAGCCAATCGATCACAGGAGGATCCCAGTCCTTGGGCACAAATAATGCCAGCAAGCCCCACGGAAAAATCCAGAAATATATCAGAAGCTCGACCCAGCCTCCCACCGTGGCAATCGTGGCGATAAGCCAGGCCGCAATCCAAAGCGATATCCGCCAACGCAATGATATTTGGGGCGGTTCTTCCGAATTCATGCCGTTGCCTACTTATCAAGTTGGGCCCCGGCATAACGGGGCGTCAACTGCCAATTTTAATAACCGTTTATTATTTTTGGGCAAGAATGACGTTGACCGGAAAGTGCTCTGCGCACACTCTGACACTGTGACCACAGAAATTCTGACTCTTTGTTTTGCCGCACGTCCCGGCGCCCAGGGCGAAATCAATATCCTCGGTGCAACTGATATGATCCTGGTGCCGCAATTTCCCGTGGCAATCAGTTGCTTCATTGTAGGAAAGCTGCGGTTCCAGAAAGTTGAGGAAGGCATGAAAGAGATAAAATTTTCCATCATTGATTCGGATGGAAACGAGCTTCAGCCGCCGCCACCGCCGCAGCAAATCCAAATTCAAATCCCGCAAGGTGGATCCTCAGCCGGCGCGGCAATTGTCGTGGGTATACCGAACCTGCTAATTCCCCACCCGGGTGAATATGAAGTGAACCTGGCCGTGAATGGACGCCAGGAAATGACGATACCAATTTTTGTCCAGCAGGTTTCGGTGCAAGGAACTTTACCGCCCATCTAATGACCTTTTTTGAGGAGAGGAATATCGTCAGGGCTGGCAATCCAAAGAAGAGGTTGAGTGACTGCCATATTACGGCGGATTTCCAAATCGGTTGGGTCGGCTGGTAGTTTCTGCCAAAGGTCGAAATATTTCGGATCGCCAAATTCAGCGTAAGCAAAGAGGAGACACGGCTGGCGCGCGGGCCAGTGGTCCCAATGCATAATGTCTTTGCCACGGCCATCAGCCAGCCATTGGTCTTTATCAGCCAGATAAGGATAGATGAAATCCACGGCGTTACGAGGCGTGCGCCCATCGGGCAATGTAAATTTCCAAAGGTCATCGTTTGGTGTAGAAAGCAAGACGCACAATATAGAGAGGTTATCAGCTTGAAAGATGGAATAGCCATAAGGCTTGGTGCGTTTGAGTTCGCGGGGGAAGCTGCCATCGTTCGTCATTTGATTCGGGAAAAGCACCGTTTTAAAGCGGTTGCGACACATGGCGAGGATCTGTTGGTCACCGGTATATTTGGCAAAAGCGGCGAGCTGGACGAAACAGGCGATGCTGTGATTGTTGGGATTGTCCATCTCATTAATACCTGGTTTGGAGGTCATTATCCAATGCGAGTAATCGGTGAACCATTGCTTGAGGCCCACATCCACTGCGGGATCGAAAGCAGGGGATTTTTCGAGATAAGGAACTGCCACAGCGAGTTCGGCGAGATGCAAGGTATCAATGATGCCATAAGGTTCGCCAGTGGAACCGCCAAGCACGGCCTGGGCATATTGGAGATTTGGGTTCATCCGAGTCTTTGGGTCGAGGAAAAAGACCTGGATGAATTGGGAAGCCTTGCGCGCATATTTGTCATCACCGGTGATGGCATAGGCGGCGGCGAGCGCGGCGACGGCGTCCTTCATATTGCGCATAGCCATGCGGTGATACGTAAAAACGTCGGGATTGGACTGGCCGTCGTGGCTGACGTACGGCAGGCCGGTTTGGTTGGTTGCATTGGGCCATGCATAGTCCGCCTGGGAGAAGAAATCGTGCGGGCCGCCGGCGCTATTGGTAGCGATTTCATAAGTAATAGCTGGAGGTTTCATTTCCATGGCTTTCTCAGCGAGGAGTAGAATGCGCTGCTGATCTATTTTGGCAACGGTGATCGCGAGGTCATTGGTGGGAACAGCACAGGCTGAACGGACCATGAAAACAAAAAAGGCTAAAGCGGCGAGGAAGGAGCGCATAAATTGATGCGGAAATTTAATCATGGATGAACACAGATGAACACGGATTTTTTAGTCACAAAAAAGATTAGAGGGTCATGCAACTCACGATTGTTGATGGTGTTTAACATATACCATGACGCAATATTTGACGGAGAGCGGCTCCCGGACAGCGTTGAAAATACCGGGGCAAATTCATTACGGGATTTCCGGTGTGGCAGCCGTCGCACAGCTTTTTATCTATCTTGCCTGGGCGTGTAATTTATTTGCATCGGCTCCGAACCCCCCGCTTTTATGTTGGATCATGGCGTTAGATGCGGGTTTCACGTGCGGGCTCTGTGGGTTTTGTTGTGCGCAAAGCTGGCGCGGCAGGCTTTCCGGATTTATTTTGTTGTGCATCCATTCCTTCTTATTATTTGTTTTGTTTTTTGTCGCCTTTGAGAACAAATTTTCGCCGGTCATACATTGAGACCGGTAACTTGCAGATATCATCACTGGATGGGATATTCCTGAACGGTGTGGCCGGATGCATCAGTGCACCATGCTTTGGTTAATTGCCAGGGACCTTCATAATCGGATTGAGTCAATTTGTAGTGATAGAAGGAGGAATCGGCATTTCTTTGGATGTTGAAGATGATGGAGCCGGCGTCGAAAATAAACGTCGCTTTGCTCGTGGCCATGTCGTTAGTTCTACTCCAGCCGGGAAGATGGTCACTTTGTTGAAGGTTCTTTAGAACTTTGGCGGCCGATTCGATATCTGATTTTGTGGAGTTGGCTTGGTTATAATCCAATGCCTCCACGCTCGTTCGTTTGAGATAGAGAATGTTTTCTGGAAAATCAAGGGTGATGAGGTGACGCGCGAGGAAGTGCAGGCCAAGGCCATTGAACTGGATGTGAGTATCGCCGGTGGAAAGTAATTTGGGAGCCACGCTACGCATTTGAAGGTTAGGGTATGATTGTCCACCGAGGATGCCATTCGGCGCACGGGCCTGGCCGGCAGAAAGTGGCAGAGTGTTATCGGTCCATTGCTGAAAAAGCTGGGGAATGAGCCATCCGTCATAGCTGCAGCCGGTATCAATAAGGGAGCCAATGCCTGGCGAGCCGATAATATTTTCATTAATGGATGGGCAACCATCCCGGAGGTAAGTAATAGGGAAAGCAATGCCACAGTGGCTTTTATCGACATGCTTGTCGTCTAAAAAGCGGATTTTGCAATCATTGAAGTCCAGTTGGATGCAGTAATTTTTTAGAATATCCATACCCAGGACGCCCATGATGGGGCGGCCAACTTCGGCTGACATCTGGCTGCAATCATGGGTCACGATAAAATCACCGCTCTTTTTTAGAGGAGTTTTTCCGAAGTAAAGGTCGGGAGCAGAATAGACGTTGATTTGCGAGCGGGCGCCAAAAGCCCATAAAGTTTCCGTCCGAACAAGTTTCCCTAATTTAGATTCGAGTGATTGATCGAGGCATGTCGTGGGGCAACCGGTATCCAGCACAAAAGGAAGTTTTTCGCCGTCATTAAGTTGTATGGTAACAAAGACCATGCCACCCCGTCCGGCATCTTTGTTCAGTGTGATATCCGCAGGAAGGGCTGAGGAGAGGGTGTTCCCAATCGAACAGAAAAAGAGGAAAATCGTGACGGACAACTGTATCCTTGCGCGAAAAACTTTCATGATGTGATTTATTCCCGGTGTGTATGCCTTATCCTCGTCACAGGCGATTCCTCATATTTTGACTCTATTTTCAGGAATCACTTTTGTCCAGCATGTTTAGAGGCCAGGCGAATTCGCATATTATTTTTCATAGACGTATACAAAAAAGGGTGGTAGCGGTGTCTATTGTGTGAAAGAGGAACCGCAGGTGTATTGTAATCGGGAGATAATTATGAGCCGAAATGAGCCGTTTAATGAAAATGGGCCGCTATTTTTGATAGCGGGATTAGCGTGCCTGGTATGTTTGCCGATCATCTACCTGGCGACGAGACTGGTGATTTGGTGGCTTCACGTGTCAGGGGTGGAGTGGCTGCTATTAGCGCTTTTTATTATTCTTCCGTTATCGGTGACTTTTATCATTCTTTATTCGAGTGCATGGCACCGGGAATGGCCGAAAATGAAGCGCGTTTTATCAGCCGCGTTATCGTCATGCTTTATATTCGGGATCGATTTATTCATCATCATTTTGCTGATCGTGATGGGAGGCCTGGTGGCGGGTTTAGGAAGGGCGATGGGAGGGAATTGAGCTGGGGCAGAGCCAGTATGAGTTAAGCGAGGAAAACGGCCGGCTTTCACGGCATAATCAGTTTGTTTCAAGCCATTTAAGACTTCGTAGTTTATCTTATAAAAGAGGAATGTCTGGCATATTTGCTGCTCTTATGATGCGTTAGATTTGGAAACCTTGATTTAGGGCCGTGGTATGGCAGACGACATTAAAACAATTCTATTCGTGGAAGACAGCGAAGTAGAAATGCTGGCATATAAAAGCATGCTGGAACGGGCGGGTTATTGCGTGCAGACGGCTAAAGACGGCCTGCAAGCCATGCGCGTGCTCCACAATATCGTGCCTGATTTGGTTTTGCTCGATCTGGTGTTGCCGAGGTTTGACGGGGTGGAAGTGCTGAAATTTATGCGGGCCAATGACCGGCTCA
>DATJXK010000223.1:0-12382 GCA_035500235.1 Pseudomonadales bacterium | reverse complement strand
TGGGTCAGCGGTGTTCTCAGAAAATTGGAAGATGGCGAGGCAAACGACGGCAATGACAAAAGCGCAAGCCGGAGAGAAACAATTTTTTATCACATGAAGCCGTCAATTCAATGGCACACCACGGCGGATGTAAGTGGGAATGTCCAGGTCTTCGCCCTTGTGAATCGTGGGTTCGCTTTTATCGAAACGCCCCTTGGAAACAATGGCGAGCGGCAATTGCGTTTGCAGCATTTTCGTCTTATCACGCCGGACACGGCCATGACGAGAAACGGCCGGCTCGCGCTGGTGCACGGGCGATGTCGAAAGCGAACGGCGGTCAAACCTCGGCACTGGTGGCAGACCGTCCCCTGCCCCTTCAACGGGGTTCGGCACGATATTAAGCTCAGGCGGGTCAGTGGAAATTAATGAATCGCTTTTTTCCGCAGCATTTTTCGCGGCAATCAATACGACGGATAGCTTATTGGCCATCCCGGCGTCAATGGCAGCGCCCATGATGACCTGGGCTTGCTCGCAGTGGCCGCTGATTTTTTCCATGACACGATTGACTTCAGACATAGTCAAATCCTTGCCGCCGGTCAGGCTGATCAAAACCGCATTCGCGCTCGCAAGGGCGCGGCCTTCATCAAGCAATGGATGGGCGAGTAATTTCTCGACGATTTCACGCGAACGGGCCGGACCAGCAGTCTCAACGAAAGCAAAGGCGCTTTCGGAATGGCGGTCGCGGACAAGGCCGCACAGATCGTCAAAATGAATTTGAATCAAACCTGGACGCGTGAGCAATTGCCAAACGCCGCGGACACCCTCGGCAAGTAAACTACCGGTAATGCGGAAGGTCTCCAGCACGCTGGTGTTCTCATCCATGAGCTTGAACGCTTTTTGGCTGGGCAAACAAATCACACCATCGGCAACTGAACGCAATTGATCGAGGCCTTCGTTCGCCTGCTGCTGGCGGCGATTGCCCTCGCATTGAAAGGGCATAGTGACAAAGGCCAGGACGAGCGCGCCACTCTCTTTGGCGGCTCGCGCCAGCACAGGACTGACACCACTGCCCGCGCCGCCGCCGAACCCGGCGACAATCAAAACAACTTCACCGCCTTCGCAAGCAGCTTTCAGCGTGGAGAATTGTTCTTCCGCCAGCGCACGGCCGCGTTCGGGATCGCCGCCAGTACCGAGACCGCGCATTAATTTAGTCTCCAGATGAATTTTGACAGTGGCGGCCGAAGCAGCAAGCGATTGCGCGTCGGTGTCAATGGCCACAAAATGCGCTCCGGAAAATTCGCCCTGGTTCAAAGTATCGCCCAAAATGACGCCGGCACCGCCGACGCCAAAGATTTTAATGGTGCGCGTGCGCGGTGATTCCGCGGTAGCGGATGGAATTTCGGTTTGAATTTTCATGGCTGGTGAGTTTTAGGAACGTTGCAAAATTCTTCCGAAGATATTTTTAATACCTGCCGCGAGCGATCGGCCTTCGCGCTTGCGATTTTTGAACGTGCCGAATTTGGCAAGACCGATGGCAGTGACGAATTCCGGCTGGTCGAGGGCAGATTTAAGGCCGCTGATGGACTGAGTCTGGCCCGTTGAAACAGGCATTTGCAAAACGTGTTCGGCCAGACGAACAACATGCGGGATGCGCGCGCCGCCGCCGCAAAGGAAAACGCCCGCGCGCAGATAATCAGCCAGTCCAACCTGTTCGAGATCCTGGGCGATCAGTGAAAAAATCTCTTCGAGCCGCAGGGACATGATTTGGCGGAGATGTTCGACGTTCACGACTTTGAGGACCAAACCGAGTTCGTTAGTGATCGTAACCGTCTGTCCTTTGCATTCCGGGTCGAGCAGCGCCGAGCCGTGTTCCAATTTTAATTTTTCCGCGCGGCTTAAGGGAACTTTCAAACCGAAAGCCAAATCGTTGGAAACATGGTCGCCACCCACGGCAAGGACCCCGGCATGTTTGACCACGCCATCGACATACACAACGAAATCCGTCGTGCCGCCGCCAATATCAATCACCAGGGCGCCAAGTTCTTTTTGCTCGCCCGTCAACAAGGAGAGTGAAGAAGCAAGGCCGTTGAAGACGATATCTTCAACCTCCAATTGGAGACCTTTGACAACGCGAATGGAATTTTGCAGGCGGTTCGTCATGCCGTGAACGACATGGACATCTACCTCAAGCCGCGAACCAAGCATGCCGACGGGATTAGTGACGCCGTCCTGGCCATCTACAAAAAAATGCTGGCGGATGGCATGCACGACGCTGTTCTCCGTAGGCAAATTGATGGCTTTGGCGTTTTTGATAACGTCCTGAACGTCTTCGTCAGAAATTTCACGGTCGGCGCTGACCACAGGATGGACCCCACGATTATTGAAGCCGCGAATATGGCCGCCGGTGACACCGAGAAAGACACTCCGGATTTCCACATCGGCCATTTGCTCAGCTTCAACGATAGCGTTGCGCACATCTTCCTCCGCCTGCGCAGTATCGGTAATTTCGCCCTTGCGCACGCCGCGCGAGCGGGATTGGCCGAGACCAATGATATTTAGCGCGCCCTCAGAATTGACTTCGCCGACGACGGCGCAGACTTTCGAAGTGCCGATTTCCAATCCGACAACGATTTTAGAATCATCAAACATTTTTCCTCCGTAAATTTTGTGTGTGCGGGTTTTCCGGCGTGGCGTCCGGGGCAGAAACCATTTCCGTCCAGCGAACCGGAACATTATTCGCCACCGCCAAATCAGCCGATGCAATCGTTTTATTCATGCGCAGCCCCAGATCGTAAATCTCACGCCAGCGCACCAATTGCTGCGGCAGGTTATCCGGACTAAAGGTGATTTCACTGCCTTGCGCTGTAGTAACGACAATGACGCGAGGAGACGAGACATCGACCCGCTGAAGCCCGGCGAGCCCGGCCATGGGTGAATGACGGAAGTCATTAATTAAGTCAAGCGCAGCCAGGACCGTCGACGCATCGAGACGATGGCCGGGTTGCAATTGAAAGACGTTCAAGCCAGTGAGGACCGGCAACGGCACGTTCATCTGTCCAAGAGGAACGACACGGAGACGGGGATCCAATGGCTGCATCACCACGCCACCAGCATCGAGTTGAAAAACAGCTATAGCGATTCCATTTTGGGAGTCAGAGCGCGGAACGTTGACCTGGGCGATGGGCTCGCGTTCGGTAACGCGGATTTTTAAAGTGCCCGGGAGAATACGTTCAACAGAAACCGAATTAATTGCAGAAACCAATTCAAGGTTTCGTTTTACGGTGGAAAGGTCGAGGGCAATCAGGTTTTGTCCGGGCTTGATACCAGCCCAGCGGCGCAATTCATCAACCGGGATTTTGCCATTGGTCTGCACGTCCACATGCCGAATGGCAAAATCGGCATTTTCATAAACGAATTTATCAAGTGCCCACTCTCCCGCGCGCCAAAGGATGTAAAGCCCGAACACGGTGCCGAAAACGAGGGCAAAGGCGGACGTGGCCAGCCGGATGCGATTTCCGCGCACCTGATCGGAGCGCAGTTTCACATTCAGCACATGCCCGCGGCTGTGCCGGCGATTTTTTTGTTGGCGCTTAAACCACATGTTGTCTCATGGCTGCGGCAATGACCACAGCCGGATGAGTGGCAGTTTTTTTTCTTTTCAACGCTAAATCGATCATCCGCTGGCAAAGCTGTTCATAACTCAACCCGGCAGCAGCAGCGGCTTTCGGAAGCAAACTCGTCTCCGTCATGCCGGGCAGGGTATTGACCTCAAGCACGACCGGTTCGCCGTTCGAACGCACCATGACATCCACGCGGGCGTAATCACGTCCACCGACAGCGTGGAAGGCGCCGAGCGCGGCGCTCTGGATTTTTTTAGTCGTCGCTGCGTCGAAGTCCGCCGGGCAAAAATATTCCGTGGCGCCGGCAGTATATTTATTTTTGTAATCGTAACTGCCAACTTTGGGCCGCACCTCGACAATCGGCAGCGGCTGGTTGTCCAAAATGCCGACGGTGGTTTCGCGGCCAATGATTTTTTCTTCGACCAGAACCTCGGAATCAAATTTCAGTGAAGTGGCAAGAGCATCTTTCCAAGCTTCAGCGCGCTCGACAAATTGAAGCCCCACACTGGAACCCTGACGAACAGGTTTAATGACCAGCGGCAGCTTAAGGGATTGGGGGATAGGCGCTTGTGCTGAATTCAACACAACAAAATTCGATGTTGGAACGCCAATTTTAATGCATTTTTGTTTCGTTATAACTTTGTCGAAGGCAATGCTGCTGGCCTCCGCATCGCAACCGGTATAAAGCACTCCAAGCTTTTCCAATTGTGCCTGCACCTGGCCATCCTCGCCGTACGTACCGTGCAGCGGCGCAAGACAAACGACATCAGTTTTGGGCGGCAAAACCCAATCCGGCGTTTTGGGATCAATTTCAAAAACGGTGTGACCGAGGGAGCGCAAGGCTTTGACGACACCCGCGCCAGAACTGAGCGACACTTCGCGCTCGGCGCTCGGGCCGCCCAACATAACCACGATGTTTAATTTCTTCAAGTCAGTCCTCGCCAATAATTTCGACTTCGGTTTGCAATTCGATGCCGCGTTCGGTCTTTGCCCTGGCCTTCAAAACTTCAACCAATTCCAAAACGTCGCGGGCCGTGGCTTTGCCATCGTTGATGATAAAATTTCCATGTTCAGCAGAAACGACCGCGCCGCCGACGCGCGTGCCCTTTAGGCCGAGTTCGTCCACAAGTTTGCCAGCCGGGATAGCCACTGGATTCTTGAAAATACAGCCGGCACTGGGCGCAGCGGGCTGCGATTCCCAACGTTTTTCGCTAAACGATTTCATCCGTTTTTCAATGTCCTCGCGCGGAAGAACTTTGCATTTGAAAACCGCGGCCAGCGCGACGTGATTTTTCAGCGTGGCGCTACTGCGATAAGTCACCGCCATCTCAGGAGGCAACATTTCACTGATATTGCCGTTATAATCCATGATGCGGACGGTTTCGACGGCATCAAACGTCTGGCCTCCCATGGCGCCGGCATTCATGCGCAACGCGCCACCGACACTCCCGGGAATACCTTCAAGAAATTCCACGCCGCTTAGGCCATTGCGCCGGGCTTCGACGGAGACGTTTTTTAGCTTTGCGCCCGCACCGCAGAACATTTTTTCGCCGGTGATTTCAATCCTGCTGAAAGACGGCTGGGACAGACAAATAACCACACCACGAAAACCGCCGTCACGAACCAGCAAATTGGAGCCGCGCCCAAGGATAAAGAAACGCGTGCCCTGCCCGCTGCAAAACTTTATCGTTGCAGCCAAATCGTTTTCGTCCGCCGGCTCGACATAAACATCCGCCGGGCCCCCAACGCGCAGGGTAGTGCGCCTGGCCAGGGGTTCATTGCGGCGAATGAGCATTGCAGGCGAAACACGAGCCGCAAGCTCATCGGCCAGATCGGACTTACTTTGCATTGGTATCTCTAAAATGTCTTCGGTTGCGGTCATGCAGCGGAAAAATGCTGTTGTGCCGGCGCGCCGGGACGCGATGGTCCCCCTTTAGCCATCGGCCTTTCTGGCGGCAAACTGAAGCTCGAACTTAACGAAACGCGGAGGATGTTTTCTGCGATTTCAACGGCCGCGCGCGGCGAATGCCAGGGCACCAACGCTGCCTGCATTTTTGAGCGCACAGCCTCGTCCTCGACCAGTTCATTCAGAATGGCTGCAACTTTTTCCGGCGTGGAATTCTTTTGCTCCATCAAGCGGGCGGCACCAGTTCTTTCGAAAGCGTGAGCATTGAAAAACTGATGGTTATCTGCCGCCGCAGGAAAAGGGACGAGCAACGAAGGCAGGCGCATCGCAGCAATTTCAGCAAGCGAGGAAGCGCCGGCACGGCTAACGGCCACAGTGGCTGCGCCAAGCACCAGCTCCATCTCAGCCAGGAACGGCTTGATGACAGCTTTTAATTTTTGCGCGGCGTAGGCAGCTTTCACCTTTTCAAAATCGTTTGCCCCGGTTAAGTGCAGCCATTGCCATTTCTTCGAGGCAAGCAGTGGCAGGGCGGACAAAACAAGTTCGTTCAGGCCGCTAGCCCCCTGGCTGCCGCCGACAACCAAAATAGTTGGTAGGTCTGACTTGAGGCCCAGAGCGGCCCGGCAAACGGCGACTTGTGATGGCGGGGGTTCCGAAAATTGAGGGCGGACAGGGGTGCCGGTCACGGATTTTTGGCCAGCGCGAATTCGATCAACCGTTTCAGGAAAGCCAACGAAGGCTTCGTCCACATATCGGGCGAGAAAACGGTTGGCGCGACCGGGAACGGTATTGGATTCGTGCAAAAAAGTTTTTGCGCCGAATTTTCTGGCGGCGAGAACCGGCGGCGCACTGGTAAAACCGCCCATCGCCAGAACTGCCTGGGGAGGATGACGCCTGAAAATGGCGATGGCAGCGCGAAACGATTTCCAAAAGCTGAACGCAAAAGAAAGATAATTCCGGTTTTGCAGGCCGACAGCGGGGAGCGTAAAGATTTCCATATCGCGCGCGGCTTTCACGGCCTGCTGGTCAATTTCTTTAGGCGAGATAAGCAGGCCGATTCGGCAACCGCGCTTTTTCAACTCTTCAGCGACGGCGATCCCTGGAAAGAGATGCCCGCCCGTGCCGCCGCAAGCAATCGCGACGAAGGGCGTTTTGGTTTCAGAAATGTTCATGTCGAACGGGCAGCAAAAGGATTATCCCCGGCTTTGACCGGGGATGATTTGGAAGCTTTTTCCGGACTTTTTTCGCGTACAGGCGCATGACGCGCGACGCTAAATAAAAGACCGACACATGCAAGCATGGTCAAAAGATTTGAGCCACCATAGCTAATGAAAGGCAACGGCAAGCCTTTATTGGGCAGCGCGCTGGTGACGACGCCGATATTGATCGCGGCCTGCAACGAAATGAGCAGTGTAATGCCCGAAGCCAGCAGGAAACCGAACGTTTCACGCGCGTTAACTGCGATACAGAAGCCGCAGATAGCGATGACGACAAAGCCCAACACAATCAACAATGTTGCGACCAGGCCCAATTCCTCGCCAATGATGGCAAAAATGAAATCGGTTTGGTGTTCTGGAACGAAGCCAAGTTTCTGCAGACTATTCCCGAGACCAAGGCCAGACCAACCGCCGGAACCAAGCGCAATCATAGCCTGATAGGCTTGATACCCTACACCATCCTTGTGTTGCTCCAAATCCCACCAACTAAAGATACGCCTCATACGCATGGGATCATGTAGAATGGAAACGGCCAGACCGGCAATAGCCAGCGCCGCCGGTCCGAAAATATGCAGCCAGCGCGTCCCGGCCATGAGCAGCATGGCGCAGCCGACTGTGGCGAGAAGAATAGTCGTGCCGCGGTCCGGTTCAATGAAAACCAGCCCAAGTATTAACGCGATGATAGCGCCGGGAAGAAGAACACCTCGCTGAAACGTCTGCATGGAACGCTGGCAGCGGTCACCATACCAGGCCATGATGATGACCAGGGCTATTTTAGCGAGTTCGGAAGGTTGATAACGAAAGCCGTGAAAATCAAACCAGCGGCGGGCACCGTTGATTCTTACACCATGTAAGTGAGGAATAAACAGGGCAACCAGCAACGCCAGCGCCAGAAAGTACATCGGCCAGGCAATTTTTTTCAGGATTTGATAATCGAGCGATGTCGCTGTGACACAAAGAATGAATCCAACCGCAAACCACTCAAGTTGTTTTTTGAGGAGGCCGGCACCGAACTGAGTCATGCTGGAGCTGTAGAGCATCACCATTCCCAGCGCGAGCAATGCAGCAACACAAAATGCCAAAGTTGTGACGGCGACTTTCATCAATGTCGTTAATAAAGCGGTACCCGCTTTACATCATCCCTTAAAAACCAACTTGTTTAACCCGCCAGGATTGGCAGGAGCCAACCGCTCCTGCCAATCCCCAATATTCTTTCCCCAACCCTGCCCTTCCTATCGCATCGATTGTTGCTGCGGAGGCGTCGATGACTGCGGAGCCGGAGCTTCCGGCACGGTCGAGGGCGAAGTTTGCGGAGCCGGAGTAACCGGCTGCGGTTCGGGCGCTGACGCCGGCGGCGTATTCACAGGCGCCGGGGTCGCTTCAGGCTTTGCAGGGATATTTAATTTTTGACCCACCTTGATATGGGTGGTCGTTAAATTATTTTCCGCCATGAGTGCTTTAAGGGTCACTCCGAAATGCCGGGCAATGCGGGTGAGCGTATCGCCGGATTTCACTGTATAAGCCTGGTCGCCGCCGGTGTTAGTAGCCACGCCATTCGCAGTTTCTTGTGCGGCACTAACTCCAGTAGTACCAGCAGCGCCGGTTCCACCGGGAATGACCAGCTTTTGTCCAACTTTCAAGCGCGCCGGCTGGACACCCGGATTCGCGTCTTCAATCGCTTTGACCGTGACGCTGTTCGCCTTGGCGATCTTACCCAGAGTGTCACCCTTAACGACGACATATTCGGTTTCCGATGGCGCAGCGGGCGCTGGAGGAGGCGTCGGTGCTGGAGTGGCCGGCACTGGTGTCGGCGGCACAGCCGCAACCGGAGGATTGGAAGCTTCGACCGGCGGGACATTAGTGTCCGCCGCGGCGTAATTATTTGTATCCACCATTGGCGTGCCATTATTCTCGGCGTTCTGGTCCGTTTCTTCGCGCTTGCAGCCTTGGATGAGCATAGCGGCGAGCGAAGTGACGCCAATGGCCAGCACGCAGAAGACGCCGAGCTTCAGGCCGGCGCGGCGCTTGCTTTGCTGCTCGAGCAATGAGCCTTTGGGGACGAACGGGTTGGGGTTATTCATGACGTGACACTGTCCTTTCGATTGAGGGATGGATTGGTTGGCGCAACGAAATTTCCTCTAATTTCGCGGCGGGTAAAAGTGATTCTACTGTTCATTCTTTTCGCACATTGGAAAAAGCACCGATCAGGCCGATTCGTGGCCGTGTCTGCCTTGCATCTTTTTAACATCCGGTTCCCGGACGCGCAAGAAACAAAACGAAAATTCTTCAATAAAAATGCAGTTTTCATCTTAGTTTCAACGTCGCCAGCGCGACGACCGCAAAGAGGATGCAGAGAATGTAAAAACGCATGACCACTTGCGATTCGTACCAGCCTTTTTTCTCGAAATGATGGTGCAGCGGCGCCATTAAAAAAATCCTCTGTCCAGTGCCGGTGCGAATCCGGGTGTATCGGAACCAGCCCTTTTGCAAAATTACCGAGACGGCTTCCATGACGAAAACGCCGCCGGCAATCAGCAGTACAAAGGGTTGATGAACTAAAACGGCAATGATGCCGAACGCGCCGCCCAGCGGCAGCGAGCCGGTATCGCCCATAAAGACCTGCGCCGGATGACAATTGTACCAAAGAAATCCCAGGCAGGCGCCCAGGAGGGCGGCGCAAAAGACGGTCAACTCGCCCGCACCGGATACATAGGGGACTTGCAGGTAGCCGGCGATTTTTACGTTGCTGGCGACGTACGTAAAAATTAAAAAAACAAAGCCAACAATCAGCGTGCAACCGATCGCCAGGCCGTCCAGGCCATCTGTTAGATTCACTGCATTCGAGCTGCCCACGATGGCCAGGATGCAGATGACAATCCCCAGCCACGAGACGTTCGTCAAAACAGGATATTTGTAAAACGGCACGGTGATTTCTGAAACCAGTTTGCCCATCGAAGGTGTCACGCACAAATAGATGCCGATAAAGAGGCTCACCGCAAATTGCGCCAGCAGTTTGACGCGCGGCGGAGTGCCCCCGCCGCTTTGCTGGATGATTTTTGCGTAATCGTCGTAGAACCCAAGTCCCGTTAAAACCAGCACGGAAAGCAGGGTCAGCAATACCAATTTGTTGTCCAGTTGCGTCCACAAAATGGTGGTGAAAAACAATATGGTTACGATCAAGATGCCGCCCATGGTCGGCGTTCCCTTCTTGCTGAGCACGCGTGCGGCCAGGCCGCCGGCTTCCTCGGCCTTGTCCTGATATTCCTGGCCGAATTTCAATTGCTTCAACCAGCGGATAATCGCCGGCCCGAACGACCAGCTTAAGACCAGCGCGGTGATTGCGGCGCCGGCGCTGCGGACCGTGATGTAGTGAAAAAGGCGCAACCACGAAAGACGCCCTTCCCAGGATGTCCCGTGCGACCAATCCAACAAGAGTTGGCTTAGATAGTAAAACATCGTCCATTTATCTTCCGCGATCGTTTACCACCACACTTCATTTTTCGGCTTTCAACGTTTCGGCAATGCGCTCCAGGCGCGCCGACCGCGATGCTTTCAACAAGACTACATCGCCATTTTTCAAAAAATTTTTAATGGCATTTACAGCCGTTTCCACATTTTCAAATTCAATCACCCGTGATAATCCGGCACTGCGCGCGGCTTTGGCCACAACTGGAGCCATCTTTCCGACAGCAAACAATTGGCCAACTTTCAGCTCCGCAGCGCGCCGGCCAACCTCAGCATGCGCTTCTTCCGTGTGCATGCCCTGCTCCCCCATGTCACCCAGCACGGCCACCCGGCGGCCCTGCAACGGCAGGTCGCGCAACGTTTCCAGCGCCGCCACCATCGAGTCAGTATTCGCATTATAAGCGTCGTCCAGGACGCGAATGCCGTTCGATTCCCAATACTGCATTCGCATTTTGGGCGGCTTGCATTCGGCCAGGCCGTGCTGGATTTCAGCACGGCCCAGACCGAGTTCCTCACTGACCGCAATGGCAAAAAGGGCGTTGGCCACTTGATGCTTGCCCAGCAAATGGATGCGATACTCGCCGCAAAAATCTTTTTTCGCTGTGGTCACGTGAAACGTTGCGCCGTTTTTATCCAGCCGGACTTTTTCTGCGCGCCAATCGTTTCCGGGCCCAAATCCGGCGCGGACAACCTTTGCCCGCGTCCGGCGAACGATTCCATCTGTCCATTCATTATCGCCGTTAACAAAGAGCGTGCCGCCGGGTGGCAATAATTCCGCCAACTGGCCTTCTTCACGCGCCACGCCCGCGACATCCCCAAAATATTCCAAATGCTCCCGGCCGATATTCGTCAACACACCAAATTGCGGCCGAATCATTTCTATCAGCGGCGCGAGTTCGCCCGGATGATTCGTGCCCACTTCCAGCACGGCGGCTTGGTGCGATTTTTCCATCTGCAATAACGTCAAGGGCACGCCAATGTCATTATTAAAACTGGCCTCGCTCCATAGCGTCGAAAATTTTTGGCGCAGGACCGAGGCGATCAATTCTTTCGTGGTCGTTTTTCCATTAGAACCAGCCACGCAAATCACTGGCAGTTCAAAACCGCGACGGTACGCCGCCGCGAACTTTCCCATGGCAGTCCGCGTATCTTCCACCGCCAGGACACCACACTCGGGCAATTGCTGCGGAACCCGTTGATTCTTTAGGACCACCGCCACAACTTTTTTTCCGGCGACATCGTCAACAAAATCATGACCATCAAAGCTTTCGCCTTTGATCGCAAAAAACAAATCCCCTGATTTGGCCCGGCGCGAATCCGTGCAAATATTTCTCACCACGGCTTCCGGCGACCCGCGCCGGATTTCCGCGTCGCAGGCCGCAGCCACAAACTTTAAAGAACGTTCTTCCACAAATTTTTTCTCCCAAACGTTACTCAAGGCGTTCGCAAATTGTTTTGGTCCCGGGCGGCCGTGACCACCTGCAACGGGTTAGATTGCGGTAAATTTTGGTCCGGCGGCACGTTCAAGTAACTGGCACAGCGCTCGGCGACATCGCGAAATACCGGCCCGCATACCTGTCCGCCATAATAACCTTCTTTTGGCTCGTCCATGACGATCGAAATACACACCTGGGGATCGTCAGCCGGAAAAAACCCAATGAACGACGCGAAAAACTTATCCGTGGCATAGGTGCCATTCTCCGCTTTTTGCGCGGTGCCGGTTTTGCCGGCCACGATGTAATTTTTCATGGCTGCGCCGGGAGCGGTTCCATCCGGTGACACGACCGTTTTCAGTGCTTCAATCATTTGTCGGTCGGCCGCATCACTTACAACCTGTCGCACCCGTTGTGAGGAGTAGCGTTCAACAATGTGACCGTCACGATCTGTCAGATATTTCACCAGCATCGGGCGCATCAACCAGCCGTTATTGGCGAGAGCGCACATAGCCATCACCATTTGCAAACGAGTCACGGCCACACCATGGCCCATGGGAATTTGCGCGATGGAAACTTTGCTCCAGTCTTTGACTGGATGTAAAATACCGCCGACTTCGCCGGGTAATGGAATTCCTGTGCGCTGGCCGAAGCCGTATTCCGACGCGTAATCATACAAACGGTCTTCGCCTAGTTTGATTCCAATCTTGGCGGCGCCGATATTCGATGACTTGGTAATGATACCTTCCGTGGTCAACGTCC
>DATJXK010000222.1:0-20578 GCA_035500235.1 Pseudomonadales bacterium | reverse complement strand
GTTTTGCTGATGGTCATAGCGAAGCTCACAGATGGCTGGATGGCTCCACCATCGCGTTTGCCTCCAGCATGGATCCCTGGAAATATGCTCCGCATAATCGAGCTCCCGCTGCTCCCACCTTCGCCCAGGCTCCGGATGACGTATATTTTCTGGCCAGTGAGTATGCCACTCAACAAAACCCGTGACAGACGTTCAACGCAGTTCTCAATCAAAACAAAAGTCATGAAAATACAGAATTCCACTCGCTGCCGTTACGGCAGGTTACTCGCTGCGATTGGCTTTATGTTGGTCGCCGCCGTTGCCGCCCGTGCCGATTATAAAAGCACTGTGCTGGCTGACCATCCCATCGCCTATTTTGCTCTGGATTTGACCATCGACAACAGTGGCACGGCCACTGATTTGTCCGGCAATGGCAATAATTCGGCCTATTATAACATTTATCCCGCGGCGGGCCCGACGGCTTTCATTCCCAATGCCGCCACTTTTTTCGGCGCGTCGGTCCAGTCTTACGTTGATTTGAGCACGGCCCCGAACGCCGGTATCTTGAATTTCTGGGGGCCGATTACCATGGAAGCCTGGGTTCAATCCACCAACATCTCGCAGGGTCCGGCCGACATTGTTGGCAAGGGTTATGATTCAACCAAGAATTACGATGAACTGGTCTTGCGAGCGCAACCCGGCGGCACCTTCAGTTATTATGGAGGCACCTACAACAACACCAACGGTGGGGCGAGCGCCGTTGGCGGTGTCCAGACAACCAATTGGACTCATTTGGCTTCCACCTATGATGGAACAAATTGGAATCTTTATGTGAACGGGGTGCTGGTTGGGCAGGGCGCAGACAGCGTGGGCGCGATAAATTTCTCGGATCCGTGGGCAATTGGGACCGGTTCAGCCGATGGCGCCAGCCGCTTCTTCCAAGGTAATATTTGTCAGGTCGCCTTGTACACCAATGCGTTGACTCGCAATCAGGTGCTCAACCACCTTTTTATGGGAACTCTCGGTGTCATGCCCAGCAACGCAGCGCCGCTCATCGTAAGTCAACCGCAGTCACAATCGGTCTATGCGGGGGGAACGGTTACTTTTAGCGTCACCAGCGTGAGCCCTCTGTTCACAACCAACCAATGGTACAAGAACGGCAGCCCTCTGAGCGGCAAAACCAATACAACGCTTACGCTGAACAACGTTCAATCCGGTGATGCGACGACTTACAGCGTCCGGGTCGGCAACAGCGTTGGCTTCACCAATAGTGTGCCGGCCACTCTCACGCTACTGGCGTCTGGTAATTCTTTACGGTGGGGCACCAATGCCAACAACACAGGAGGAACCTGGGACGCGGGGACCTCGGTCAGTTGGATCAACACGGTCAATAATCAGCAATCGGTCTTCAACACCGGTGATCAAGTGCTGTTTGACGATACGACGGGAGTTCCGACCAATGTGACTGTCAGCGGCACGGTATCACCCAATGTTATCACCGTGAATTCCAGCGCGAATAACTTTACGCTGGGCGGTTCCGGCTCCATCACCGGAAGTGCCAGTCTGGTCAAACAGGGTTCCAGTACCCTGACGATTGTTAATCCGGGCAACACTTTTAGCGGACCAGTAAGCATCTCAGGTGGCGTTATCTATGCCGGCAATTATTCATTTGGCTCGGTTTCGTCCGTGACGATTACCAACAATTCTACCCTGGACTTCGGGGGTGGCGCATTGGGCGGCGATAAGCCCGTTACCGTTTCCGGCACTGGATTCAATGGCGAAGGCGCTCTTTTCAACAGTTATGAAGATTACCCCGTCAACCAGTTGAACATCGCTATGGCCGGGGATACCACTTTTGGATGCACAGCTCGTTGGGATCTGGCTAATGGTTCTCAAATCACCGGCCCCTACCACCTGACGATTAACTGGGCTGACACCAACAATCCTTATGGTGAATGGACGACGGTGACAATTGGAGCAAACGTGGCCGGCATCACCCTGACCAACGGAAGCAAGCTGGGGTCGCATAACATGGACTCAGCGTTCCAAAATCCCGCCACGGTGACGACCGTTCAAACCAATTGCCAGTTAATTTTCTGGAATGGTGGATGGAATGGAACGATTCACCTTCTCGGTGGTGGTCAGGCCTTTCAGTTTGGAGCCCCCGGTGCATTCAATGCTAACAATGTGATTATGGAAAACGGTGCAGTGTGGAACACGTATGGCGGTTCGGGTGCTCAATCCATCAACGTGCCCATTACTTTGAATGGCGTTGCGCGTTTTGTGATCGGGGATCAGGACAGGACTTACACCAACGTGATTGGCGGCGGCGGCGGCTTTGTGGCCGACGTTTACAATCATGCGATGATTTTGTCGGCGGCCAACACCTACACCGGCCCAACCATCATCGGCAGCGATGGCAATACGCCGGAGGTGAACCTGACCGGTAATGGCTCCATCTCGCACAGCACGCTGATTTTCTTCGGCGGCAGCAACCCGAGTGTAGCTCATATGGATGTGACCGGACGACCGGACCAGACGTTGACGCTCACCAGCGGTCAGACTCTGGCCGGTGTGGGCGGTGTCAACGGCAGCATTGCGGTTTCCGCCGGCGCAACGTTGTCGCCCTCTGGAACAACCGCAGCACTGGGGATTAATTGGGGTGGCACCAATGCGGTTGGCGCGATTGCCGCATCTGCCAACCTCACGTTAAGCGGCACGACCGTCATCAAGTTGGACGGCAATGGAACGAACGATATGGTTCAGGCTGCTGCGAATATTATTTATGGCGGCACATTGAATCTGGTCAACATCGGTTCACCGCTGGCGGTTGGCAACAGCTTCCATATATTCAGCGCAGCGGGCTATTCTGGTTCATTTACCGGCATCACTCCAGCCACGCCCGGGGCGGGTCTGGCATGGAGCACGAACCAACTGGGCAACGGCATCGTGAGTGTGGTGACTGCGCCGGCGCAACCAGTGATTGGCAGTGTGAAATCTTCGGGTGGAAACCTGATTTTCAGCGGCAGCGGCGGCACGGCCTTTGGCACTTACTATGTATTGACCTCGACTAACCTTGCCGCTCCGTTGGTGAATTGGACGCCACTATCAACCAACGCATTTGATAGCGGCGGGAATTTCAATGTTACCAACGCCATCAATGCCGGAACACCGCGCCTGTTCTATTTGCTCAAAACTCCTTAAGCAGATGGTAATGATAATATCGTGATGCTCACGAACCACCGCCGGGTCAGGAACATGATCCGGCGGTTGGTTATTGAGGATTGAAAACCGCCAGACTTCAGACTCATCTGCCGTACATGACCAGCCAAAAGCTAATCCCAGGAACATTCATTTTGGCGCTGCTGTTGTCGCTTTTGGTCAAACCGGTTCAAGCAACTCCATCATTTCAACAAGTTGGAAACACACTGGTGATGTCCAACGGCGATGTCATGTTGAATTACAACCTGAGCGCAGGGACAACGGACTTTTACTGGAAGAATTCCAAAAAGATATCCAGTTTCTACAGTGGGGTCACGTTGAGCACGGGTTATATTAAAGGAACCAATTACGCCAGTTGGAGCTATACCATCGTCGGCAGCAACCAGGTGGTGGTTACGGCTCAGGGCAGTGGTTTGCCGGTAATGAAACAGTATTTCACCCTCGACCAGAATGACAGTTTTCTGGTCCGCATGGATTTACTCGGGACCAATCTCAGTGCCAATTGGATGGGACCGGTAGTCGTGGACAAGACTGGCGGCGTGGACTTGGGGAGCTATAGCGACGACCGGGCGTTGTGTGTACCGTTCGATAACGACGGGTTCGTTTCCTATAACGCGATGCCAATAAACAACACCGGCGTCAGTTATGAAGTCGGAGCCTTTTATGACAATACGTCTCGCAATGGTCTGGTGGTTGGCTCCGTTCACCACGACGTCTGGAAAACCGGTATTTATTTCTACGGCGTGAACAACAAATTAAATCAATTGAACGTGTATGGGGGCGCGACGGTCCCGGCGGACGTCATGCCGCACGGCTCGGTGACCGGAAACACGATTTCTTCTCCAACCGTGTTCGTGGGTTTTGGCAGCGACTGGAGACAAATAATGCTGAACTACGCTGCAGAGAATACGAACTTCACTCCCAGAATGGTGTGGACCAATGGCGTGCCATTCGGCTGGAACAGTTGGGGCGTTATTCAGCAGTACATCAATTATACCGACGCGATCGCCGTATCGGATTTTTTCCACACCAACCTGGAGGTCAATGGCTTTCTCAATCGGGGGATGGTTTATATCAATCTGGATGCCTTTTGGAACAACCTGAATAGTTTTCAATTGCAGAGTTTTGTCAATCATTGCCACGCGCTCGGCCAGAAAGCCGGAATTTACTTCGGGCCGTTCGTCTGGTTTGGCTCAACCAACACCGCGACCAACACTTTTGTTGAAGGGACCACTAATATTTACCGATACAGAGATCTTTTGCTGCGAGACACTAATGGAAATGCCGAATCTGTGGATGGCGGCCTGGCCCTCGATCCAACGCATCCGGCCGATAAGGATTTGATTAATTATTACGTGAATCTTTATACGAATTATGGATTCGACTACATCAAGTTGGACTTTCTGTCGCATGGCGCTCTGGAGGGTGTTCATCACGACACTAACGTGACCACCGGGATCGAGGCTTACAACGAGGGGATGTCCAATGTGCTTCAGGCAATCAACGGCCGGATGTTTGTCAGTGAATCCATAGCACCCCTTTTTCCATATCAATACGCCGACAGCCGGCGAATTGCCTGCGATGCTCAAACTTCGCTGATTGGCAATACCGCCTACACCATGAATTCAGTGACATACGGTTGGTGGCTGGACGAACTATACCAGTTCAACGACCCGGACATAATGGTGTTTAACGGCTATGGTGCCACCACGAACGAAAATCAAAGCCGCCTCATCAGCGGCGCGGTGACTGGCATTTTCCTGGACGGGGACGATTTGACTTCCTCGAACGGCCAACAGGCTGCCCAGACCTGCTTGACCAACGCCGCGATCAACGCTGTCGCCCGGGTCGGCCAGACTTTTGCTCCTGTGGAAGCCAATACGGGAACCAGTGCCGCCAATGTTTTTGTCCGGCAGAACGGGGCCGTCTGGAGCATAGCTGTATTCAATTATTCTTCCGGGGCTGCGAATGTGACCGTTGACCTGAACCGGGCCGGGTTGCCTTCGGGAAATTATGTGGCGACGAACGTATGGGACGGAAGCACCGCGAGTGTGTCCGGCTCGTTCAACGTAAGTTTAAATCCCAGGCAGGCAAAATTATTTCAATTAGCGCCGCCAGCGCCGGCGAATCTACGCTGGTACGCCAACGGCAACAGTGGAATTTGGGACGCGGGAACTTCGGCTAATTGGCTCAACCTGTCGAATAGCCAGCAGGTTGCATTCAATTCCGGCGACCAGGTGTTATTTGATGATGCGTCAGGGGTTCCAACCAATGTGACCGTCAGTGGTACGATTGCGCCTGGCAACATTACGGTCAATTCCAGCATCAATAATTTCACCTTCGGAGGTTCCGGTTCCATCACCGGTCCAGGCGGTTTAGTCAAGGCAGGCTCCAGCTGGTTGACAATTCTCTGCCCGGCCAACTTTACCGGACCGGTATTTCTCAGCGGCGGCGCCATCTATGCCGGTGACTACTCATTTACCAACGTTTCTTCGATCACGATTACCAACAATGCCACGCTCGACTTTGGCGGCGGGTCATTGGGCGGCAACAAGCCAATCACCGTTTCCGGCACGGGCATGAATGGGGAAGGTGCTCTTTACAACAGTTACAACAGTTTACCCGGCGAGGTTTTGAATATCAGTTTGACCGGCGATGCCGTTTGGGGAGGCAGCAGCCGGTGGGATTTGATGAGCGGCTCAGCCATCAGCGGCCCGTTCAAATTGACTGTCAATTGGTCCGATAACAACGGCTACGGTGAATGGAATGGGGTGACCATCGCCACAAACGTAGGCGACATCGAGCTGGCCACCGGCAAGCTCGGCATTAAAAATATGGGGAACAGCTTTGGTAATCCCGCTGGTATCTTCACGCTTGATCCGGGTACGGAATTGGATTTCTGGACCGGCGACGGTGGATACAACAAGAACATTCACGTCCTGAATAATGGCGTATTACAAATTCTCACCGGCTTTACGGCATTTAATGCCAATCTCGACCTGGACGACAACGCGAGTTTTAAGGCGCTTTACGGCAGCGGCAATCAGAACATAAACGGCGCCGTTACGCTGAATGGTATGGCACATATTGTTCTCCGTGGCGCCAATTTCATATTCACGAACATCATTAGTGGTCCGGGTGGATTTGTTTGGGATGCTTCGGACCATCAAATGATACTCGAAGCCGCCAACATCTACACTGGTCCAACGGTCATTGGGAGCGGTTTGACACTGACTTTGAGTGGTGTCGGATCCATCTCGCAGAGCGCGCTCATCTTCTTGGGCGGCAGTAATGCGGCGAATGTTTCTCTGGATGTCAGCGGGCGGCTCGACCAGACCTTGACTTTGGGCAGCGGTCAAACGTTGGCAGGCATTGGCGAAATCAACGGCAGCCTGATAGTCTCTTCCGGAGCAACCATTTCGCCGGCGGGTACCAACATTGCCTCGGGAATAACTGAGGGCGCGAATCCCACGGGCACGATCGCCGTGACCGGGAATGTTACGCTACACGGTACTGCAGTCATCAAATTGGACGGCTCGGGAATGAACGATCTGATTCAGGCCGGTGGTGGCATAACGTACGGCGGGACCTTGAGTCTGGTGAACATCAGCGGAACGCCATTGACAGCCGGAGCCAGTTTCCACATGTTCAATGCGGCAGTTTATTCCGGCTCGTTTGTGAATATCAGCCCGACTGTCCCCGGGCCGGGTCTGGTGTGGGACACAAGCCAATTAAACAGCGGAACGTTGGGTGTCGTGACTGGAACGTCACAGCCTGTCATCAGTAACGTCCAGATGTCAGGGGGTAGTCTGGTCTTGAGCGGTTCCAATGGCCTGGCAAACGGTATCTATTATGTGCTGACCTCAGCGAATGTGGCCGCCCCGCTCACTAACTGGATTATACTTTGCACAAACAATTTCGACAACACCGGTGCTTTTAGCGTAACGAACGCCATTAGCTCCAACGTTTCTCAAAGCTTTTACCTCCTGAAACAATAGTCAACAACCGCTTTAGGACACGAATCCCAACCCACCAGTCGCATGCTTAAATTCCTTCCCATGGTTCTGTTCGCCGCCTCCCTGGCCGCGGCGAGTGATATCGCATTTGCCGGGACGCCTCCGTTTTCCCGGGAATCCATTGAGTGGTGTGACATCTGGATTTCCCACGCTGATGAAACCAATCTGCCACGCGTGCTGCTGATTGGCGATTCCATCTCCCGGGATTACTATCCGGGAGTTGAAAAACGCCTGGCCGGCAAAGCCTATGTTGCCCGGCTTTCCACTTCCGCGTTCATTTCCGATCCTGTTCTGCTTCAGGAGGTCAAGATGGTACTCAGCGAATATCAATTCGACGTTATTCATTTCAATAACGGCATGCATGGATGGCAACACAGCGAAACGGAATACCAGCGAGGTTTCCCGAACTTCCTGAAAACAATTCGCCAATGCGCTCCGGACGCAAGACTGATTTGGGCGACCACCACGCCATTAAAAGTTTCTCCGAATCTGCCGCCGAACAATTTGACTCAGGCTACTGACGAACGTATCGCTGCGCGCAACACGATCGCTCTGAAATTTGTACAGGCGAAAGGCATTCCAGTGGACGATTTGAACGCACTCGTCCAGGGACATCCAGAATATCATAGCGACAATGTCCATTTTAACGCCGGGGGGATTGAGCTCGAAGCGGCGCAGGTCGCCGCGCAAATCGAGCCACTTTTGAAAAAGCAAAATTAGCCGGCGACTGGATTGGAAAATGTGAACAGGGAAATGAAAAGGCCTACAGTTAAACTTTCAACGCTTTTGACTCTTTCGGTATTGGCGCTCGCATTTTGTGCCGATTGTAAAATGCCGGCCGCAACAGTTTGGCTCGATGAGCTGGATGTCAGCAAAACAATTCAGGATTGGGGTGATCCGCAACGAAATAAATCGGTCGACGGGCACGTTTTGAGCATCGGCGGGGAACAATTTGAGCATGGTTTGGGTACGCACGCGAAGAGCACGCTTTACATCAGTTTGAATAGCGCCGCGAAAGGTTTTTCAGCTTCCGTCGGAGTGGATGGTGAAATTACCAATCCCAGCGCCAGCATTAATTTTATTGTTTTGGGTGACGGCAAATTGCTTTGGCAAAGCGGTGTCATGCGCGCGGGCGAAGCAGCAAAGCGTTTTGACGTAGAGCTCAACGGCATAAAAACTCTCGCGCTGAAGGTGGGTGACGCCGATGACGGCATAAGTTACGACCATGCTGATTGGGCCAACGCAAAATTTGAAATTTCCGGGGCAATGCCGGAAACTGTCGTCGCACCGCCGGAAAAAGAAATCATTCTCACTCCACCGGCGCCACGAAAGCCACGCATGAATGGGGCATCGGTTATTGGTACACGCCCGGGACATCCATTCATTTTCCAAATTCCAGCGACAGGCGATCGGCCGATGGAATTTTCTGCGGACAATTTGCCCGATGGCTTGCAATTGGATTCCCAAACGGGATTAATTACGGGAATTTCTCCCCTGAAGTCCGGCGATTCTGTAGTGACGCTGAATGCAAAAAACGCGCGCGGCGAAACGAAAAAAGATTTCAAAATCGTCATTGGCGATCAGATCGCTTTGACGCCGCCGATGGGCTGGAACAGTTGGAACTGTTTCGCCGGTGCCGTGGATGAGGCAAAAGTTCGATCCGCAGCCGACGCGATGGTCGCCAGCGGATTGATCAATCATGGTTGGGCTTACATCAACATTGATGACACTTGGGAAGGCAAACGGGACGCGAACGGCAACATATTGTCGAATGAAAAATTTCCCGATATGAAAGCACTCGTGGATTATGTTCATTCCAAAGGATTCAAAATTGGAATTTATTCCTCACCCGGGCCGAAAACTTGCGCCGGATACGAAGGAAGTTGGCAGCATGAATTGCAGGACTCGCAGCAATACGCAGCATGGGGTTTCGACTATTTGAAATACGATTGGTGCACCTACAGTGAGATTGCCAAAGACCAAAGTCTGCCTGAACTGCAAAAGCCGTATTACGTCATGCATGCTGTCCTCGACAAAGTTTCGCGCGACATTGTTTTCAGCCTTTGCCAATACGGAATGGGCGACGTTTGGAAATGGGGCGCGCAGGTCGGTGGCAACTGTTGGCGCACCACGGGCGATATCAGCGACACCTGGAGTAGCATGACCGGCAATGGTTTTGGTTCAGCTGGAAATGAGGAGTTTGCCGGTCCGGGACATTGGAACGATCCGGACATGCTCGTCGTCGGAAGGCTCGGGTGGGGCAAATTGCGTCCGACGCGTTTGACACCAAACGAACAATACACGCACATCAGCTTGTGGTGTTTGCTTTCCGCGCCGCTGCTCATCGGCTGCGATATGTCGCAATTGGACAAATTCACATTGAGCCTGTTAAGCAATGACGAAGTGCTCGCCGTGGATCAGGACGCCCTAGGCAAACAGGCGTCGCGCATTTGGCAAAATGGCGACCTCGAAATCTGGGCGAAAGACATGGGAGATGGCTCGAAGGCCGTTGGTTTGTTCAATCGCGGTGATTTTGCGACCAACATTGAACTAAAATTTTCCGACCTTGGCATCAGCGGCAAACATCGCGTGCGCGATTTGTGGCGGCAAAAACATTTGGGGGCATTCTCAAATACATTCAACGCCACTGTGCCGCGGCACGGAGTCGTCCTGGTCAGAATTTGGTAAAACAATTCATCGCAATTCGTGCAGCAGTTGATCTCATGCATACGCGGGTGTAACGCTTAATGACAACGACAGTTTTGCGCCGATGCAAATGGCAGCCATCATTTTTCGGTAGATTCAATGCCTGATCTTCCCGCGCTGAGGGTGAACTTTTTGCCATGTGCGCACACATTCATTAGCTTGGCGGTAAACGGTCTCGGCGTCTGCGGGTCGGCGAGAATGGTTTTTCCGTCGAGCGATGGCGCGAAACTGAAGAACGCGATCACGACGACATCTGCGAAGGCTGAGCCGCTGATACACTCCTTCATGCAGCCATCGCGCTCGGCAATTCGCACCGACGCATCATATTGCTTCCGGTTCGGCCCGTAAAATTCATGTGCTTGCGCGAATGGTCCTTCCTTCGTCACTTCGGCCGTGCGACAGTAAAAATCAAACGCATCGTTCGGGAATCCCAGTCTCCACATCGTGTCAACCGTCAGCGCTGGCCAGCCATCATAAGCGCCCATCGGGCCATGGTCGGGCCGGTCGGAAACGGCAGCAGCAGCGTCTTTAAGGCTCATCGCGCGCATCCAGTCGCGCGTCAGAAGCTCACTTTTAACGAAATCGGTCATTTCGCGGCGCATTTCAGGCGTAAGGTCGTGGGCGAGCGCGTCGCCGACGTAGATGTAATCCACGCAATGCCGCAGTTCGACGCGCTTGCCGTCGTCGTGTAGACCATACCAAACTCCATCGCCGGGCTGGTATAGCGACTGTACGGCGGGCAAAAGTTTCGCCGCGTCATCGCGCAGTTGCTGGGCGCGGGGAGCATTGCCTTTCAGTTCTTGAAGGGCGGCGTCTTGGCGCATCATCCAGACATCTTGCGCGTTGCAGGAGGCGACTCGGCCGACATAGGCCGGAGCACACTCAAGCAGGTTCCCATTTCCTCCGTAGTCCGCCAATGGGCTGTCAGGGTGGACGAGCGTTTTCCAGTCTGTGGCCATTCCGTCTATGCGCTGCAGCACAGTATTACCGTTCTCCAGTTTATCATTTAGAAAGGCCAGGTCGCCGGTGATGCGGATATAATCCAGGGTGGTTTTGAAAATGGCACAGGCATTGAAAGCATAGCCGGTGATTTGGTCGTGGAACCTCGTGTCGAAGCCATTGGTACGCGTAAGATAAATGAAAGATCCGCTGCGCGGATTTTGCACCAGCCAGCGGCGCAAGGTGGCCTTCATGCCGACGGGTTCGAGCAGCGCCCAGACGGTGCTCTGCATCGAGGCGTCCCAATAATACTGCGTGCCCGGTGCGCGCTCACCGCTGGTGATGAAAGAGCGCGGGGACACCGGAAACTGGGTGCGCTCCAATTCCAGCATGGTGAGAATACCCGTGTAATAATTACGCTTCAGCGCCGCGTTGTCCGTGACCAGCGTCGGCAAACTGCCGGAGAAATGGCGATTGCCCGGCGTGAAGGCGTCGGCCCAGCGTTGCTCCCAACATTGCTTGAAGCCGTCGAATTCCTTGGAGAAATTCGCGCTCCAGCGCATCACATCTGTTTGGATTTTTGGCGCATCTGCTGCGTCCCCGTCGCCCGAGACGAATTCAATTTTGCTGCTACCTTGAGACGGCAGCGATAAGTTCCAGCGCCAGTGAACATTGCCATGGTCAATAGTCACGGCGTCAGGTTTTGGCGCGGGACGGATTGCCGTTACAAAGCCTTTCCGTTGCTTGGCATTGAGCACGGTTATGCCATCGGTCTGCAAATCTCCCGGAACCGAAAGCGTCAGCTCAATACTCCTTCCGGTCGTGCCTGGATTGGTGATTTCAATGCGGACGAGGACGGCTCGCTGCTCGTTAATCATTCGCGTGTCCGTTTGCACTTCAAAACCCGCGCAATTTGTATTACGGCGCAAGGCGCGATAAGGACACCAGCGACATTCCATTGCCGGATATTCCTTGCCCGCGATTGTCAGCGTGACCAGTGGGTACCCGGCGTGCCACACTCCATCTCCGCCTCCCCATAACCAATCTCCAGGATTGCAGAAAAACGAAGTCAGGTCCCGGTTGATTATCAGCATGTCACGAAAATTATTCACGTCCGGCGGATTGGCCACGTCCTTCATCGCCAGCCAATCGCCGGCCATCTCATCGAGTGACGGCACGCCGACCGGCGTTTGCGCCAAAATTGGAAAGTTCAGAAAAACCAGGAAGGTTGCCAGTCCGAAAATGGATGATGGATTCGACTTCAATTGTTGTTTTGATTAAGGCTCTTCAACCGCTGGATTGGTCAACGAACCGATTTTTTCAATTTCAATCGTCACGCTGTCGCCAGGCTTCAACCAGCGCGGCGGCTTTTGGGCCATGCCGACGCCATGAGGTGTGCCTGTTAGAATGACTGTGCCTGGCAGCAACGTCGTGCTGCCGCTCAGAAATTCAATCAGGGCCGGCACATCAAAGATCATGTCGTTCGTGTTCCAGTCCTGCATCACCTGGCCGTTCAGAATCGTGCGAATCTTCAGCGCATTTGGATTGGGGATTTCGTCGGGCGTGACCAGGCAGGGGCCGAGCGGGCTGAAGGTGTCGAAGGTCTTGCCGCGGGACCACTGGCCGCCGCCGCGTTTGATCTGCCAGTCGCGGGCGCTGACATCGTTGCAGCAGGTGTAACCAAACACAAAATCCAGTGCCCGCTCACGGTTGACATTTTTGCAGGGGCGGCCAATGACAACTGCCAGCTCGCACTCGTAATCCACCTCGTCGCTTTTCAAATGCGTTGGCAGCAGGATCGGTGCTCCCGGATGTTGCAGCGTATTGATGCCTTTGAAGAATACCACCGGGTATTCCGGAAACTTCGCACTGGTTTCCTCGGCGTGTTTACGATAGTTCAAGCCGATGCAAATGATGGAAGTCGGTTGAATCGGAGCGAGCAGTTTGGTCACTTCCACTTTTTCCGACGTGATTCTGGGCGAATCCAAAATCTCGCCGATCACTTTTAGCGCCGAGCCGTCGGCTTGTTGAGCGGCATGAAGGACGTTTCCTTTGCGGTCCTGACAGCGAATGATTTTCATAAATTTATTTTCCGGTACTCCAGCCACCGTCAATCATCAACGTGCTGCCGGTGACCATCGCGCTCTCGTCCGCCGCAAGATATAGCGCGGCGGCGGCGATTTCCTCCGGCCTGGCCATGCGGCCATTCAGTTGCGTTGACGCCATGTCGCGATAGGCTGCTTGTGGGTCGGGGCATTCCTTGAGGCGCGCCAGCACAAATGGCGTTTCAACGCGACCGGGGCAAATGCAATTAAACCGCACGCCGGTATGCGAGTGGTCCAGTGCTAGTGCCTTGGTCAAACCGACAACGGCAAATTTCGTCGTCGTATAGGCCAGGCGTTCACGGACGGCAACCACACCTCCAATGGAAGCCATGTTAATGACGCTGCCGCATTTTCGTTCCAGCATTGCGGGCACGAATGCCTGGCAACAGTTGAACACGCCGCGTACGTTGACACCATAAAGCCTGTCCAAGTCTGCCGCAGTGGTTCCCAGCAATGTGCCGACGTGGCCAATGCCGGCGACATTCGCCAAAATATCCAATGTCCCGACCGTTCGTGCCGCCTGATTGCATGCGGGTTCGTCTGTGACATCGAGTCGAAGAAATCTTCCGCCAATGCGTTCCGCGTGTGCGCGCCCATCGGTCTCATTACGGTCGGCAACCCAAACCGTGGAGCCGGCTTGAGCGAACGTTGCTGCCATAGCCGCGCCGATGCCGGAAGCCGCACCAGTTACGAGGGCGGTTTTGTTTTGGAGGCTAAACACGATAAATCCTTTCTGCGTTGGTTTGGAATAATTTGATTTGGTCGACATCCCTCCCGAATGAAAGAGAATCCTGCACGGTTTGAACCCAGCGTTCATAACTGGTCGCCAGGGTCGCCACCGGCCAATCGCCGCCGAACAAAACGCGATCGAAACCGAAACATTCCAGCGCCCACCGAAAATAAAATTTCAAATCACTTGGCTGCCAATGGTTCCAATCGGCTTCGGTCGTGAGCCCGGAGATTTTACAAACGACATTCGGCCGGGCCGCGAGCACTTTCAAATCCGCGGCCCACGACCCGGTTTGTTTGCGGCGCACGTCAGGTTTGCCAAAATGATCCAGCACGAACGCGACTTGCGGGATCCGGCGGGCCAGTTCGGTGACGCTGCGTAATTGGTCGTGCCGGACGCACAGGTCGAAGGTGAATCCAAAATCTGCCAGCAGCTGGACGCCGGCAACGAATTCCGGCCGCAGGCAAAACGCCAAATCCGGTTCACCCTGTAGATTCCGGCGAATTCCTTTTACCAGTGGACGGCTGGACAGTTTTATTAACTCGGTACGAACGGCCTCGCCTGTTTCCAGGGGTGCATGGGCAACCACGCCTTTTAAACGCGGTTCGTTTTCGGCCAGACCGGCGACCCAATCCACCTCAGCCAGGTTTTGCACCGGCTCGCAACCGCACTCTACGAAGATGAGTTTGCTTATGTCCGTTGCCGCACTTGCGACCGCAAAATCTTCGGGCAGAAACGCACGGTTTAAAGCCGACAAACCCTCGAGCCACGCATAACGAAATTGCTGTGGATTCCATAAATGGACGTGGGAATCAACGATGGAAAGCGCGCACATACTTTAAACCGGTTTCAGATCACAGCCTGAGCCGATTTCCTGTGGTGTTTGATATACGCCACCTTCAACCTGGCAGGGGTGGGCAAAGTGCTCGCGCAAATGAGGAATGTGTTCGAGGAATAGCAACTCGTGGCCGAGTGCGATGTGGTTGAACAAAACCAGGTGCTGATGAAGCTGGCCCATGTCGCCGACATGTGGCACCACCGGCACGCCGAATTTACGCGAAAGCAGGCTGACGGCGATGAATTCGCTGACGCCCGCCACGCGCACGGCGTCCACCTGGACAAAACCAGCACAGTGGGCTTGAAGATAGTTTTTGAAAACAACTCGATTTGGCACGTGCTCGCCCAACGCCAGCTTGGTGGGTGCAATGGCTTCAGCGAGCCTTTTGTGGCCGAGCACGTCGTCGGGATGCGTCGGCTCTTCGATCCAGAATGGATTGATGACTTGCAACCGCTGGCAAACGTCCAACGCCTGCGGCAGTGTCCATTGTTGGTTTGCGTCCACCATGACCCGCGCCCGGTCACCGGCAACTTCACGAATAATGGAGGCGCGGCGCAAATCCCGTTCGGGATCGCGCGAGCCGACCTTCAGTTTCATCGCGGTGAAACCACCGGCGACCGCGCGCCGGCAATTCGCCCGGACTTGAGCGTCGTCGTAATTGAACCAGCCAACGGAAGTGTCGTAGCCGGGATAACCCGATTTCAGAATGGACTCACGAGAATGGCGGGTCGGTTGATGTTCGCGAAGAATGTTCAATGCCCGCGAGGCGTCAAGTTCATCTTCGAGGTAAGAGAGGTCGAGCGTGGCGATGATTTGTTCCGGTGAAAGGCCGAGCAACAGTTTCCAAAGGGGTGCTTCCCGCGTCTTGGCCCACAAATCCCAGCAGGCGTTCGTCACGGAAGCCAGCGCGAGTTGTACCACACCTTTGTGGGGACCCAGCCAGCGGAATTGTTGCTCGTCGGCCAGCGCGAGCTGCAGCGCACCAAAGCCGGCCATAATTTCTTCAATGGGCTTGCCAACGAGTCGTTGTGCGTAGAATCGGGCAGCTTCACAGACCAGCTGATTGCCTTCGCCGAGCGTGAAAGCCAAGCCGATTCCCGTCCTTCCTTTGTCATCGTGCAATTGTGTGACGGCGTAGGAGTAAACCGGGTCACGATGAATGGCGTCACTGCCGTGGCCGTGACCGATGGGAAAACGTGCGTCACGTGTGGAAACCTGAAGGATCATGGATTATAGGGTGCGGCGATAACCGAGTTCTGCACCGCCGCTGATGTGCATAATGTGGCCGGTGATGAAACGCGCCTGGTCCGAAAGCAGAAACACACACACATCAGCAATGGCTGCGCCCTCAGGGCAGTAACCGAGTGGATGGATTTCGCTCAGGTAACGTTCCATGGAACCGGGATCCGGTTGTTCCTCACACCATTTGCGAAGCATTGGCGTCCACACGCCCGCGGGACAAACTGCATTCACGCGGATGCCGTGTCGGGCGTAATCAAGCGCCATGGATTTGGTGAGGGCATTCATGCCGCCTTTGGTCGCCGTGTAGGCAGCGTGAATTTCCTGGCCTATGACTCCCACGAGACTCGAGGTGTTGAGGATGCAGCCCTTGCTGGCCACTAATGCCGAAAAGGCATGGCGGGTGGTATGCAATACTCCTTTCAGATTTACGTCAAACAGCGCGTTCCATTCTGCATCGGACGTTTCGTGCACCGGTTTGGACGGGTCGGAGATGCCGGCATTATTATGAACCGCGTCCAGCCGGCCGTAATGGGACAGCAATTTTTCTACTGAGGCTTTGACGTCTTCATCCCGGGTCACGTCACAAACGATGCCCAGATGATCCCTCCCAAGTTCGGCTGCCACTTTCTCCACTCCGTCCTGATCACGGGCTGCAATGGTGACCTTAGCCCCCGCGGCGGCGTAGGCCCGGGCGCAATCACGCCCGATGCCACAGGAACCGCCCGTGAGAAAAATGACTTTGTCTTTGAGCACAGTATTCATGGCAGATAATAGAGTTCGGTCATGTCCGACCAGATCTTCCCCTTCGCCGTTGCAGCCGGCAGCGGTAATTGACACGAGTCAGTTTCCTTCCACCACCGTTGAATTTCAGGATCGGCCGCCATCCTCGCCATGTCGGCATCGAAATCGGTACCGGTGTATTCGAAATAGGAGAAGAGAAAAGGCTGGCCGTTAATCTCGCATTTGTAGATCGAAAAATTCCGGATGTGGCGTTCCTTGATAATTCGGGTCACTGCCGGCCATACGTTCGTGTGCAGATATTCATAGTGCGCCACTTTGTCCGGTTTGAGTCCGGTGACCAAGGCGACTCGTTGTGGTGGTTTTTGCATCCCACCATCAATCAGCCAACCCTGAAAAGAAGTAATTGGTGTATTTTTATTGATTCGTACATTCATATTTTCAACGAAAGGCAAAGTAGAAGATGACAAATACCAGCAGGACGATCGCACTTAGAACGCGATAATCCGCCAGTCCTCGACCGCCACCGCCTGTGCGCAAGGGTTCATACCAATTTTCCCAGAAGAGTAGCCGGGATTCGGGCTTAACCGGCTCGGGAAACAATAACGTGGTGACCACCATGAGGGTTACGCAGGCGGCAAAAAGCCAGAAGGCAGTGAGCATGAAATCGCCACGATAAATGCGGTTCCAATCCAGGTAAAACGCCACGAAGCCCAGGGCGATACCACCTAAGAGGGTGATGAAAGCAGCCTTACCCGAGGCACGTTTCCAAAAGACACCGAGCAGAAAAACGGTGGTGATCGGCGGCGCAACGTAGGAGATCAGTTTGTTGATACCCTGAAAAATGGTATTGTAATGGCCGAATAATGGCGAGGCTACTATGGCAAGCAAAGTGCCGAGGATGGTGGTGATTTTACCAATCAAAACCAGTTGATGATCGCTCAGACCGGGTCGATAACGCCTGACCAAATCGTAGGCCACAAGCGTGGCTGAGGAATTCAGCGCGGCAGAGCAGGTCTGCATGGCGGCTGCGAGCATGGCCGCCACAACCAATCCTTTTAATCCGATTGGCAGCAGATGCGTCAGCATAAAGGTATAGGTATCGGCCGCAGTCTGTGGAGCGGCGTTTTGGAAGAAATGCTTTTGCACCAGCGCCACGCAAATCACACCGGGTAACACAAAGAGAAACACAGGCAGAATTTTCAAGGCTGCGCAAAACAACGGACCCAGTCGCGCATTTTTTTCATCCCGGGCGGCGAGGACTCGCTGGACAATGGTTTGGTCGCAGCACCAATACCAGATGCCTATGACCGGGTAACCGAGCAGGATGGAATACCAGGCCAAGCCACTGGGGTCCGAGGCGCCGCGCATCATGTTCAGAAAATTGCCTGTGCCCCAGGTGATTTTGCTCCCGGCCACGTCAGCCAGCGGATGAGGGTTGGACGCGAGGGTGTGGGCGAGTTCCTGCCAGCCGCCGATTTTTATATAGCCGCTAACGGTGATGACCACGGCGCCGACCAGGAGTAAAACGGTCTGGATGCTTTCAGTCCAGACGACGGCAAGCAGACCACCAAGCATGGTGTAAATGCCTGTCAGCAAACCCAGAATAACAATAAATAGCATCAACACATCCATGCCGAGTAGTTTTTCACCAGGGGCCAGATCAAGGATGCCGCGCAGAACCCATGCCGCCGTGTACAACGCCACACCCATATGAATGACAATCGCGGAAAAGAGTGAGATAACCGCCAGAACGTCGCGGCAACCGCGATTGAAGCGGCGCTCCAGAAAATCCGGGAGCGTGGCGACCCGGGAACGCAGGTAGAGCGGCGCAAAGAACAGCGCGAGCAAAATGAGGGTAAACCCGGCCATCCACTCAAAGTTGCCGAACACCAGGCCATACTTGTAGGCCGCTTCCGCGAGACTGACGAGATGAACGGTGGAAATGTTTGCGGCAAACATGGCCAGACCGATAACCGGCCACGCCAGGGTATTGCCCGCTAGAAAATAGTGTCCACCTTCGCCTCCGCGCTCATTTTTTCGCCGCCAAAAACCCGCGGCCAGGCCAAGCCCGACCACCGCCACCAGATAGACTGCAATGACGACCCAATCGATAGCGCTCATGGAATTATTCGGCTGCATCATTCCGAAAGTTCAATTTCTTTGATGGTCGGGCCGCTACTGGCCTTGGGAACATTCAGCCGAAAGTCCTGCGCGGTTACCGGGGTAAAATGTTTCTCATAGGCGTCGCCCAGTGTTTTGCCGCTGAAAACGGTTTTCCACTCGTTACCTTGGCGGTATTGGAATTGAAATTCCTGCACGCGATTGGGGTATGCTTCGGAAATAAGAACGCGACCAACTGTCCGTGGCTTTATAAAATGGACAGCAATCCAGGCCTGCTTTGTTTCATTGTCGGCTGCCCAGCGGGTTTGCTCGTCGCCGTCAAAGGCAAATTGTGCTCCATAATCCGCTTCATCGTTGTGATACGTGTTGGAGGCAGTCGCACTAAGGGCGGCTGGCAAATCCATGGCTGGTATGTCCATGGCCGAACCATCCAATTCTAACTTTATGACCGTATCGTCCGCATCGAGTTGACCGTGCGGAATCGTGAACACCAGTAGTCCGGCCTGATTGGTGAATGCAACATTAACTCCATTCAGCAATGAAGCGGATTCGACTTTGGGCGCGATAGCCGGAAGTTCAACGGTGTCGGCGGCAGCGTGCAAAACATGAACGTAAATGAAGTTGTCGTTACGCGTGCTGGCGATGGCGGTTGTTGGTTTCCAGGGGCCGCCACGGGTTCCATAAATGCTTTCGCCGTTTTTATCCAGCCAGGCGCCGACCTGTTGCAACACGGCAACCTGACGCGGTTCAATGCAGCCATCGGGCATCGGGCCGACATCGAGCAGCAGATTGCCATCGCCCCCAGCGCATTGCGCGAGAATGCGGATGACCGTACTAGCGGATTTGATTTTATCTTCCGGTTTCCAGGACCACTGGGTCCCAAGCGTCATGCAGGTTTCCCAGGGAACTTTGTCGTCGTAGGCTCCAATGCGTTGCTCGGGAGTATAAAAATCTTCGTTGGGTTTGAGGTGACCCTGGTGCACCCATTCATCGTGAGTGCTCATTTCGAGGCGATTATCTATGAGGATCTGTGGTCGCAGCCTGCGAACCAGCGCGTAAGTATTCGTCGGGTCCCATATCGCCGGCCGCCCATCGCAATCAAACCAAAGCACGCTGATTTCACCATAATTGGAAAGCAGCTCACTTATCTCTGCCTGGATCTTTCGAACAAAACGGTCGTTGTTCCCTGATCGGCAATCCGGATCGCGCCAGTCCATGGGTGAAAAATACCAGCCAATCTTCATTCCCTTGCGGTGCGCAGCGTCAGCCAGTTCCGCGCAAACATCACGATGGAACGGTGTCGCACTGATGCTGTAACCGTCGACTTTTGAATCCCAAAGCAGGAATCCATCGGCGTGTTTGGCGGTAAGTATCATATATTTCATGCCAGCCTCTTGGGCGATGTCGACCCACTGTCCGGCATTGAAGTTGGTTGGATCAAATTTCTTATAGAGGTTGTCATAAACCGCGACGGGAGTTGAGCCATGGTTGGGACAGTTCGTGTTGGAATTAGCGCGCGACCAACTGAGTTCCTGTCCCGTGAGACTGACCGGTCCCCAATGAATGAACATCCCAAACCGGGCGGTCCGCCACCACGCCAGCTTCATGTCTCGTTGCGCGGGGACGACCTCGGATGCTGCGTGCACACAGGTTCCCGTCAGGCAAAGGAGAAGCAGCAATAAAATTCCTGCTTCTCCTTTGCCTGCCAACCGGTTCCGTGGGCAATACCCGTTCATATAGTGATATTTCGCTCAATAATAAGAGTAGCGGATTAAAGATATGAAAATCTTGCAAAATTGTTCGGCGAAGAGTATTGAACATATATATGATCAGCCAGCCAGTCTATAAGGCGCGTGATAAACGCTATGGGATTGATCGTTGTGAGCCGCAGAAGCAGGCCATCCGGGAGGGCAAAATTGAATTGTACGCGCTTACCAAA
>DATJXK010000221.1:0-23555 GCA_035500235.1 Pseudomonadales bacterium | reverse complement strand
CCAATTCATTCTGCCGCAAATTAACGTTGCCGATGGGACATCATCGGGTTCCGGCCCAACGCACGGCGACGCCATGGCTTCCCTGATTTTGCAGGGCATCCAGGGTTCCACTGATGGCAGCACGTCGGTTCAAATCCAGCCCGTGAATGTTTACGGTTCGGGCGAAAGCACAACCAGTTGGGATGTGGCCCAAGGCGTCCAGGCGGCGGTAAACGCCGGGGCGAATGTCTTGAACATGAGCCTGGGCAGTACGGGCGACAGTTCTGTTTTGGATTCGGTATTGGCGGAAGCGGCCAAAGATGGAATCATCTCGTTTGCGGCCACGGGCAATACGCCCATGAATTCTCCGTATTATCCCGCCGCAGACCCGGGAGTAATTCCGGTTACCGCCTTGGGCCAGCCCGGCCAGATTGCTTCTTATGCCAATGTGTGGTCTGACCCCAATATGATTGCACTGCCTGGTACCGGACAGTTTAACTATAATGGCCAAAACTGGGTGGTGCAGGGAACGTCCACTTCAACGGCTTTGGCTACGGGTGCTTTTATCGGGAACATGTTCACTCACGGATGGACATCACAACAAACGATATCCGCAATGCAAGGCCATTTCACCGTTCCGAAGCAGTAGGATCTGCTTTTAATGCTGTGTGAGGCAGCCGAGTTTGGCGAAGGCGAGGAGGAAGGCAACGACCGAAATGATGAAGAGCAGGGGCTTGCCGAGGACGAGCAGGAGGATTCCCGCCCCCAGGACAGCGGCCATCAGCAAATAAACCAGAATCGCTAAAGCGAAATTCATGGCCACAATTATAGGAATTCTACCGCCGCAAGCAAGACTCTTACGTATTTTTCCTGCGCAGACGGCTTATTCTTTAAACCCCTCCAAACCTTCGGTGTCGGCGAGCGTATTCTTCCAGCGCTGAATAAAACTGTGGCTTGCGAAAATCCGGCCAGAGCGTTGGGGTAATCACTAATTCTGCGTAGGAAATCTGCCAGAGCAGGAAATTGCTCACGCGCATTTCACCGCTGGTGCGCACCATTAAATCCGGGTCGGGAATATTTCTGGTCCACAGATGGTCCGAGATAACCTTTTCGGTAATGTCCTCGGGTTCCAGTTTTCCTCGCCGCACTTTGTCAGCAATCGTCCGTACGGCATCGACAATTTCGATGCGACTGCCGTAACTCAACGCCATGACCAGGGTCAGGCCGTTGTTTTTGGAAAGCGTAGCGATGGATTTTTTGAGGTGCTCCTGGACATTTTCCGGCAGGCGCCAGACCTGCCCAATGACTTCGAGCCGCACGTTGTTTTTATTTAGCTCCGGCGTCTCGGACTTAAGATAGTGGACGAGGTATTTCATCAGCGCATCCACCTCGCCTTTGGGACGATTCCAGTTTTCCGCGGAGAAAGCGTAGAGCGTGAGATATTTGATTCCGAGTTCGCCGGCGGTACGGATGATGACCCGCGCTGATTCCGCACCCACGCGGTGGCCTTCCACGCGGGGCAGGCCGTGCTGCTTGGCCCAACGTCCGTTACCGTCCATGATGACGGCCACATGCTGCGGCAGCGACGCTTTGGCTTCAGCGCTAAGATGCGGTGTGGAACTCATTCGCGCGAGGTTACCTTGATTACGACGCTTTTAAAGCTTCAAATTCCATGCAGGCGTTGCGTATTTTTCCCGCGCCAGCCTGGAAATCTTTTCCAGTGGCGGGTTTTCCAACGGCAAATCCGCCAGCCAAATCTTCTGCATGGCGGCTTTTACGGCGGCCGCCGACAGGTCTAAATTCATTAAAAAATCCGTATGACTTCGCTGATGACGGTAGTCCGGCTCCCGCGAAGGAAACTTTAAAGCCTCGCCTACCAGCGGAATGTTAAAATTCAAAAGAAACGTTCCGTGAAAAAGCAGATAGTGCTTATGACGACGTTGTGAATTGCCGGAAAACTTGCGGCCACCAAAAGCCAGGTCCGTATGGCCGCGAATGGAAGGCGCGTGACCGGCCGCCAACTGGATGGCCTCACTGTTTCGTTCCATAATGAACTTATTCGCTCCGGAAATGCCCGCCAAATGGGGATTGCTTCCAATCCGCAAAATAAGCGCATAGTTCAAACAGCCTTTTCCCTGCAAGACCGTTCCGCCTCCGGAACAGCGCCTGAAAATGGGAATCTTCTTCGCCTCACAGGCCGGCACATTAATTTCCGATTCTATTTTATTGGCATAACCGACCACTGCGAACGTCTCCACGGACTCCCAAAATCGCAAAATCTCTTCGTCTGAATGCGGATTTTCTTCGCGCCAATCCAACAGCGCCTCATCGCAAGCAAGATTTTCGGCAGGCGTAGTAAATGTCAGGTCCAGCAGTCTCATAACGGGCTCTTAAATAGCATTAAAGTTGGCCGTGTCGATACAGAACGCCTTGTATATTTTACTGGCATTGCTTCCAAAAATCCGCTACTAATGGTGTTCGCGTTTTCAGGTACATTGTGGAACAATAATAAAGTGAGTATTGAGACAAAAGAAATTTACAGTTCGCGTCCTGCCGGTTCGCCCTATGGCAACGGCAATGGCGATAAGACCAGCGAATCCCTGCAATCGGTTTTCGAGTTAGCCTTGGAAAATCAGGGGCCAGAGCGCACAGCAAAACTGCTGGAAAAATTGGCCAACCAGTTGCGCACCGTCCCGCGTCCCTCCGCCGGGATGGCCACGCCGTACCTCAATACCATTCCGCCCGAGCAACAGCCGAAATATCCGGGCGACCGCGAAATCGAACGGCGCATTAAGAGCCTCATGCGCTGGAACGCCATGGCGATGGTAGTAAAGGCCAATTCTACTACCAATGTCGGCGGTCACATTTCCACTTACGCTTCTGCCGCCACTCTTTACGAAGTCGGCTTCAATCATTTCTTTCGCGGTGCTACAGAAAATTTTCCCGGTGATTTAGTTTATTTCCAGGGCCATGCTTCGCCCGGCATGTATGCGCGCGCCTTCCTCGAAGGCCGGTTGGACGAGCGTCATTTGCAAAATTTCCGCCAGGAACTCGCCGATGGCGGCGGGCTCTCATCTTATCCGCACCCGTATTTAATGCCGGATTTCTGGCAGTTCCCTACGGTCTCGATGGGCCTTGGCCCGATCATGTCGCTCTACCAGGCGCGTTTCAACCGCTACATGCAGGCACGCGGCCTCGTAAAATGGCAGCAGGAACCCAAGATTTGGGCCTTTCTGGGCGACGGCGAATCTGACGAACCGGAAACGCTCGGCGCGATCACGCTTGGTGCGCGCGAAAACCTGGACAACATCATTTGGGTCATCAATTGCAACCTGCAGCGCCTGGACGGTCCCGTTCGCGGCAACGGCAAAATTATCCAGGAACTCGAAGGGCTTTTCCGCGGGGCAGGGTGGAATGTCATTAAAGTGATTTGGGGCAGCAATTGGGATGATCTTTTGGCCCGTGACAAATCCGGCCTGTTGCTCAAGCGCATGGAAGAGTGCGTTGACGGCGATTTCCAAAAATATTCCGTCGAACACGGCAGCTACACGCGCAAACATTTCTTCGGTAAATATCCCGAACTGCTTGCGCTCGTCAATCACCTCACGGACGAGCAGATTCAAAAGCTGCTCCGCGGCGGCCATGATCCGCGCAAGGTGTATGCCGCCTATAAAGCTGCTGCCAGCCACAAAGGCCAGCCGACGGTGATTTTAGCCAATACGGTAAAGGGCTACGGCCTGGGCGAAGCCGGCGAAGGGCGCAATATCACGCACCAGCAGAAGAAGATGAACGAGAAAGAGCTTCGCGAATTCCGCGGACGCTTTGAAATTCCCATTACGGACGATGTCATTGCTGACATGCCGTTTTACCGGCCGGCACCGGACAGCCCGGAGACCAAATATTTGCTCGAACGGCGCAAGGTGCTTGGCGGCTTTCTGCCGGCGCGTATCGTCAAAGACGTAAAGTTGGAAGTGCCGGCCCTGGATCATTTTGCCGAGGCGCTTAAGGCCGCCCGTTCGGACATCTCCACTACTACGGCTTTCGGAAATATTTTGAGGATTATGCTGCGGCACAAAGGCATCAGCCGGAGTATCGTGCCTATTATCCCTGATGAAGCGCGTACTTTCGGTTTGGACACGCTCTTCCGCGAAATCGGCATTTATTCATCCAAGGGCCAGCTCTACGAGCCGGTGGATAAAAATACTTTGTCGTTTTACAACGAAACCAAAGATGGCCAAATCCTGGAAGAAGGCATCACCGAATCCGGTTCCATGGCCTCTTTCATCGCTTCGGGCACCAGCTATGCATCATTGGGCGCGCCGACGATTCCATTTTACATCTATTATTCGATGTTCGGTCCGCAACGCGTCGGCGATTTATTCTGGCTCGCCGGTGATATTCGCGCCAAAGGCTTCTTGCTGGGCGCTACTGCCGGGCGCACTTCGCTCAATGGCGAAGGCCTGCAACACCAGGACGGCCACAGCCTCCTCCATTGCAGCACGATTCCCACATGCCTGCCTTACGACCCGGCATTCGGCTTCGAACTGGCGGTAATCATCGCCGACGGCTTGCGCCGCATGTATGTCCAGGGCGAGGATATTTTCTATTATATTTCGCTTTATAATGAGAACCATGCCATGCCGGCCATGCCCGAAGGCACCGGTGTGACGGATGGCATTCTCAAAGGCCTTTACCGATTCAAAGCCGGCCCGGAAGGCAAAAAAGTCAAAGCGCACATTTTCGGCAGCGGCTCGATTATCAACTCCGCTTTGCGCGCGCAGGAAATTTTGGCAGAACGTTACGGCGTAAGCGCCGATGTCTGGAGCGCGACGAGCTATAAGTTATTGCGCAGCGATGCGCTTCGTTGCCAGCGCTGGAACATGCTTCATCCAACGGAAGCGCCTAAAAAATCATACCTCGAAAATCTCCTGGCGACAGAGCAGGGGGCCTTCGTTGCTGTTTCTGATAACATCCGCACAGTACCCGACCAGATTTTCCCGTGGGTTCCCGGCGGTTTGTTTACGCTGGGCACCGATGGCTTTGGCCGGAGCGATACGCGCCAGCGTTTGCGACGGTTTTTCCAGGTAGATACCGAAAGCACGGTCATCGGCACGCTTTACGCACTGGCGGAAAAGAGCCTTGTTCCCCGGAGTGTCGTGGCGCAGGCGATCAAAGACCTCGGTGTTGACCCGGAAAAGATCCAGCCGGAAATCCTTTAAGCCTTGATCCTGGCTGATTCCGCCTGCCGTGCCGGCATTTGCTGTTTCAGCCGTTCCAGATTGGCCTCGATGTGGTCCAAATAAACGTTTGGTCCACCCGGGTAAGGTGAGTTGAGGAAATGATAGAGCCCGCCAAATTCGTGCTCCAATTTACCGAGCACGATTTTTTTCCAAAATAATGGCGTCTTTTGCATGAGGTCTTCCGCGCTGGCAAATCCCGTAATAAACGCAGGGCCTGAATGCACTTCCGCCTCGGCAAATTCCTGGTAGAGGATCGGCAATTTATCCACGTAATCTGGCGCGGCCATTTGTCCGACGAGATCTGCCGTTCCCAGGGCAAAGCCGGTGATTTTTTCCAGTTCGTTTTCAAAAGGAATTTTATCCAGCGCTGCGTCGATACCGGTGCAGCGGATCATGTTCTGCACCGCACGGATGTCTTCGCGGGTGAATTTCTTTTCCTTCAGGAGTTTCTCGGCAAATTCCACGCTCCTCCCCACGTGGGTGGCTGTGTATTTGGCACCGGTCCCGTGGGTATCGTCCCATTTTTTGAGATAGCCCGTGTCATGCAACAGGATGGCGAGCAGCCCCAGCTCAAAATATTTTACGCTCAATGCCGGTTTCGCCTCCGCGTTATGCCGCCCGTACAGGATGCGCGCCAGGCAAAGCGTGCCCTGGAGGGTGTGTTCGAAGTCGTGATAGCGCGTATCTACGGGCTGGTAATCGTTAAAATAACCCGTAAAACAATCAACCGCCCATCCAAATGCCTGGGGAACAAAAAAAACTCCCGCGTCCGCGAACATCCTCTGGTAAATCTTCTGAACTTCACCGGCTACGGCGGTGGGATCACGAGTAATGATAGCCGGCTGCATGCTTAATTATACGCCAATTTTTATTCGAAAACAAGCGCACCAGTTATATTGTGACTATCATATAACAATCTTTTAATAGTCAACAAAGTGCTCTTTGCAGTTGTTAAAATTTCGGCCACAGTCGAACATCAAGTGGTGAATGATATTGGAAAATTTCTCGTGTTGGCCGGTTTGGCGATGGTGATTATCGGTGCGTTGCTGTGGTCCGGTTTCGGGAAAAACTGGCTGGGACGTCTGCCGGGCGATATCCATTATTCCAAGGGCGATTTTCATTTTGCGTTTCCGATCGTCACTTGCCTCATCCTCAGCGCCATTCTTACTTTGGTTCTATGGCTCTTCCGAAAATAGATATTTCCGCTGCACAATTGTTGAAATTTCCTTGATTTTATATGGCCTATCGGGTTTATTTTCGGCCATGGAAAATATACAGGATTCGCAGATCGCCCAGTACATCCCGATTCTGATTCTCCTCGTCGTGGCTATCGGCTTTGCCGCCGGCGTCCTGACGCTGTCCGTGCTAGTCGGCTTCAAGAGCAAACACAACCGCGCCAAAGATACCGCTTACGAGTGCGGTAAGGACCCCATCGGCGAAGGCACCTCCCGGTTTTCCGTTAAATTTTATCTCGTGGCGATGCTGTTCATCCTTTTCGATATCGAAGTCGTTTTTCTTTATCCCTGGGCCGTCGTCTACCGCCAAATGCTGGCGGACCATGCCACGCGTAATCTCGTCTTTGGTTCCATGATTTCATTCGTTGCCATCTTATTTGCAGGCTATCTTTACGCCCTCAAGAAGAAGGCATTTGATTGGAAGGGCTAACCCAAGGGGCGTTGAGCGGCCTCTCAAAAACGCTCTAAAGGAACATGATAAAATTTGGCACCAGCGGCTGGCGCGATATCATCGCCTCAGAATTCACCTTTGATAATGTTCGCCTGGCCACCCAGGGAATTGCGGATTATCTCAAGACCCAAAGCGCAAAAAGCAGGACGATTATTCTGGGTTACGACACCCGTTTCCTGGGAAAAGAATTTGCCCTGGCAGCGGCGGAAGTGCTCGCCGCGAATGGCCTCGATCCGCTGCTTTGCGAACGCGATACGCCGACGCCGGTGATCGCTTATGCTATCCGGCACCGTAAAGCGATCGGCGGCATCAATTTCACCGCCAGCCACAATCCGCCCGAATATCAGGGGCTGAAATTTTCTACCAGCAATGGCGCGCCTGCCACCCAGGAAGTCACGAAACAAATCGAAGCAAATATCGCCCGTTTAAAGGCCACGAACTTTTCATATAAGGGCTCGGTCATTGGCACGTTTCAGTGCAAGAGGTTCAATCCGCAGCCGGACTACTTCAAACAACTCCAGCGGTTGATCGATTTTTCCATTCTCAAAAAAGCCAAATTAAAAGTCGCCGTGGACCTGAGCTATGGCACCGGCCATGGCTATCTGGACAATCTGTTGGAGAGTGTGGGGGCGAAAATCACTTTGTTTCACAACGAACTGAACCCGCTTTTCGGCGGCCACCATCCGGAGCCTAACGCCGAAAATATGGCTCCGGTCAGTAAATTTGTCCGCAGTGGCAAGGCACAAATCGGCCTTGGCCTGGATGGTGATGCCGACCGCTTCGGCGTCGTTGATAAATCGGGCACCTGGCTGACGCCGAATCAAATTTTGACGCTCGCGTTGTATCATTTGAAAAAGAATCGCGGCTGGACCGGCGCCGTGGTGCGTACGGTGCCTTCGAGTCATCAGGTGGATGAAGTTGCCAAATTATTTGGCGTGAAAGTGCATGAGACGCCCGTGGGCTTTAAATACATCGGCGCGCTTATGGAAAGTGAACCGATCATTGTGGGTGGCGAAGAATCCGGCGGCTTGAGCGTCAAAGGCCATGTGCCGGAAAAAGACGGTATTCTGGCCTGCCTGCTCATGGCGGAACTCGTTGCCACGGAAAAGAAGTCATTGGGACAAATCCTGGCTGAGCTTTCCAAAAAAATCGGTAACTTCTACACCGACCGCATTAATATTTCCTTCGCGCCGGAGAAAAAAGAAGCGTTGCTGGCGAAGCTCGGGGCAGGATTACAGGCCATTGGCCCGTTCAAAGTGGAAAAATTCATTACCACGGATGGGTATAAATTCCTCCTGCCGGGCGGCGAATGGGTTGCTTTCCGTGCCAGCGGCACGGAACCATTGATCCGTTGCTACATTGAAGCCCGTTCGAAGGCCAATTTGAAGAAGTTGGAAGTCGCGTGCCGGGGAATTTTGGCGTAAGGCGGGTAGCACAGTCGTTAAATCGGCGCGTGAATTTATTTGAATCGGGTTTTAACCTCTTTGGGATTCATTGCCCCATGCACGATGCCAAGAATGCGTAATTCGCTTTTTGCAATTCGATAATAAACCAAGTGTGGATATTTGTGCATCCTCGCTTTACGGATCCCGCGTTTTCCAAAAGCGGGATAAATTTCCGGGAAAGTTTTTAACCGCTTTGCCAAAATTTTGAATTCTATCCAAAATCTTACACCAGCACTGGGGCGTTGTTCCTCGTAAAATTTGACGGCTTCAGCAATTTCCAGTCTGGCAGGCGCAGTGATGATTACCTTTAGATTCACTTACGCTTGAAGAGTTTTTTCTCTAATTCTTCAAGTGTGCAGCCGGATTGTGGATCGGCCTCGAAATCAGTGTCGCGTCGCTCCATTTCGGCCAATATTTTGGCGGAAATAGAATCGTCTGTGTCGTGGTCAACACTGCGATAAATTTCGTCAGCTAACTTGATGCGTTCAGGCACTGACAAGCTCAACGCTTCATCAAGCAAATTTGCCTTCATATAGATAAACTATCATTTGCTAAAAACTTAACAACTTTTTGTTTGTTTATCTGGCGGCGTTCCAAAATTACCGGATCGGTTATTTTGTTTTCCCGACCGCCTTCACGACTTTCTGCGCCGCATCGGCCATTGAATCGCCCGTGATAATGGACACGCCCGATTCGGCCAGCGTCTTTTTGCCCATCGCCACGTTATTGCCTTCGAGCCTTACGACCAGCGGGATATTTAGTTGCGTTTCTTTCACGGCAGCCACGATGCCCATGGCAATCACGTTGCAATCCATAATTCCGCCGAAAATGTTAACGAGGATTCCCTTAACGTTGGGATCGCTCAAAATGATTTTGAAAGCCGCGGTGACCTGGTCCTTGCTTGCGCCGCCGCCGACGTCCAGGAAGTTTGCCGGCATGCCGCCAAAATGCTGGATGATATCCATCGTGGCCATCGCCAGGCCGGCGCCATTGACGAGGCACGCGATACTGCCGTCCAGCTTGATATAATTGAGATTGAACTTGCTGGCTTCGATTTCCAGCGGCGCTTCTTCGTTCAGGTCGCGCATTTCCTGGATGTCTTTGTGCCGGTAAAGGGCATTGTCATCCAGGGAAATTTTTGAGTCCAGTGCCATGACAATTTCTTTACCATCGCGCAATTCGACGACGGCCAACGGATTCAGTTCCACCATCGCGGCATCGCATTCCCACCAGGTCTTGAAAACGCCAATGATTAGTTTGACCGCGGAGTTGAACAAATCGCCCTTCAGCCCCAACGCTACGGCAATCTTTCGCGCCTGGTAGGGCATAATGCCCACGGCGGGATCCACCCATTCCTTAAAAATCTTTTCCGGGGTATGCTCCGCTACTTCTTCAATATCCATACCGCCTTCGGTGCTGGCCATAATGACCGGCCGGCCCACGGCGCGATCCAGCAGGACTGCCAAATAAAATTCCTTTTTGATTTTTGCGCCTTCAGAAATCAGCAGCGTTTGCACCTTGCGCCCGTCTGCGCCGGTCTGTTTGGTGACCAAAACATTGTTCAGCATCTTTTCTGCGGTGGCTACAGCTTCATCCACCGACGAGGTCACTTTCACGCCGCCTTGAAATCCGCTCTTGAAAGTTCCCTTGCCACGGCCACCCGCATGAATTTGTGATTTTACCACTATTTTAGCGCTGCCGCTGGCTGCGATCTTTTCCGCTGCGGGGCGCACTTCCGCCAGTGATTTTGCGGGAATTTCCAGTGGGACGGCGACGCCGTATTTGGCGAGCAACTGTTTAGCCTGATATTCGTGAATATTCATCTCAAATAAAGCATGAATTAAAAACGATTGCGGCAGGAAATCAACTTCTAAGAATGCCGCCAAAGGGGTAATTAGGGCAGGGAAGCGTGACTATAACCGTCCGCGGGCGAACTATTACGCCTTCTCCGCCGTCGTATACACGCGGTTTTGCACTTCGCGGAAGCTGTGCAGGAAGAGTTCGTTATCGGCGACGGCCTTTTCCACGAGCTGCTTGAGCAGGAACATTTCCGAAGTATTGATCACGGCATGCACGCTGTGCTTGAAGGCTTCCATCGGGGTGAAAGTCTGGAAAGTATCGCCCAGCAAAATAATCGTGCTGTGCCGGCGCTGGTTGACGGGCATCATCTGCAACGTTTTGAGCGCCGAATTTTCTTCAATCGTTTGCGCGCCAAACCGCTCTTCCATGACTACGACCTGGTAATGCACCTGGGTAAACCGCGTTAAAAAATCGCTGTGTGTGGCGGCCGTATGGACCTTATAGCCCAGTTCAACGAGAGCTGACTTCGCGGTCTCCAGCCATTCCGGGGTGGAAAACGCCAGCAAGGCCGGCTTGTCTGCGGTCGTGATAAAATCAAAGCCTTCCATATTAACCTTTCAATTTGAGTCCGGATGCCGCCGGAGCGCCTTCGAGATTTTTCATGCGAAGGGAACCCGCCGTAGCCGCCAGTTCACCGCGTTGTTTCTTGATATTGTCAATGCCGCGGGAAACAACATTTCGCTTGGTGCAATAGAGCAGGGCGGTTTCCTCAGTAATGATACCCTGGTCAAAAGCCTCAAGGCAGGCCTGGTCAAACGTCCGCCAGCCATAAATATTGCTGGCTTCGATAATTTCATAGAACGTTTTGCCTTCGCTTTCGCCCTGGTGAATGGTTTCTTGCGTACGCAAATTTGATCCCATGATTTCCAGCAGCGCCGTGCGTCCGCCATTCATCTTGGGGGCCAGACGCTGGCTGACAATCCAGCGCAACGTGTCGGAGAGCCGCACCCGCACCTGTTCCTGTTCTTCCGGCTCGAACATACCCAGGACGCGGTTGATAGTTTCGCCCGCGTTGATCGTGTGCAGTGTGCTTAAAACCAAATGCCCGGTTTCGGCAGCGCTCAAGGCGATTTTCACCGTCTCGCGATCGCGCATTTCGCCTACCAGAATGACCTTGGGCGCCTGCCGCAAGGCCGCGCGCAGGCCGTTGGCGTAGGAATCAAAATCCACGCCTAATTCGCGCTGGTTAAATGTCGCTTTCTTGTGCGAATGCACGTATTCCACGGGGTCTTCCAGCGTGACAATATGTGCCGCTTTCGAGCTGTTGATATCGTTGAGAATAGCTGCCAGCGTGGTGGTTTTGCCGGAGCCTGTGGCGCCGGTAATCAAAACCAGGCCGGTTTTTTCCTTGGGAATTTCGCGGAACACGTCGGAAAATTTCAAGCTTTCCAGGGTCGGAATCACGGTGTTCAACTGCCGGCAAACGATCGAAAAATTTCCGCGTTGCGAGAAAACATTTACGCGAAAACGCGCCCGGTCGCCCAGCGCGTAGGAAGTATCGCAGGAGCCATGGCGGAGCAAATCTTCAATCTGCCAGAGATTGTCGCCAATAATATTCAGCGCAATCATTTCAATCTGGAACGGCGTCAGGTTTTCAATCGGCGGGTCAAACACCACGGGCTTGAGTTCCCCGTAAGACTCCACTTGCGGCGGCCGATCCACGGTGAAATTCAGGTCAGAAACCTCCGGCTGGGAGTCCAGCATCGTGGTTAATATTTGGTCTAACTCGGCTCGCCGCATAATTACAATGAATCGTCATCTTCCGGCGGATGCGCCAGCAACGGCCGGAATTTCTTTTTGTCCTGACATTTATCGTAGGCGTCCTCGGGAGAAATCCGTTTCATCCGCAAATGCTCCATAATATGGTCGTCCATCGGCTGATTGCCCAATTTTTTACCTACCTGGATCATACCCTGGATTTGGTGCGTCTTGCCTTCGCGCACCAGGTTGGCCACCGCCGTATTGAACACTAAAATTTCAAATGCCGCGATACGGCCTTTCTTGTCAATGCGCTTGAACAGCGTTTGCGCCACAACGCCCTTCAATGCTTCGGACAGCGTCTGGCGGACCTTGTTCTGCTGGTCGGCCGGGAAAACGTCAATGATACGGTCTACCGTCTTGGCTGCGCTTTGCGTGTGCAGCGTGCCAAAGACCAAGTGACCCGTCGCCGCCGCTGTGATCGCCAATTCGATTGTTTCCAGGTCGCGCATTTCACCGACCAGGATGATGTCCGGGTCTTCGCGCAACGCCCCGCGCAATGCCGAGGCAAACGACTTCGTATGGACGCCCGTTTCGCGATGGTTCACCAGGCAGTTCTTGCTGTCATGGACGAACTCGATCGGGTCTTCAATCGTAATGATATGGTCTTTGCGGTTTTTATTCGCGTAATCCACCATGGCCGCCAGCGTCGTGGATTTACCGGAACCAGTCGGGCCGGTGACGACCACCAGTCCGCGGTGCAATCCGCAAAACTTTCTCAGCACGGCGGGCAGGGGAGCATCGAGCTTTTCAAAATCCTCGAATGAAAGCACGCGGCTGGGAATTTGCCGGAACACCGCCGAGACGCCGTTTTTTTGGTTGAAGAAATTGACGCGGAAACGGGAAACTTTGGGAATCTCATAACCGAAATCCACGTCGCCCGTTTCTTCAAATTGTTTGATTTTGTAGTCCGGCGCGATTTCGTAAAGCATGCCTTTGAGCGCGTCGCTTTCGAGGGGTGGGTAGTCCACGCGTTGCAATTCACCATTGATGCGCAACATGGGCGGGTTGCCCGAAGCCATGTGGAGGTCGGACGCTTTTTGCTCGAACATCAGGTTGAAAAACGCATCTATTTTCGCCATAATCGCCTTCTTACTTTTTCGGACACCTTATAGCCAAAAGCGTGCCGAACGCAAATCTGAATGCAAATGAATCCGCTATCCGAAGTCATTCGTCGCGAAATCCTTGCGCAAGGGGGCGTTATGCCCTTCGCCCGCTTCATGGAATTGGCCCTTTATTGTCCCAATCTTGGATATTATGAAACAAAAACAGACAGCGTCGGCCGCCAGGGGGATTTCTACACAAGTGTCTCTGTTGGAGGCCTCTTTGGCCAAATGCTGGGCTTCCAATTCTCCGAATGGTTTGAGGCGTTAAAAACGCCTAAACCTCAGCTCATCGAAGCCGGCGCTCATAACGGCCAACTGGCTAAAGATGTCCTGGGCTGGCTCCAATCCAATCGACCCGCGCTTTTTGAAAAGCTCGAGTATGTCATCGTTGAACCTTCTCCTCTGCGGCAGCAGTGGCAGCGCGAAACGCTGAAGGATTTCAAGGTTCAATGGCTTTCCGGTTTCGGTTCGGCAACGCGATTTAACGGCATCATTTTTTCCAACGAACTTCTCGATGCCTTTCCCGTACGCCGTTTCGGTTGGAATGCCCGCGAGAAAACATGGTTCGAATGGGGCGTCGCTGCCAACGGCGAAGGGTTTATTTGGGAAAAAATTCCAGCTAAGCCGGACGATTTGCCATCCGTGATTCTCAATCTCCCATTCTCACTTTTGGAAGTTCTGCCCGATGAATATACCATCGAAGCCTGTCCTGCTGCTGAAAGCTGGTGGCGCGCCGCCGCAAACCATTTGGATTCCGGAAAGCTGCTGACCTTCGATTATGGCCTGGCTGAAGATGAATTGTTTTCGCCTTCGCGCAAAAACGGGACGTTGCGCGCTTTTTTCCGGCACCAGTTCGCCGACGACCTGCTGGCCAATCCCGGCGAGCAGGATCTGACCGCTCATATTAATTTTTCCGCAATCCAAAGGGCAGGGGAAGAGGCTGGATTAAAGACAGAATGCTTTTTGAGCCAGGCCAGGTTTCTGACCCATATCCTGGAAAAAACTGTAAAAGACAAAAGTTTTGGGGAATGGAATTCCGCTCGCACCCGCCAGTTCCAAACTCTCACTCATCCGGAACATTTGGGTCGCGCTTTCCGCGTGTTAATCCAATCGCGTTGACCGATTACAACTGCCCCAGGATTTTGCCCAGCGTCAGTGTCAGGAAGAAATTGACGATTAAAATTGTGATAGACGAATAAACCACCGCTTCCGTCGTCGCCTTTCCCACCCCTTCGGCGCCCAGCCCGCACGTCAGCCCTTTGTAACAACCCACCAGCGCGATAATGCCTCCGTAGATGAAGGCCTTAACCAGCCCCTCTACCAGATCAATTTCATGCGTAAAGTGCTGCATGTTGTACCACAAATAAACCGGGTCAATGTCCAACACGTAAACCCCTACGACATAACTCGCGCCGATGCCAAAAACGATGGCTTCCACCACCAATAACGGCAGCGCCACCATGGACGCCGCCAGCCGCGGTACCACCAAATAATCCACCGGATGCGTGGCCAGCGTTCGCAGCGCATCAATTTGTTCTGTTACACGCATCGTGCCGATTTCCGCGGCCATGGCCGCACCCACGCGCCCGGCCACCATAAGGGCTGTCAGCACCGGCCCCAATTCACTGCACAAAGAAACCGCCACTACGGCCAGCGTGGCAGTGTCCATCTTCACCTTATGAAATTGAAAATACGTCTGCGCCCCCAGGACCATCCCGGTGAATGCGCCCGTAATCAGCACCACGGCCTGTGATTTAACGCCAATGAAATAAAGCTGATAAATAAATTCCCGCCACCCGATTCGCCCCTTAAAAAATGATGCCGCCGTATCACGCGTCAGAAGAGAGAATTGCCCAAGCCCCATGAGCATTTCTTCGATACGTTTCCAGGCAAACAAGTTCATTTTCGCCAAAACTAGCAGCGTCCTTCGTTTTTGACCAGCCCAGACCAAGCGCCTATCCGCCATCACAGTTTTTCATTTCCCTGATTCCCTGTTTTGAGGCACATTGCCATATCGAATATGGGTAAGCGACGCGAAGCGCGTGAGCGCACAGTGCAATTTTTGTTTCAGCACGACCTGAATCCGCCCGTGGATTTAGAGCGCGCCCTGAATGAATTTTGGGACAACCAGCGCGCTGCGGCCATTGCCGATGAAAAAGCCGGTGCCCATTGGGGACAGCCCGTCGAATTGCCTCCGCCCACTGTCGAGGAATCAGAAACGCGCCTGTTTGCCGATCCGCTCATTCGCGGTGTCCTGCAAAATCGCGACGCCATTGACGAGAAGATCAAAAGCCACGCCCGAAACTGGGAGTTTCACCGCATCGCCGCCGTGGACCGCAATATCATGCGCCTGGCCATCTACGAAATGCTGTATCGCCAGGACATTCCGCCGGTGGTCAGCATCAATGAAGCCGTGGACATCGCCAAGAAATTCTCCACCCAGGACAGCGGAAAGTTTGTGAACGGCATCCTCGATAAAATTCGCGGCGAAGTCCTGCGTCCGGCCCGAAGCGAATAATGAAATTTGCCGATCTCCATCTGCACACAAATTTTTCCGATGGCACCTTCACCCCGGAAGAGCTGGTTTTGCATGCCCAAAAGGCCGGCCTCGCCTGTATTGCCGTGACCGACCATGATTCCGTGGAGGCCAGCACGCGCGTTGCCGCCGGCTGCGCTGCAGTAAACATGGAATTCGTTCCTGGCACTGAGCTTACCGCCGAGCAGGACGACACCGAACTGCACGTGCTTGGCTATTTCCTCGACACCAGCAACGCCAAATTGCTTGGAGAAATCGCCAAGTTCCAGGCCGTCCGCCAGAATCGCATCCACGAAATGGTCTCCTGCATCAATGAAATGGGGGTGCCGCTCCAGGTCGAATCGGTTTTTGCGCTGGCCAATTGCAAATCTCCCGGCCGTCCGCACGTCGCCCGCGCCATGGTCAAAGAAGGCCTCGTGAGGAATCTGGATGAGGCTTTCGAACGCTTCCTGAAAAAAGGCCGCCCCGCCTGGGTTCCTAAATCAAAAATTTCCGCGCTCGATGCCATTGAACTCGTTCACCAGGCCGGTGGCCTTGCCGTCATGGCCCATCCCGGTTTGAACCGGACAGACGACATTATTCCCAGCCTTGTAGATGCCGGCCTCGACGGGATTGAATGTTTTCACACGAAACATTCCACCGCCATGTCCGAACGCTATTTGGAAATTGCCGATAAGTACCACCTGCTCGTTACCGGCGGCAGCGATTGTCATGGCTACAGCAAAGGCAAACCTCTCATCGGCACCGTTCGCTTGCCCTACGACCATATCGGAAAAATGAGGGAACGCCAAAAGACCAACCGCAAGGAGTAAACTTAATTTATTCGATGCCAAAGAAGACGTTGCTCATTTCGATTCTGATAGGATGGTCCCTTTGTGGCGGCCTCGCGCAAATGCCGGGCTCACCGGGCAATGCGACGAACCAGCTTTACGTACAGCTATGGTTGCCACACCGTGATGGCCTCCAGGCGCCGGCTGCGATAGAAATGCAGGCTTACGTGCGACCGGATGAACCGGAATTTAACGCAGGCGATTCCGTAAACGTTGAATTTTTTGCCGATTCCAAATCCGTCGGTTCAGCCAAAGCAGTCTGGCACGGTACGATTCGTCCTCATGCCTCACCCGGCCAGGCTACACCCATGTGGATTATGCCCCCTGGTTTTTATCCGGCGCAGTGTACGTGGACAAATGTGCCAGCAGGGAACTATTCACTCACGGCCAGGGCTACTGCGACCAACAGCGCTTCGGCCGTTTCCGCGCCGGTCTCTATCACGGTTGCACGATAAGCTTCTGCCAATTTCAAAATGGGATTATTCGACAAGTTTAAAGCCGGCCTCGCTAAAACTCACAGCAAGCTCGTCCACGAGATTAAGCGCATCGTTACCCGTTCGCCAAAACTGGACGCCGCGTCGCTGGAAGATCTCGAAGCCGCCCTGATCGGCGCTGATTTGGGCATGGCCATGACCGCCCAAATTGTTGACGCCGTCAAAAAAGGGTACGAAACGCAGGGTGGGGCAGGGCTGGACGTTTTTGCTGTAGCCGCCGGTGAAATCGAAAAGAATTTTTCTGCCTCGAGCGGAAAGCTCAAGGAAGTGCCCGGCGGTGTCTCGGTTGTGTCCATTGTCGGCGTCAACGGCACCGGCAAAACCACCACCAGCGCCAAGCTCGCGCATTTCATTCAATCTCAAAATAAAACCGCCGTGCTCGCCGCGTGCGACACCTTTCGTGCCGCCGCCATCGAACAACTCAAATTGTGGGGACAAAGGTTGAAAGTCGAAGTCATTGCCGGCGCTTATGGTGCCGACCCTGCCGCTGTCGCGCACGACGCCGTTACCGCCGCGCAGGCACGCAAGGCAGATTTTCTATTCATTGATACTGCGGGGCGTTTGCATACCAAGCACAACCTGATGCAGGAATTGCAAAAGTTGCACCGCGTCATTGGCAAACAATTGCCCGGCGCCCCGCATGAAGTCCTGCTCGTGCTCGATGGCAGTACCGGGATGAATGCCATGAACCAGGCGCGCGAATTCAACAAATCCGTCCCTCTCACCGGCCTCATCGTTACTAAACTGGATGGCACCAGCAAAGGCGGCATGGTCGTGGCCATCCAAAAAGAACTTGGTCTCCCCGTCAAATTCATTGGCCTGGGCGAACAGGCTGATGATTTACAGCCATTCGATGCTAAACAATTCGCCCGGGCATTGTTTGAGGAATAAGCCGGTCGCGTTAAATTCTGGAAGATTTTGTTCGAAAACGCTAATCTCCCTGCGTGTCGCTGCTTGAAGTCAAAAATCTGAAAGTCCATTTCCCCGTCAAGCACGGGATGCTCAGCCGCTCTCACGAGAGTGTTAAAGCCGTGGATGACATCAGTTTCACCATCGCCCCGGGCGAAACCGTGGGGCTGGTCGGCGAAAGCGGTTGCGGTAAAACCACTCTCGGCCGCGCCATCGTGCGCCTGGTAGAACCCACTGCCGGGCAAATTTTCCTGGACGGCGAAGATATTACGCGCATGGGGGGTGCGAACCTCCGCGCCCGCCGCCGCAAGTTCCAGATGATTTTTCAGGATCCTTACGGCTCACTCAACCCGCGCATGACAGTGGAGCAGATCGTTGGCGAAGCCCTTGATATCCATAAATTGACTGATTCTTCATCCGCCCGGCAAAAAAGAATTTTTGAACTGCTTAAATCCGTCGGGCTGGACACCGCGTATGCCCGCCGCTATCCGCATGAATTTTCCGGTGGCCAGCGCCAGCGCATCGGCATCGCCCGTGCCCTGGCCGTCGAGCCCAAGCTCATTATTTGCGACGAACCTGTCAGTGCGCTTGACGTTTCCGTGCAGGCGCAAATCATCAATCTCCTCCGCGACCTCCAGCAGCAACACGGGATAGCTTACCTTTTCATCGCGCACGATTTGGCAGTCGTGGAGCATATCAGTCATCGCGTGCTGGTGATGTATCTGGGGAAAATTGTCGAAGCCGCCGAGGCCAAGAGCCTGATTCGCGACCCGCAGCACCCTTACACCCAGGCTCTCATTTCCGCTGTGCCTGAAGTGGATCCTGAAACGAAGCGCAAACGCATCGTGCTGTCCGGTGACGTCCCGTCACCCATTCATCCGCCCTCCGGTTGCCCGTTTCACCCGCGCTGTCCCATTGCCCAAATGCCCATTTGCAAAGATACCTTCCCGGAATTTCGTGAAGTGAAAAAAGACGTGCGCGCCTCCTGCCACTTCGCCGGGAAGAAAATTGAAGCTGCTGTTTAGCGGCCGCTACTTGATCTCAAAATCGTGCTCGCCTTTTTCTTTCCCCGCCACGACGAAAAGACGATACGTGACATTCGTTTCCAGCGGTTGCGGCGTTAATCCCTGCACATAGGGTTTCATTCCTCCAATTCGTTGACCGTAAACGAATCTTTGGACGGGCGTCGAGTTGGAATCTGAGACCAAATGCCACATCGCCGGCGTGGCGGAGTTTGTTTTGAAGCTGTCCAAAGGCACCACTTTCACTTCGGTCAGCTTCATTTTTCCTTCCGTGATGCCAAACATAATGTATGGTAAGTCTTTCCGGCCGTGGAAACGCTGCATCGGCCGCGAGGTGTCAAAAAGGGTAATTGTTTTTGGCTTGAACCAGTCCGTGAAGAAGCAAATGTAAATGGTTGCTATCACGACCAGCGCGGTCATCAGCCACAGATTCTTTTTTGTCATAAATTTTTGAAACGCAACGGCGTTGCCGTGCGTCTCTCAGATAGACGTATGCAGGGATTATGCGGTTATGAAGAAAATTGAATCAAAGCAAAATTACGGCGGTGGGAAAAAAGTGCGCAACATTTGCGCATTTACCCTCATTGAACTTCTGGTCGTCATCGCTATCATCGCCATTCTCGCGGCCATGCTGCTGCCGGTCTTGAGCCGTGCCCGGCAAACGGCCATGCGCATCCAGTGCATGAACAATCTCAAGCAATTAGGTCTGGCGGCCATGGTCTATGCCAATGATAACCATGGTTACTTTCCCCCGCGTTCGACCTCAGACCGCTGGCCGGATAAATTTTATGATACTTACGGGCATAATTTAAAATTGCTGCTTTGCCCCAGCGAACTGACCAACACGCCTCTCACGGCCGGCAACAGTCCTTCCAACAATGTCGCCGATGCTTCCTCGCGCAGCTATTTGATCAACGGGTACAACGATTATTTCCAACAAACCTTGCCCGCTGCCGATTTTGCCAATTACATGGCCGGCACGTATCCGCAGGGCATGTTGCAATCGTCCATTATGCAGCCCACTACTGTCATTCTGCTGGGTGAAAAATCTTCACAGGCGGGCGATTTCTATGCCGACCTTCTTAACGGGGATGACATTGACGAAGTCGTTAATGAAAGCCGGCACGATGGAAGCGGGTCGGCAGCGGCGGCAGGCATGGGTGCAGGCGGTTCCAATTACACCATGTCCGATGGCAGCGTGCAGTATTATAAATTTCCTCTCTCGCTGGATCCTCTCAACCTTTGGGCCACCGGCACGAACCAGGCGGTTTACGCCATCCATTCTTTTTGACTGATGTCGTAGTCTCTCGCCTTGCGTGTATGCCACAGAGGAAGAGAGCTGGGTAAGAATTTTCCGAAAGATAATTTTCACATTGAACTCCTGAACGGATTCGGTTGTTGTCGTTTCCATGGATCAGACGATGATTCCCCCTCTCCTGGGGGAGAGGGCAGGGGTGAGGGCGAGCTTCATTCACAGCCGAGTCCGCGAGGCTCTGATAAAACAATTGATTCATTAAATATTTCACATCTGATGAGAAATGCGTTTAATACACGCATGCCCTCAAACCCGATTGATCCGCAGGTCCGCATTGGCCATGTCCATCTCAAAGTTGCGGATCTTGAACGCGCGTTGAAGTTTTATTGCGATATCCTTGGTTTCGAACTACAGCAGCGCTTCGGTTCCCAGGCCGCTTTTATCTCTGCCGGTGGCTACCATCATCACATTGGGTTGAATACCTGGGAAAGCGCCGGCGGCTCGCCTCCGCCCCGTGGCAGCACCGGGCTTTATCACCTTGCGATTTTATATCCTGCCCGCGCGTCGCTTGCGGACGCTTTGCGCCGCGTCCTCACCGCCGGAATTGAATTAGACGGCGCGTCCGATCACGGCGTTAGCCATGCCCTCTATCTACGCGACCCTGACGGCAACGGCGTCGAGTTGTACTGGGACCGTCCCCGTGACCAATGGCCCCGTACCCCAGATGGCGCTCTGGCCATGTTTACCCATCGCCTGGACCTGGCGGCGTTGCTCGCGGAGAAATAACCGTGGCCATTCCGGGCCTGCCGTAACTTTTTTGTCGGATTTCTTCGGCGCGCCGTGACTTAAGTATAAAGACCGCTATGGATGACCAGGAACTGCTGCGGGAGTACGTAGAACGGCAATCCGAAAAGGCTTTTGCCGATTTGGTGGTCCGTCACATCAATCTGGTTTATTCCACGGCGCTACGTGTCGTCCGGGACGCGGCCATGGCCAAAGATGTTGCCCAATCCGTTTTTATCCAGTTGGCCTGCAAAGCATCGACCATCCGCTCAGGCCACACGCTTCCCGGCTGGCTCTACCGCGTTACCCGTTGCCAGGCGGCCAATGCCGTGCGCGATGAGCGGACCCGGCAAGAACGTGAAATGGAGGCAATGACCATGAAATCACCTGCTGAAGAGACCACCGCAACCTGGAAATCCATTCTGCCCCACCTGGACGATGCCATGGGTACGCTCAAAGCCACGGAACAAAATGCCATCGTCCTACGTTTTTTTGAAGGTCAGAGCTGGCGGGAAATCGGCGCTGCGTTGTCATTGAATGAAGATACAGCCCAAAAACGCGTCAGTCGCGCCATGGACAAATTGCGGATGTATTTCCAGCGCCGGGGAATTGTTCTGACCGGTGTGATGGTTGGTTCTGCCATTACCGCCAATGCCGTTCACGCCGCGCCCATCGGGTTGGCTTCCACCATGGCTTCCGCTTCGCTCGCCAAGGCGGCGAATGCAGGATTTCTCAGCGTCCTGTTAACTCACATTCAGTCATTATTTATGAAGAAAATCACTTATGCTGCCATCTCGGCGGCGCTGGTGGCGACGGTTACCGTTCCTATCCTGGTCGCCCAAGCCGGTGAATCACCATCAGGAACGCCCGTCACCAAAGCCAGCCTTCAAGAGAGTTTGGTCCTGCATTACACCTTTGACCGCGCACCCGTTGATGGCCAGGCCATGGATGCCAGCAGCGCCGGGAACAACGGCCAAATTGTCGGCGCACAATGGGCCTCCGATCCGCAAAGAGGCGGTGTACTTCAATTTTCTCCACCCAACCAATACATTGTTATCCCCAACAATCCCTCGCTAAACCCATCCAACCTGACATTGGCAGCGTGGATTAAAACCAGCAACACAGGAGACACCTGGCGGCGCGTTTTTGATAAGAGCTGGAAAGGCGGTTTTGCCCTCAGCATCGCGGGCGGCCACACGCCGGGCAACAAGGCGCAGGGTAAGGCGGTCCTCGAAATCGATATCAATTCCAAAGATTATGCAGTGGGCAGTGATCAAAAAGTGACTGATGGCCAATGGCATCACGTGGCAGTGACGTATGATGGGGCCAAGGAGATTTTCTATGTTGATGGCGTGCGCCAGAAGCGAATTTCCTGGTGGCAGGGAAGCGTGCCTGCAAATTCCCACGACCTGACCATCGGGATAAATCTGGTCGATCCCAATCCACAATACAATGAGGTGGGCGCATCGTTTGACGGGTTAATTTCCGAGCCGATGATGTTCAATCGCGGACTCTCCGAAGCTGAAATTAAATTTCTCTACGACTCTCAGCGGAAGTAATCAATGGGCATTGCCCGCGAAGATTTATGTTGGCCGGAGAAAATCAGGGATTCACGCTGGTCGAGTTGCTGGTCGTTATCGCTGTCATTGCCATTTTAGCGGCGATATTGCTGCCAGTACTTGAAGGTTCAAAACAAAGGGCTCAACGCACCCAATGTTTGGGGAACCTGCGGCAATTGCAAACCAGTTGGCTGATTTATTGCAACGAATACAACGACGCCCTGCCTGACAATCCGAAATTGCCCGTGACCAACAGCGGCCCGGCATGGGTCTACGGCAACGTCGAAACGCCATCGGATGCGGCGAACCTCGACCTTATTAAAGCCGGTCAAATTTACAGCTATAGCGGAAATGTCGGTGTCTATCGTTGCCCCGCCTTGTACCATCTCCCGGACAACCGCCAATCGCCTGCTCTCACCTATCGGGTACGCACCTATTCGATGAATTGTTATATGAACGGCCAGGATATTGGGAGCACTCATGCCGGCCTGCCTGCGAAACTTTATACGGTCAACAAGAAACTAACGGATATCCGGAAGCCGGGGCCTTCCTTAGCCATGGTTTTTCTCGAGGAGGGGCCTTTCTCCATCGATGATGGCGATTTCGGTTTCTCGCCGAGCGGCCTTCCCGGCTATGGACCCGTAGGCGAATGGTTCAATATTCCCGCCATGGTGCATCGGGGCTCGAACTTTACGTTTGCGGATGGGCACGTGGAATTCCATCGATGGGCCGATCCGGGGACGTATGGAATTGATAGCATCAATTATCTCGATTCAAGCCCGGATTTTACCGACCTCCGATGGGTCCAGGATGCTGTTGCCACCTACTGACCACCATGGGACCTGGCAGTGTTGCTTGCAGAAAAGTAATACCGGGTTGGGCGGATATTGCGCATAGCTGGCGCGCTGATATAATATTGGTAGCGTGCACGAGTTATTCCATGATTGTTTGGGTTCACTGGTCGAAGGGGCCATTTCCCTGTCCATAGGGGTTATTGTCTTCACGCTGGCAGAGCGCGCTTTTGGTATCGCACGTGGCAGAAAATCCTGGCGCGAGATGCTCATTGATTTGCAGTATCTGCTTCTGTCGCTTT
>DATJXK010000220.1:0-7851 GCA_035500235.1 Pseudomonadales bacterium | reverse complement strand
ATGAGGAACAGCACGGCGAGTTTAATACCAACTCGATCGGCGGCCAGTACTGATTCCCCGGATTCGATACGACATATTGATTACGGCGGCTCGCAGAAAATTCATCCAGTTTGAACTTTGAACCGGGAGGTTTGAACCTATCATTCCGGGCATGGACAAAAGCAAAATCGCGGAAATCATGGTCGAGATCGGAATGCTCCTGGAATTAAAAGGGGAAAATCCGTTCAAGACGCGTGCTTACGGGAATGCGGCGCGGGCCATTGAAAACCTGGAAGAGGCGCTGGAAAAAATCATCGCGGAAGACCGGCTCACGGAAGTCAAAGGCATCGGGGAAGCCATCAGCAAAAAAATCACGGAACTGGTCCAAACCGGAAAGTTAAAATATTACGAGGAGCTTAAGGCGTCGCTTCCGCCGGGGCTTACGGAGATGCTGGAAATCCCCGGAGTCGGCCCCAAAAAAATCAAAACGATGTACGAGAAGCTGGGCATCGAATCGATCGAACAACTGGAGGCAGCTTGCAAGTCGGGCAAAGTGGCGGAGCTGGACGGCTTTGGCGAAAAGACGGCACAAAATATCCTGGAAGGGATCGAGCGGAAGCGGACGTATGCGAGCAAATTTTTATTGAGTGACGCCTTGCGGGCGGCGGAGCCGCTGTTGGAAAGTTTGCGGAACCATCCGGCGGTGATCCGCTGCAGCGGGGGCGGGAGCATGCGGCGCAATAAGGAAGTGATTGGGGATATTGATTTGCTGGCCTCGTCCAAAAAACCGGCGGAAGTGATTGATTTTTTTTGCTCGCAGCCGGGCATCATCAAGGTGACGGCCAAAGGTGAAACGAAGGCGAGCGTGGTATTGGAAGGCGGGCTGCAATCGGATTTGCGGGTAGTAAGCGACAAAGAATTTCCCTTTGCGCTGATGTATTTCACGGGCGGCAAGGAGCATAATATTGTGATGCGGCAGCGGGCCATCGCGCGCGGGCTGCGGCTGAACGAGTACGGTTTATTCAAATCCAAGGAAGAAACGCGCGACCCGAAATTGCTGGTACCGTGCCAAAGCGAAGAGGAGGTTTTTGCGAAACTGGATTTGCCGTACATCGAGCCGGAGTTGCGGGAGGACATGGGCGAATTTGCGGCGGCGGAAAAAAACGAGCTTCCGAAATTAATTGAATGGACGCAATTGAAAGGTTCGCTGCACAACCATTCCACGTGGAGCGACGGGCATAACCGGCTGGAGGATATTGCGAAGTTCATGGAGGACCTGGGGCTGGCGTATTGGGCGATCACTGACCACTCGAAGGCTTCGTTCCAGGCAAATGGTTTGGATGCGGCGCGATTGCGGGAGCAAGCCAAAGAGATAAAAAAAATCAACGATGGACTCGCGCAAAGCGGCAGCGAGTTCCGGCTTTTGAAAGGAGTGGAAGTGGACATCGTCAAAAACGGCCTGGATTTGGACGATGAAGTTTTGTCCGAACTGGACGTGGTGGTGGCGAGCTTGCACGTGCCGGCCAACAATGAGGCGGAAAATACCAAGCGGCTGATTCGCGCGGCAGAAAATAAATTTGTGCATTTTCTTGCGCATCCCACGGGGCGATTACTGCTGGAGAGGGAGGCTTATCCAGTGAACATGAATGCGGTGATCGAGGCCTGCGCAGAAACGGGGACATGGATTGAATTGAATGCCAGCCCATACCGTTTTGATATGGACTGGAGATGGTGGCCCGCCGCCAAACGCAAGGGGGTCAAATGTGTGATCAATCCGGACGCGCACCGAAATGAGCACGCGGGTTTTTTGCGATTGGGCGCGGGCATTGCGCGCAAAGGGTGGCTGGAACAAAACGACGTGATTAATACTCTGAATTTGAAACAGTTACTAAAAGCCCTGGGAACGAAGCGGAAGGCGTGAATTCATAGAAAAATGCCAGAAAAAAAATTTGACAGTAACGCTGTTTCTCCGGAATATGTCGCTGTGCCAGTAATCATTGTGTTGAACACCTAGGCTCGAGAACTGTCACAATTTAAGCCCCATATGAAAAAAATCTTAGTCTCTGCCGGCCTGGCGGCGATTGGCGCGGCCGGTCTTCACGCGGATGAATATGCTCCGGATGTCACGGCCATGGACGCTTCAAGGGTATGGAGTGTATCGGGAACGTTGCGCGGTTTTTACGACAGCAACTACACGACTACTCCCCAATCGCAATACAGCTGGGGCTTTGAAGTGAGTCCGAGCATCAGCATTATTATTCCGCTGCAGCAGACAGAATTGGGCCTGCGTTACACCTACGGATTATATTATTACCAGGCGCGTGAAAACCAGGGAGCCAATCCGATTGACCAAACGCAAAATGTTAATCTATGGATTGACCATGCGTTTACGGAACGTTGGGAGGGGAAGGTGCAGGATGTTTTCAACTATGGGCAAGAGCCACAATTGAGCGCAACAGGCGGCTTACCCTATCGAGTGCAGAGCAGCTATCTTCAAAACATAGGCACCCTGAGCCTTCATACGGAATGGAGCGCATTGTTCAGCACCGACCTGTCTTATAATAATACTCTTCTTCAATATGAAGATAATCAGGGCAATATATCTGATCCCAGCCTGGCCGGGTTTCTAAACCAACTCGATAACGGCGCTTTCCTAAACCTGAATTATCAATATTTGCCGGACCTGTCGTTTTTGGTGGGTTATCAATTTACATTTAACCAGTACACAGCCGGCCAGCAGATTGGGTACGGCCAGACTCCCAGCGATATTTATAACAGCGACAGCCTGAACAATTATTCGCAGAATTTTTATCTGGGTGGAAAGTATAACGCCAACCGGAATTTGGATGCCAATGTCCAGATTGGGGCCACGTATGTGGACAATTATAATCTCCCATCATTTTCCACCCAGTCATCCACTGCATGGTATCCGTATGCGAATATTGCGCTTACGTACACCTATTTGCCTGGAAGTTATGCCCAACTCGGCTTTACTGAAGATGTGGGCGCTTCGGACACTCCTAATCCGGACCACTCCAACGGCAGCATTACGACCTACCAGTTAACCTCGGTGGTCTATGGCACGATTAACCACAAGTTTACCCCGCATTTAACCGGCAGCGTTATTGGCCGCTACCAATACGGGATTTACGAAGGCGGCGCCAGCGATGGCGACGGGCAGGCCTGGTACAGCCTGGGCCTGAATTTGAGTTACAGCCTCAATGAGTATCTTTCCTTGGATGGCGGCTGGAATTACGATTATGTGGCCACTACTTCCGCGCTTCCGGGTTATCACCGCAATGTTACGTATCTGGGTATTACCGCTACCTACTAATTTTATCAAAATTTGAACGTTAAGAAGGGAGCCATGTCTAAAGTACACTCGGCTCCCGTTTATTTTTAATTATGGATTCGCCAGAATTGACAGCAACGCCGGAAAGCAGACTGCATTTCCTTGATTACTGGCGTATTATCCGGATTCGCAAGGGCATCATCATTTCTGTTTTTTTGATCACGACATTGATCGCCACGTTTGTGACGTTCCTGATGCGACCTTCCTTCAGCAGCACGGCCCAGGTGCGCATCGAGCCGGATACGGTGTCTGACGTTCCCACCATCGGTGAAGGCTCAGGAGCTTATGTGCCTTATGACCCCTACTTCATGGAGACCGAACAAAAGGCCATCCTGGGGCAGGATGTTTTAACGCGGGTTATCGACCGGCTTAATTTGGATGACGTCTGGGGGAAGAAATTCAATAACGGAGTTCCCTTCAAGACCAGCGAGACACTCAGTATTTTGCGGGGCCAAATCAGCCTGGCGCCGGAACGTAATACCAAAATCATCGATATTTCGGTGATCAGCGATGATAAGGATGAAGCCGCGATAATTGCCAATACGATCGCTGAGGCATATAAAAACTACCGTTTGGAACAGCACACTTCGCAGATGACCAACGGTATTTCGATGCTGGACCAGGACCTGCAAAATGAGGAAGTGAAAATCACGATGATGCAAAGCAATGTGGATTATTTGCGCACGAATTTAAATATTCATGATACGGATCCGAATTCCATGACGTTTTCGCCCACGATTAATAATCAGTCAGTCCAGAATCTCAGTGAACGGTTAATTGAAGACGAAGCAGATTACATGAAGCTCAATAATGAGTATATGAATCTGTTGTCGCTGCAAGAGACCAATCCGGCGGAGATGAGGGATGTGCTGCCGACCACGGCAAACGATGACATCCTTTCCGGTTTGTTGAGCAAGCTTAATGACAACGAGCAGGCATACGTGGCTGAAACCAATCATCTTGGCCAGGCCAACCCGGAAGTCCTTACCACAAAATCTTTAATTGAAACCTTGAACCGGCAAATTGATGATCGTGTGGCCGGAATTATGATTACGCTCAAAAATCGGGTTGACGGGTCGCAAATGGCCCTGGTTACGTTGAGCAACCGGCTCCAGCAAGTCGAAGATACCGATAACAGCGAGGCCAATCGCGGAGCGCCTTACTGGGAAGCTAAACAAAATCTGGCGAGTGAGCGCAGTGTGCGCGATTTGCTGGCGGCGAAGATTGAATCGGACAAGGCGGATGCGGTCATTCCCAAAACGGCCCTGGTCAAGTCTATCAATCCCGCTTCGCCCAATCCGGTCCCGGTGCGTCCTAAAAAGACGCTTTATATTAGCATCGCGGCGTTTATGGGCCTGCTGGTGGGCATCTGCCTGGCATTTTTCATTGAATATCTTGATACCAGTGTCAAAACCATTGATGAAGTTGAGCGTGTCTTTCAAACTCCGGTACTGGGGGTTATTCCGCAAAACGTCGGCATTCTCATGGAGCAGGGCATGGACAGTTCCCATGCCGAAGCCTACCGGGTGCTGCGCACCAACATTCTCTTTTCGCGCAAGGACGAAAATTTCAACAGCCTGGTAGTCATCAGCGCGGGTATGGGCGAAGGCAAATCCACGACCGTGCTTAACCTGGCGACGGTTTTCGCGCAAGCGGGACAGCGCACGCTCGTGGTGGACTCAGATTTGCGGCGCCCCACACTGCACAAGCTGCTAAAGCTGAGCAATAATGCCGGTTTGATTAATTTTCTGCTCAAGCAAAATACGCTGGAGGAAGTGATCCAGACTACTGCGGTGCCGATGCTTGATTTTCTGGCCAGCGGAAAATTGCCGGGCGGGTCAATGAATATCCTGGGTTCCGGCCAGATGAAGAGTTTAATCAGTGAATTGAAGCAGCGTTATGACTTCATCCTTTTTGATTCGCCGCCCATTATGGGATTGAGCGATGCCTCGGTGCTGGCCAGCGAAATTGATATGGCTGTCCAAATCATCCAATATCGCCGCTATCCCCAGTTGATGAATATCCGCGCCAAACAGATGGTGGAAAAGGTCGGTGGCAACCTGGTGGGCATCGTCCTGAACAACATCAACATGGCGCAGGATGAAAGCTATTATTATTACGGCGGTTATTATTATCATGCCAATGAAGAATCGGGGGCGGAACCTTCCAAGACCTCGCCGGGCGACGGCGAACGGGTGGGCATTCAGAAAAAGTATTGATTGCACGCACACGGTAATTAGGCAAGGATAAGCGCCCATGAATTTGTTTATAAAACTCTCGTTGTCTGCGAGCGCCGTAGTATTGGCGGGAATGATCCTTTCAGGCTGCCGCTCAACGGAAGATCCGATTTTTACCGATAATCCGAACCCGCCGACGTTGACGGAGTCGACGACCAATAGCGACCAGTCTATCCTGGCGGCTGCCCGCCTGGAAATCGGGGAAACAGTAATCGTGGCGACCAGCACCGGCAGTGAAGCGCAGGGGCCAATTCCCGCGGCTGGGCAGCCTTATGTGATCGCTGATGACGGCACCATTTCACTTCCATTGGTTGGCCGGATCCAGGCGGCGGGCAAGACGCTCGCAGAATTGCAGGACGAAATTGACCGATCCTATATTCCGCAATATTTCATCCACCTCACTACGACTGTCACTGCGCAAACCCGTGTTTATTATGTCGGCGGCGAGGTGAACCATCCGGGCCCTGAAGTGTACGTGGGGCAAACGACCGTAACCACGGCTATCCAGGCGGCGGGCGATTTATCACAGTTTGCCAGCCACACAAAAATCTGGCTGACGCGCCACGATGGCACGCGTATCCAGGTGAATTATGACAAGGCGCTGAATGACCCCGCCCAGGACCCGCCGGTCTTCCCCGGTGATAAGATCGAAGTCCACCGCCGGCTTTGGTAATGATATACCTGCAGCTTTTATCAGGGAAAAAATCGGGGGAACGTGCTGAAGCCTCACATTTCCCCTTTTGCATCGGACGCGCTCCCCAAAACGATTTGACGCTGGAAGACGATGGTGTTTGGGACCAACACCTGACACTTGAATTCGTCGAAAAAACGGGGTTTCAGTTGTCGACAACGGCCAACGCGATTTCTGCGGTCAATGGCAAACCAGTCGATAAGGCGATGCTTCGCAATGGAGATGTAATTACGCTGGGCTCGGCAAAAATCCAGTTCTGGCTCGCGCCCGCGCCACAACGCGGTTTGTGGCTTCGTGAAAATTTTGTTTGGGCCCTTTTGGTAATCATTACCGTGGCCCAATTTATTATGCTTTTCACGCTCCTCCGTTGAATGGAGGGGGCCAGCCTAATGCCGGAAATGCCGGGCGCCCGTGAAAGCCATGGTCATTCCCCGTTCGTCAGCCGCGGCAATTACTTCAGGATCTTTGACCGACCCGCCGGGCTGGATGGCTGCGGTCGCGCCGGCTTCCGCCGCCGCAATCAAGCCATCCGGGAATGGAAAGAAGGCATCACTGCAAACGGCGCTGCCTTTCAGTGAAAGCTTGGCTTCCGCCGCCTTCCAAACGGCGATGCGGCTGGCATCCACGCGGCTCATTTGCCCGGCCCCGATGCCGACGGTCCGTCCCGGCAACGCATAGACAATGGCATTTGATTTCACGTGTTTGGCCACGCGCCAGCCAAAAAGCATCGAGCTCAGTTCCTCGGGTGACGGCTGCCGTTTGGTCACGATTTTTAAGTCGCCCGCCGCCGCCATTTTCAAGTCGCGTTGTTGTAATAAGAATGAATTGGCGCCGACGCTCCGCACATCAAAGGGATCGCCTGCGCGCGGCGATTTAAGCACGCGCAGCAGCCGGAGATTTTTTTTCTTTTGCAGGATGGCAAGCGCTTCGGCGGAAAAATCCGGCGCGACGATGACTTCGCTGAAGATTTCCGAAATGGCTTCAGCGCAAGACGCATCCAGGGTTTGGTTGGTCGTGATAATACCGCCGAAGGGCGCCTGTTTGTCCGTGGCAAACGCCAGGTCCCAGGCTTCGCGGAGACTTTTTCCCTGGCCGACGCCGCAGGGATTAGTGTGTTTCAGGATGGCGAGGGTAGGGGCATCATTTTCAAATTCAGAAATCAAATTTGCGGCGGCGGTCAAATCCAGGATGTTGTTATAGGAAAGTTCCTTGCCATGCAGTTGGGTGAAAAATTCGCTGAAACGGCCATAGAGCGCAGCCGCCTGGTGCGGGTTCTCGCCGTAGCGGAGTGGTTGCGCGAGCGGAGCCAATACCGTAAGCGATTTAGGCAGCTCGGAACTTTGCGTTTTAAATTCCGCGCTCAGATGGGCGGCAATGGCTGCATCGTAAGCGGCAGTCCGGGCGAAAACTTTGGCCGCAAGTTTGCGGCGCAATTCCAGGGTCGTGTTGCCGTTTTCTGAAATTTGTTTGGCTACTTCGTTGTAGTCGGCGGGATCAACTACAACCGTCACGCTGTCATGGTTTTTCGCGGCGCTACGGAGCATGGAAGGGCCACCGATGTCGATATTCTCGATGGCGTCGTGCAAACTGAC